>JAEZAS010000425.1:0-2500 GCA_023430365.1 Planctomycetota bacterium
CATGCCGCTGCTCGCACTTCAGTTCGAAGTAGGCTTTGCCCGGGTTGTCGGGCATGCCTTCGAACTTGCCGTTGTCGTACAGATTCTTGATCGGCAGCAGTTCGGCGAGGGTGATGGCTCCGCCGTAGTGGTCGCCGTGGTAGTGGGTGATCACCAAGTGATCGATTTGCCGCAGGCCTGCCGTTTCGGTGGCCAGCTTGACGATGCGATCGGGGTCGCGCCGCCCCGGATTGCCGGCGTCGATGAGTACCGATTCGCCGGCCGGAGTGACGATGAGCGTCGCTGCGCCCCCTTCGACGTCGACCCAGTAGATATCGAGCCGGCCGTCGGACTCGCCAGCCTCGAGCCTCGGAACGCCGCCGATGCTGAGGATCAGCGCGCATAACACTGCAAGGGGAGCAAGCGACGGCAAACGCATAAGTGGCGGGTCCTAGTGGCGGAAGAGAAACTCTTTCGAATTGAGCAGGGCCCAGGTGAGATCCTGCAGCGCGGCAAAGCGATCGTCGGCCCCGCTGAGCGCCGATTCGGCAAACTGCAATTCGTCGGCGCTTGGTGGACGACTGAGAGCGGTCCAGTAAAGTTCCTGCACGATCTCCGCCGGCGACAACTCACTCTTCGCCAGGCCATCGAGGCGATTGCCTGGTTTTGTGAGACGCTCGCTGAAATCTTCGTCGCCGATCAAAACGAGGGCCTGTTTTAAGGTCGTTTCATTCGACCGTTCGCATTCGCAAGCGAGCAGCCGCTCCGGTTTGCCGAAGGTGCGAAGGAATCGATCGCCTGAGCTGACTTTTCGGCCGCCGCGGTTCACGCCCCGAACCTGCCCAGCCCGAGTGCCAACCGGGTAGCCCTCAAACCGCGTGGGGACATCGAGGACCTGGCACTGGGCGTCGAGCAAAGTCTCGGCGGGAAGGCGGCGGAGGATCGCGCGCGAATAATTCTCGTCGTCCTCATTGGTGGAATTGGGCAAAGCCGACGCCTGGTAGGCCCGGCTGGCCATGATCGTGCGGATGAGATGACGCAGATCGAAACCATGAGCTACGAAATCGTTGGCTAGCGCCTCCAGAAGTTCCGGGTTCGTCGGCGGGTTGGTCAGGCGGAAATCGTCCAGCGGATCGACGAGCCCCCGCCCCATCAGGTGATACCAGACGAAATTCACCTGCGATTTGACGAACAACTCGTTCTCCGGAGAGGTCATCCAGTGAGCGAGTTGTTCGAGCCGGTCGGCTTTGTCGTCCAAGATGTCCGCGCCGAGCAGTTGTGGAACCGCGTTTTTGCCCGTGCGGGCGTTTTTCAGTTCCCCTTCGTCTTTCACGAGCACGATTTGTTCGCCGTCGAAGGCGTTCTTGTCGAGCTTGTCCTTCTTCTTGTTGTCGAGAACCTTGTAGTCGATCCGCGCAAACACGGCCGACCAGGAGTAATAGTCGTCCTGAGTCCAGCGGTCGAACGGATGGTTGTGGCAACGGGCACACTGCAGGCGGACGCCGAGAAACAGCCGGGCTACGGTTTCGCCGCGGCTCGTGGCGTCGCGAACCGCCCGATAAAAATTGGCCGGCGGATGCTCGTACGTGCTGCCGCGGGCGGAAAGAATTTCCCGGACAAACTCATCCATCGGCTTGCCGGCCGAGATGCTGGTCTGAATCCACTTGTGGAACGTGTCGACGCCGCGGGGGTCGAGGACTTTTTCCTCGTTTCGTAGCAGGTCGGACCATTTGAGGGCAAAGTGCTCCGCAAACTCCGGCCGCTGGAGCAACCGATCGACCAGAATCTTCCGTTTGTCGGGCTCGGTGCTTTCGACGAACTCGCGGGCTTCCGCAGAAGTCGGCAGCAGGCCCAGGGTATCGAGGTAGGCGCGGCGGACAAACGTGGCGTCGTCGCAGACGTCCGAAGGATTGACCCGCAAGGGCCGCAGCTTCGCGTCGATGTGCTCGTCGATGTAGTTTTCGGCCGGGAGAGCCTTCCAGGCAAAATTGCTAGGCGACTCGATAAACGCCAGGCGGACAGGAACCTGCGCGTGCAGGTAACGCACGATGACCGTCGCTTCCCCGTAGTCGAGACGCTGCGCGACTCCTTCGGGAGAAACTTCGATGGTGGTGGTCGTGGTTTCGTAGACTGCCAGGCGGCTGACGTCCCGCGAAGAACCGTCGTCAAAAAAAGCCGTCGCACGCAAGACGACCGAAGATTCCGGATCAGCAATGACTGCCTCGAGTGGGGTGACCTCCAGGCGCACCAGCTTCGACGGGGCATCGCCGGGACCGGGAGCGCCGGCCGCGAGCCAGTCGCGAATGATCTTGTACTCGGGCGAGTCGGCCGTGAATCGGACTCCGCCCTGATGCGGTACCTTGCCGGACGGCTTCTGCAGAATCAGGCTGGCGTCGGGCTCGAGCAGATTGACCCTTCGCGACTGGTGTTGTCGGACCAGGGCATCGTAATCGTACTGCGGATCTTCGCCGCGTAGCGAAAGCTTGAGACCTCCCTTGCCGTTGGCGTTCGCATGACAGGC
>JAEZAS010000040.1 GCA_023430365.1 Planctomycetota bacterium
GACCGACAGCGACAAGATCGCCTGGAAGGCGGACCGGGGCACACCCTACATCCCCTCCCCCCTGCTCTACGGCGACCGGCTTTGGTTCACGCAAGGCAACGAAGGCATCCTCTCCTGCCTCGATGCCCAGACCGGCAAGCCGATCATCGAGCGCACCCGGATGCCGGGCATTTCGAAGATCTACTCATCGCCGGTCGGCGCCGCCGATCGCATCTACTTCGTCTCCCGCGACGGACAAACGCTCGTCGTCCGCAACGGCGACAAGTTCGAGGTCCTGGCCGAGAACAAGCTCGAAGGAGACCAGTTCGACGGCTCCCCGGCGGTGGCTGGCAATCAAATCTTCATCCGCAGTCAGAGTCATCTGTACTGCATTGAGGAGCAGTAGGCGGCAGCAATCGGCGTGGGGGTTAGCTCTCCACCGGCCAGGCAAGGAACCAACGGCTGATTCTGAGCCACCGCACCCCGCTATGGTGGCAGAAAAGCGACTTTTTAACCACAAATAGGGTAATTGCTCGACGGCAGGCCTACCCCCCCGCCGGTTTGGCGGTTAACATCGGCAAAAACCTCCTAGCCCTCCCATTCCTCGCCAGCCGACCGTGGTTGGCGACGGATGGGGAGTCTCGATCGCCCGCCGGAGTATGCCATGTCCCGCCGCACTGCTGATCAGCGTTTGCGCAGCGTTCGTTCCACCCGCCGTCCGCTTTTCGAGAGCCTCGAATCCCGCAATCTGCTGGCGGTGGTTTGGGATACGCACGCCGACTTCCGTGGTACCCGCGACTCCGTAAGCGAGCCCCGAAGCTTACGAGCGCTCGCTTTGAGCCAGGACGACTCGTCGATCTATGCCTCGTTCATTCAAGGCACGGCCAGCGCATCGGTCCGCAAGGTCGACGCCGAGGCCCCCATCCCGGGCCTTATTACTCCGGGTTCGACGGCGATTGAGGGCGAAGTTGTGCTTTACGCCCAGTCCAAAGGCGTCGCAACCGACGATCGCGGCTATGTCTATGTCAATCTCGATCCCTTCGCGAACTCGCCGAGCATCGGCATTCGCGTTTACAACAGCGATCTCACCGCACTGCTTGGCCAACAGTCGTCGACTTATACGAGTTCGCAACTTACCGGCATGACCGTGCTGCGTGAAGGGTCGAACTACTTCCTCTACATTGGCCGAGCAGGCGGTGGTGTGGGAGTCATCGAGCGCTGGAACGTTACCAATCCTGCCGACATCACGCTCGACTCTGAGTTCGGTTCCGGCGGACGTGCTGATATTGGCGTCCTGACAGGCTCGACGTCGGCCTTTATCAACGGCGTCGAAGTCGACACCGATGGCACGATCTACGCCGCCGGCGGCGTGTTGCCGACAGGTCGCGGCGATACCATTTTCAAGATTTCCGCCGATGGGACGGAGCTGCTGGAAAGTGCGACAGTGAATGGCGCCATGGATGTGGCCCTGTTCGGCGGCAAAGTTTTTGTCTCACAGTATCTCGCCGACAATTCGTCGATCTCCGTTCACGCGGCCTCGGACCTCTCTTTCTTGGAGACTCTGACGACTGGTATTCCGCACCCGTTGACGGATGCGGATACCGGCTACTCGGGAATCGACATCAACTCCGCCGGCCAGATCTTCGTGGCGGACCAGATCTACGACGTACAGGCCCCTAACCGCACCAACTACGATCGCATCCTCGTCTCGACCCAACTCGACACCGAGGGTCCCCTCGTCACCGGCCTTGGCCTTATGCCCAGCACCGTCGAATACGGCAGTGCTGCCACCGTCACCATCAGCGCCACGATCAGCGACTCCACGACCAACAGCTTCTTCATTACCGGCGCCGAGTTCAGCCTCGATGGAGGCCTTACCTGGTTGCCCCTCACCGCGGACGACGGGGCGTTCGACGAGGTGACCGAGCTCGTGACGGGCACGTTTACGCTCGACGACCTGGCACCGACGGCCCCGGGAACATTCACGATCCTGGTGCGTGGCAGCGATTCGGCTGGCAACACGGGCGATACGGATAGCGCTTTGCTGCTGGTCGAAGACACGACCGATCCCGTCGCGGGCGCACTCGCGCTCACGCCTGCGACGGTCGAAACCAACTACACCGGCTCGATCACGATCAATTTCGCGGGAAGCGACAACTACCTGCTGGAATCGGCGGAATATTCGCTCGATGGCGGCGCCACCTGGTTGGCCCTGCCCGCAGTGGACGGCGCGACCGATGAGGCGGCCGAAGACTTCTCCACCACCTTCACGCTGGCCGACGCAGGCATCACGGATGTGGGCGACTACCCCATCCTCGTCCGGTTGAGCGACGCCGAGGGGAACGGCCCGGTCCAAACGAGCACGACGCTGACCGTCGTCGCTCCGCCGACGATCTCGATCGACGACGTGACGCTCGACGAGGGCAACAGCGGCACGACGGCCTTCACGTTCACCATCTCGCTGTCGGCTCCCAGCCTCAGCCCGGTGACGGTCGACTATGCGACCGCGCTGGACACCGCAAACGCCGATGACCTCGCCGAAGTAGCGGCCACCAGCGTCGAATTCTCCCCTGGCGAAACCGAAAAGCAGATCACGATCTTCGTCAACGGCGACACCACGCCAGAATTGGACGAGACCTTCTCCGTCAATTTGACGAATGCGGTCGGCGGTTCGATCGACGATGGCGAAGGGCTGGGCACGATCGTCAACGACGACACGAACCCCTCGGTTCGCCTGATCACCAACGGCATGATCCTGACCGAGAGCGGCGGCACGATCACGATCACCGCCGAGCTGTCGTTCGCGGCCGTTCAGCCAGTCACCATCGACCTGGCCTTCACCGGCAACGCCGCGCTGGGAGATGACTACAGCGCCTCAGCCACTTCGATCGTCATCCCGGTCGGCGGGACGAGCGGCAGCATCACGCTCACCGGCTTGATGGACATCTTCATCGATCCGAACGAAATCGTGACCGTGTCGATCGATAACGTCACCAACGGCGAAATCGGCTCACCGTTCCAGGTCAACGCCATCATCCTGGAATCGACCGCGGCAGGCGGCAGCCTGGTGACCGATCCCTACACGGGCGGAACCTCGCTCTTCATCCGCGGCAC
>JAEZAS010000074.1 GCA_023430365.1 Planctomycetota bacterium
CTTCCAGCCTGCCCGTCCCCAAACCCTTCGGCTTCACGGGCAGGCTGGAAGCCTACCCTGCGTGATATGACTGCCGGCTCGAATCCATTTGCGACGCGATACACCCGGCCGGGAGCGTTTGAGTACATCTTTCCCGCTGGCGAATCAGCGGAGGCGCTTGTCGCACGGCTTGGCAAGCAAAAATGGTGGGGTGCGATCATCGGCCCGCATGGCGCGGGCAAATCGACGCTCCTGCACACGCTCCTTCCGGCTCTCGCAGCGGCCGACCGGCAGCCGATGCTCTACTCGCTCCATCAAAACCAGCGCACGCTGGGAATCAACCGCAGCACGGCCGCCCAGTGGAACGCATCGACGCAAGTCATCGTCGATGGCTATGAACAGTTGAGCTGGTGGGGCCGCTGGCGATTGAAATCGGCTTGTCGCCGGCGCGGCGCCGGTCTCTTGGTGACGACCCACGCGGCCGTCGATATTCCGCTCCTCTACCGCGTGGAACCCTCGCTCGAGATGGCTCAGCAGGTCGTGGAGACGATCCTGGAACGCTCCCAGGCCCCGGCGGGCGTTCTCCCGCTGCATCGGGCCGAAGAATCGGAACAACCGAACCAGCCGGACTTCGGTTCCGTAATCAACCGGGACGATGTAGCCGCAGCCTTTGCCCGCCAGCAGGGCAACGTTCGCGAAGCGCTCTTTGAGCTGCACGATCTCTACCGCCGCCGGACTGCGGCGTCTTAACGAGCGGGCATTCGGACCCAATCCGAATAGGTCCCGGGCGTATTGGATACCGCTTCACTGCAAATCCGCCGCGCAGCCGTTGCCCCTCCGCCGATCGACCGGAGCTCCCACACTCCGCGCGGCGCTGACGTGTCGCAAAAAATCGACGGCAAACTTCGCCCGTTCCAAAAACGCAACCTACATTTCCCGGACGCCACAACAGGCTGGCGGCGAGTCCGTTCAGAACTCGCATCCGGCACAACTGGCAGGCGCGGCACAACCGCGTTATCGAGAAAATGTCAGCAAACGTTCAAGTGAACGTGCGAAAGTATTGACCGACCGGCCACCGGATGGCTCTAACAAGTTCCTGGGCTCGGGGACGCCAATGCGTCCTTGGCCGGAGACTCCCTCAGCCATGTTGCGAAACCTACTGATCCCGCTGCTTGCCTTCCTGCCGGTTGTCGCCACCGCCAACGAATATCGCGGTATGCCGGCCGGCTGGCCCATCTCCAGCGGCGGTGTTCCGGCCGTTCCCGTGACCAGCGGTTACGCTCCCGCGGGATACCAGCTCTACCAGACCAATCGCCCGAGCTACGCCGCCCCAGCCGCTTACTACGCGGCCCGGCCGGTGCAGGCGGTGTCGGCCGCCTACGCTCCTACGCCGGGCATGGCGCCGAGCTATTCCACGGTGAACTACACCCAGCCGATGACGGCCTACTACGCCCCTCAGGGTGGCTACGCAGCGACGCCGGCGATCACCGCCTACTCGCCCGGTGTTGCCGCCGGCATGTCTCCAGCCTACGGCATCTCGCCGCAGCCTGGCACGATGCTGCAGCCGCAGCGGGTCTACTACGGAACCGCTGGTTCGATGAGCTTCGCCGCGCCGGCTGCTCCGACCATGTATCGCGCCTACTACGCTCCTGCCGCTCCCGGAGCGGTCACGCTCTATCGCCCAGTTACCGTGTATCAGCCAGCGACCGGCCAGCCGGTCACCTGCCTGCAGGCGGTAACCGCGGCCCCGGCTTACCAGACTTGCGGTACCGCTCCTGCGGCTTGCGGTCCTGCGGGCTGCGGCACGACCACCTGCGGCTCGAGCGGTTGCAGCTGGAACCTGTTCCGCTGGCTCTGCCCGCGTGGTTGTGGCACGAGCGGCTGCGGCACGACGGGTTGTGCTCCGACCGGATGCGGTCAGCAGCCGTACTACCCCGTGGTTCCCGTGACTCCCGTGACGCCGACGATCCCCATCGTCCCGGCCCCGGTCACGACGACGCCTCCGGTCATCGGCACGCCGCGTGTTCCGCCGCCGCCGACGCGCATCCTCGGTCCAACCACTCCGGCCGACACGGCGCCGTCGCTGTCTCCGGGCAGCCTGCCGTCGACCGGATCGACGATCGTCACTCCGCCGACCACGATTACGCCGGCCCCAACGACGCCGATCACTCCCAGCCCGACGTACCCCGCGCCGAGCTCGTCGCCCTATGCTCCGGGCAACCCGGGCACAGCGCTCCCCGCGACCGAATACTATCCGCCGTCCCCTGAGAACAGCCGCTTCGACGGCAGCCGCTTTGTGCCGCAAGACAACGGCTCGAACAGCAGCGGAACTTCGAACGGCGGCAGTTCGACCAATTCGAACAACACGCTCCGGTTCTCGCCGCCCGCCGCCACTCCGCCCAACGGTGTGAAGATTGTGCCCGATCCGGACGCCCCGACCTTCAAGCCGACCAATCGCGCTCCGCAGCTCATCGATCCTCGCGACCGCAGCGCAGCCCTCCACAATCCTTGGGCTGTGGTGCCCGCCGTGTGGCCGACGAAGCAGCGCATCGTTGCCTCGCCCGCTCAGCCGACCCGTCAGCCGAGCGAAGTGGGTGGCCGCTTGATTCACGTGACCAACACGAGCAACGCTTCGCGTCAGCTCAACGAGCGGACCGACTTCACGCCGACCTCCGCCTTCGTTCCGCAGGCTGAGGAGTCGCTCGACGACTCGGGTTGGACCACCGGCCGCTAAGCCTGAGTGCCTGGTACAACTCCACGAGGAACTGGCATCTGGCCGGTTCCTCACGTTCGCTGGGTTCGCGTTGACCCTCCCGGTCCGCCTTCCTAAAATTCGCGGCGCAAGGCCCCCTTCGTCGGAGGCCCTCCGTCCCATGCCGCCGCGGGTGCCTGCTTGACCGCTTCGCCGCCACGCCTTGAATCGCCCCCTGCGACAGCGGCGGGCGTGCGCAGCGACGACTCCAAGCCCTGGGTCCAGCCGACGGGCGGTTGGCTCCATGTGCCCGCCTGGGCCATGTCGTTCGGGCTCCACCTGGTCGTGTTTCTCACGCTCGGCCTGCTCGTCGATCTCGACGCCCCCCGCGGCAATCCCGACGCCGAGCCCGACCGCACCGCGGGAATCGTCCTTGCCCAGCCGTCGCGCGGGCAGGTGAAGTACTTGTCCGAGGACGATGCGAGCGGCTCGATGTCTGCCGCATCAGCGCCGGAGAACACGCTTAGCGCCGCCCTGCCCTCGCTCCCTGAAACGATCGACTTGCCATCGCTCGACGGCCCGCAGTTGCCCACCAGCAGCGCAGCCCTTCCGCCCGGCGAAGCTCCGGGAAGCGAATCGGTGCCCAACGCCAGCGGCCTGGCCAAGACCGATGGGCCACAGGGCTTTGGGCGCGGACACAACTACGACGTCGAGACCGGCGTGTTCGGCGTCAAAGGGCGTGGCAGCAAGTTCGTGTACGTCTTCGACCGCTCGGCGAGCATGTCGGGCTTCGAAGGGCGACCACTCGCAGCGGCCAAGCGGGAATTGCTCGCAAGCCTGGAGAGCCTCGGCGGCGTGCATCAGTTCCAGGTGATCTTTTACAACCAGAAACCGCACCTGATGACGTTCTCTCCCGGCCAGGATCCGGTGCTGCTGTTCGCCAACGACGATGGCAAGCGACTCGCCGAGAACTTCATCCGCGGCGTGACGGCTGACGGTGGCACGAACCACATCGAGGCCCTGCAACTCGCGCTCGCCATGCGTCCCGATGTGATTTTCTTCCTCACCGACGCCGACGAGCCCCGTCTGACCGATCGCGAACTGGCCCAGATCCGCCAGCGCAACCGTGGCGCCACGATCAGCACCGTCGAGTACGGCGCCGGCCCCCGCCAGTCGAGCACCACGTTCCTCCAGGAACTCGCCGAACAAAACGGCGGCCAGCATCGCTACGTCGACGTGACGCAGTTGCCGCGGCGGTAAGAAGGAACCGTTAAAACTTGATCAACCGACGTCGGCCGCTTAGGCTTTTTATATGACCACTGAACAACTGGCGCAACAGCTTGTCTCCCTGCCGATCGCCGACCAGGTTGTCCTGGCCCAGGCTCTTTGGGAAAGCATTCATCGGTCTCAGGAATCAGCCTCTTCAATTGACGCTGAGACGATTCACACGGCTCTCCGCCGGGACGCTGAACTTCAGTCTGGAGCGGTCGTCGGCCGCACCCACGAAGAGGTGATGCAAGCGGCAAGGCGAGCGATCGGATGCGACTGATCTACCATCCGGAAGCAGAAGCGGAAGTCATCGAAGCAGCCCGGTTCTATCAGACCCGCGGCGCGGACCTTGGCATCCGGTTTCTGGATGCGGTTGAAGAAGCAGTGCAGTCCATCCGCGCGTCACCGATGATGTGGCCTGTGGTGCAAGGCGATGTCCGGCGGCGGCGAGTGTCAAGATTTCCCTATAGCATTCTATACCGTCAACTCGCTGTCGAATTACGAATCCTGACCGTCAAGCACCATAGTCGCGACGATGAATACTGGCAACATCGAGTAGGAGGAGACTGAAATGCCGAGGCTGAGTTGGCGGTGGACGATCACTCTCGCCTTGTTTGCGCTACGGATAGCGGCCGCGGAGCCCACGCCGGTCAAGAACTCTCTCGACATGCCCCTCGTCCTCATCCCGGCGGGCGAGTTCGAGATGGGGAATCACGATTCGGACGAAAAGCTCGCGAGGACGTATCCGCAAATCGAGGCGACGCGGATCGCCAAGCTCGGCGACGAGCGACCGGTGCACAAGGTGCGCATCACCCGGCCGTTCTATCTGGGCGCCCACGAAGTGACGATCGGCCAGTGGAAGCGATTCCTCAAGGAGGCCAGGTATCAGCCCGAGAGCGAGAGCGACGGAACCGGCGGCTGGGGCTATAACCCGGCGATTCAATACTTCGAGGGGCGAGACAAGAAATACTCCTGGTCCGATCCCGGTTTCAAGCAAGCCGACGATCATCCGGTCGTAAACGTCACCTACGCCGACTCGCTGGCCTTCTGCGACTGGCTGAGCAAGCAGGAGGGACACAAGTATCGGCTGCCGACCGAGGCCGAATGGGAGTACGCTTGCCGCGCCGGCACGACGACGACCTATCACAGCGGCGACGATCCCCGCTCGCTCGCCAAGGTGGCCGCGCTATACGACGCTGAGACCGTGAAGCTCTTCCCCCAGTGGAAAGAAAACGCCCTTCCCTTGAGCGACGGCCACTCGTTCACCGCCCCGGTCGGCAGCTACCAGCCGAACGCCTTCGGCCTGTACGACATGCACGGCAACGTCTGGGAGTGGTGCTCCGACTGGTATGGCGAGGACTACTACGCGAATTCGCCGACCGATGACCCGCAGGGGCCGGAAACCGGACGGCAACGGGTCCGCCGGGGCGGTTCCTGGCACACCTGGCCTTTTTATATGCGGTCGAGCTTCCGCAACTATAATTCGCCTCAGACTCGCTACGTGCTGGTCGGCTTTCGCGTCGTGCGCGAAGTCGACAAACCCTAGTCTGGGCCCAGCCCGCGAATCATCCCCGTGAGCCGCACCATGACCATCCCCCTGCTCCTCGCTCTGGTCGCCGCATCGCTGTCCGGCGAAGCTCAAGAAACTCCTCCCGCGCTGAAGCGCTACAAGTCGGAAGAAGGCAACTTTGGGATCATGCTGCCCGGCGTGCCCAAAGCGCAGCGCGTGCCCGTCGAGCGAGACAACGACAAAGCGCCCAAACAGGTGCAGTACGTCTTCGGCACTGAGGAGGGAGCCTATCTCGTCTCCTACCAGGACAATCCCAACCTGGAGGAAGCCAACGAGAAGGAGTCCGAGGAGGCGCTGAAGACGGCGCAGGACTCGCTCGGCAAGACGTTTGGCAAGCTGCTCAACGAAAAGCCGATCAAGCTGCTCGACAAGTATCCGGGGCGGCAGTTCGAGTATGAAATCCCTGGCCAGAAGGGGCTCTATCGCTCGCGAATCTACCTCGGCCACGGCCGGCGGTATCAGGTGGTGGTGGTCGGAACGGAGGCGTTTACCACGTCGAAGACCGCCGACTCGATGCTCGATTCGTTCCAACTGCTCCGCTGAAAGCCCAGACTCCGCCATGTCCTGGCTGCGACTGCTCACGCAGGCGACGGTACTCGTCGCACTCATCCCTTTGCCCCTGGCGGCTGAAGACCGGGTGGTTGTTCGCGGCCGTCGGCCGGAAGAGCGCGTGCAGAAGCGTGGGGAGATCGTCGATTGGATCGCGGGGCAGTTGCGGCTGCGCGGCGCGCTCGATCGAGAGGAATCGATTCCGAGCGAGCGGATATTGGAAGTCGAATCGAGCTGGTCCGAGACGGAACAGACCGCACGGCGGCTGCAGCGCGAGCAGAAGCTCGACGAGGCGATCACCGCCTTCTATGCGGCCAAGGCGGAGGAATCGCGCCCCTGGGCAGCGCGCCGGATCTCCGCCGACCTTTCGGTGGCGCTGCTGGAATCAGGCCAAGCGCATTTGGCCGGCGATGAGTTCCTGACGATTTCCACAGTGGACCCGGCCACGCATCTGTTCGACGCCATCCCGCTGGCCTGGCGCAACGGTCGCGTTGATGGACTCACGCTGGCCAAGGCTCGCGGCTGGCTGGGACAGGATTCGGCAACGGCTCGCCTGCTTGGAGCGAGTTGGCTGCTTTCGACGGAGTTGCAGCCGCAAGCGATCGCCGAACTCGAGCGGTTGCGAACCAATGCCGATCGCCGGATTGCGGCGGCAGCCGAGATTCAGCTCTGGCGCACCCGAATCGTCACGGTAAGGCCCGACGAGATCGCCCGCTGGCAGTCGGCCGCTGAAAAAGTGCCAAGCGAACTGCGCGGAGTCGCCTGGTACCAGATCGGCGAAGCGCTGGCGCGGCAAGGCCAGGCCGAGGAGGCGGCGCTCGCCTACCTGCAAACGGCACTGCGCTACGGCCGCCAGCGCGCGATGGCCGCCGACGCGATCGTCGCCGCGGCGGGGCAACTGGAGAAGCTGAAACGGACCGACGAAGCGACCGGGCTCTACCGCGAGGCAGTTCGCGACTATCCCGCCACGTCAGCAGCCGAAACGGCCCAGGCTCGGTTGGCCAAACCGTAGGGTAGGCTTCCAGCCTGCCCGTGAAAAAAGGAATGACGAAATCCGAATGACCAACGCGAACGACTCGGCTGGGGAGCCGTAGGCGACCGTATTTGGTCATTCTTGCTTCGTCATTCGTCATTCCCTCTCCCTGCCGTATTCTTCCCGGTCAGTCTGGAAGCCTAACCTACGCCCACGGTTGGCGGCGCTGATTTACAATGGGGTGGGCAACGCTTTACCCCTTCGCATAGGAAACTCGCGTGCAGGCGCTCACTCGCCCCGGTTGGTCTCGATGGATTGTGTTTCTGATTCTCGCCTGGCTCACGGCGGCGCTGCTGCAATCGTCCAGCATCGCCCAGCAGGCGGGGGACGCGGCGGGTTCGACGGCGGCTGGCGATGCGGCACAGACCGCCGAGCACGCCCCGCAGGGCTTCTTTCAGATCTTGTTCTCGGGCGGGCCGATCGGCGTGGCGATCATGCTGGTCCTGATTGCGTTGTCGCTGACGGCCGCTTACCTCGTCTTCGAAAACCTGATGAGCATCCGTCGGAGCGAGATTGCTCCGGATGGGCTCAGCGACGAGGTCCGCTTGCTCGTTTCGTCGGGGCGCATCGGGCAGGCGATCGAGCGCTGCCGCACGAGCAACAGCTACCTTGCCTGGGTCATGCAGTACGGCCTCAATGAAGCCGATGGCGGTTGGACCGAGATCGAGAAGGCGATGGAGGACGCTTCCGCCGAGCAAGCCGCGCGGTTGTTTCGCAAGATCGAATACCTCGCCGTGCTCGGCAACATCGCGCCGATGGTCGGCCTGCTCGGCACCGTCGTGGGGATGCTGATCGCCTTCAAGGAAGTCGCCGACAGCGAAGGAAACGCAGGGGCCGCCCAACTGGCCGAAGGAATCTATCAGGCGCTCGTGACGACGGTCGTCGGCTTGATTATTGCGATTCCGTCGCTAGGGGCCTTTGCCATTTTTCGCAATCGGGTTGATCAGTTTGTCGCCGAGGCGTCGTACGCGGCCTTGCATGGGCTCTCGCCGCTAAAGCGCGGCCGGGCAAGTGATCCCCCGCGCGGCGTGCCGACACCGCCACCTCCGCCGGCGCCGCCAAGCGCTCCTCCGCGGGCGGCAGGAGGTCGCTGATGCAGGTCCCGCGTCTGCTCCGCACGGGGGAAGTGGGCATCAACATGACGCCGATGATCGACGTCGTGTTTCAGCTGATCATTTTCTTTCTCGTTTCGAGCCATCTCGCCAGGCAGGAGGTCCAACTCAAGCTGCCGCTGCCCGAGGCGGCCAGCGGCGAGCGGGAAACCGATCCCAATGCGCCGCGGCTGACCGTCAACGTGCTCGCCGACGGCAGCCTGCTGCTGGCCGGTCGCACGATTTCGGCAAACGAGGTGCAACAACGATTGCGTGAGCGGCTCGGTGAGTTGGGCGAGGACGTCGAAGTGCGCATCCGCAGCCATCGCGATGTGCCGTACGAGAGCGTGGAACCGCTCCTGGTCGCCTGCGCCAAAGCGGGGGTCTGGAATGTGACGTTCGCCGTCTACGAAGAGAACTCGGCGGGTAGTGGAGGCGGCCGCTGATGCGCACTCCGAGCAATTTTCTCGACCGCCGCACCGCCGTCGACCTGCAACTGACGCCGATGATCGACTGCGTCTTTCTGCTGATGGTCTACTTCATCTGGTCGAGCAGCTTTGCGATCACCGAGCAGCTTCTGCCGAGCCAGCTGTCGCTCGAAAGCCCGTCCGCCTCCGCGGGAGCAAGCGATCAGCCGCCCCCGCCGGAGGCTGACTTCGAAGAAGTGGTCGTGCGCATCTTGTGGCGGAATAATAAGGCGGAGTGGACGGTGAACGACACGCCAGCCGCTTCGCTGGCGGAGCTGCGCGACACGTTGCGCACGATTGCCGATATCAAACGCGACGCTCCGGTCATTTTGCATCCCGATCCGCGGGCGCCGCTCGGGGAAGTCATTCGCGTGTTCGACTTGTCGCGACTCGTCGGGTTTGAGAAAGTCCGCTTCGCGGCGACGGATACGCAGTGAGCCGAGAAAGTTTCGATTTGTTTTTGGCTGAGACACAAACTGTGGCGCGTGGGCTATCAACTCGACGAACGCCTGGCTGGGCGAGCCCGCTGCGGCGTTCGGCCTGGTGCCTCACGAGATGGGCGTTGCTCTGCAGCCTCTTGTGCGCTCCGCTGCGGGCCGATGAATCGGAAGCCGCGTTCTTCGAGGCGTTGCGAGAGCGGCGGCTGTTTGAGCTGGCGGAGAAATACGCTCGCGATGGGATCGCCACTCGCAAGCAAAACCCGGTCGAGCAGGCCGATCTGACGGTGGAATTGATCCGCACCCTCGCCCTGCACGCCCTGCATTCCGCGCCCGATGACCGGCCGGAGCGGTGGCAGGAGGCGCGCGATGCGGCCGGTGAGTTTCTGACGAAATCGGCGAGCCATCCGCGAGCGATGCTGGTGCGGGTCCAGGACGCTCTCACGCTCCTGGCGCAAGGAGAACTCGGCCGGCAGGAAAACGACGTCGGCGTGCTGACTGCCGCGGGCAAGGAGCAGGCGCTCGCCGTTCTGCGCGAGGCGAGTGCACTGCTCGAACAGCTCGACAAGGAACTGACTCGCGAAATACCGCTCCGCCGCCGCGTTGAAGCGAAGGCGGGCGAGCTGAGCGCGGACGAACTTTTTTCGCTCCATCAGCACGTCCGGCAGCAGATGGCCCGCGCGCTGCGCAACCGGGCTTTGCTCTATCCGGTTGGCAGCGAGGATCGCCTGTCGCTGCTGCTGTCGGCCTCGGGGGTGCTCGAGGACCTGCTGCGGGAGTTGGCAGCCGACGATCCACTGGCTCCGCCAACGCAGCTCGACCTGGGCGTGTGCAAGCGTATGCTCGGCGATCAGGAGACTGCGCGACGTTTGCTGCTGTCGCTCGATGAGGAACACCGGCCCGCAGCTGTCCGCTCGGCGGCTCAGGCGGAGTTGATTCGCCTGGAGTTGGCCGCCGGTCGACGAGCGGCGGCGGTGGAGAAATTGCAAGCGCTGCCGAGCACAGCCATTTCGCCCGATCTCGATCTGGTTCGGCTGGAGATCGAACTCGATCGCCTGCGCGCGGCGAGCGGCGCCGATGCGGCAACCGAGCGACGGCAGGTTGAGGAAGCGATCGAAACGCTCGCCCGGCGGATCACGCAAACGCACGGCGCTTACTGGGGCCGCCGCGCGGATCAGCTCGTGGCGAGCGCCCTGTCGAGTTCTGGAGGCGCGGAGAGTACGGCGATCCTCTCGCGCGCCGCCGACAGCCTGTATCTGAAGGGGGAATTCGACCAGGCCATCGCCGCTTACGAGCAGGCGGCAGCCAAGGCCGCGGAAGCCGCCGACCCGAAAGCAGCCTTTGACCTGCGCTACAAAGCAGCGCTCGTGCAGCAGCGCCGCAGCCAGTTCGCCGATGCGGCCAGGCGACTGCGCGAGCTGTCGCTCAGCCTGCGCACCCACCCGCAGGCCGGCCAGGCGCACCTGCTCGCGGCGTGGAACGCGGCGCAGGCGGCCCGCCAAAGCGCCGAAGCGATCGAGCTCTACGATGCGATCCTTGAAGAGCACGGGAGTGTCTGGCCGACGGGAGAAGCCGGCGCCCAGGCGCAACTCTGGCTCGGCCGCTTGCGCGAGACGCAAAAGCGATGGCGCGAAGCGGCAATGGCCTACGGCAAAGTGCCGACGGACGCGAACGAGTTTCCCGAAGCTCTAAGCGGCGCGGCGAAGGCCTGGAAAGAAGCCTTGCGCGCGCAGCAGGCCAAAGGAAGCGTCGACGCGCGCGATTTGCAAGCGGCGCTTGACTACTTCGAGTCGACTGCGGATCTCAGCGCCGACAAGCGAGAGCCCCGCAGCGACAGCCAGCGACTGGCGGCGCTCACGGCGGCGGAACTGATGCTCGACTTCGGATCGGCTGACGCCCGGCGGGCGGAGACACTGCTCCGCGCGGCGCTCGCTCGCTCTCCCGATGCGCCCGCCGAGTGGCGCGCAGCGGCCAGCGCCCGGCTGGTCGTGGCTCTCGCGTCCCAGGACGATCAGCGGGGCGAAGCGCGGCGACTGCTCGCGGAGGCAGCCAAGGCTTCGCCAGAGCAACTGCTTCAAATGGCAAGCAGCCTGGCCGACGTCGCCGATCGGGCCGGCGCCGAAGACCGTCCCATCGTGGCGACGCTCCTGCTCGAAGCCCTCGCCCTGCTCGCTCCACAGCGCAGCGCGCTCGACCGAGCCACCCAGGTGAACGTCGATCGCCTCCAGGTCCGCGCCCTCGCGGCGGCCGGTCGGGAGAAGGAGGCGATCCCCCTCGCCGCCCAGCTGGCGCGAGAGAATCCCGATCACGGCGAAATCCTGGAGAGCTATGCGAATCTGCTGCTCGAGAGCGGCGACCGGGCGCTCCTCGAGCAAGGCCTGGGGCAGTGGCGCACGATCGCCGCTCGCGCCCGGCCGCGGACCGAGCGCTGGTACCGGGCGAAGTACTCCGTGGCTCTCGCCCAGTTCAAGCTCGGCGACATCGCCTCCGCGACGACGCTCCTCCGCTACACGCTCGAAGCGCCGCCCGGGCTCAAAGGGACCGCTTGGGAGGAGCCGTTCCAGGCCCTGCTCACCCGCTGCCGACAGGTGGGAGAGGCCCAGTAGCCCGGCGATTCGCCGGACACTTACGCGTCGCCTCGCCCCAGGCTTAGGGCGGTGTCTCGGCAATTAAGAGGGCCCGGCTGGTGAATTCTGATCTCGCCCGCGACCGCCTCCGAGGGGTTGTACCAGGCAAACCGCGTTTGGGCCGCTGACGCTTGAGCGGCAAAGACTTAGAACCGTTTTCCAGCCGCGCGTAGGGGTTGTGCCCACCCATTCGAATGCAACCGCCGCTCGAAAGCGGTTATTGCGGTGTATTTGCCCTAGACGAAAGGCGACCTCCTGCCAACAATGGCTCCAGTTCATCCTCTGCGCATGGCTGGTGCCATTTCTCGCTATTGGATCACTGCCAGGTCCATTGGCTGTCTGAGCCACGCACGCTGCGTGGGTAGCAATCGGTCCTGGGACTTTCCCACAGGGACTGATATGACGTTTGAGAATCTAGGACTTCACGCTTCGTTGCTGCGCGCTGTCGCCGCCGAAGGCTACGCTTCCCCCACGCCGATCCAGGCGCAGTCGATTCCGCACCTCGCGGAAGGACGCGACCTGCTGGGCGTCGCCCAGACGGGCACCGGCAAGACCGCCGCCTTTGCGCTGCCGATTTTGCACCGCCTCCAGCAGGCCGAACGGCCGCAGGGCCCGCGGCGCAAGGCGCGCGTGCTGGTGCTGTCGCCGACGCGCGAACTGGCCTGCCAGATCGGCGAGAGCTTCTCGGTCTACGGCAAGCATAGCGGCATGCGACACACGCTCATCTATGGCGGCGTCGGCCAGATGCCGCAGGTGAAGGCGCTCCGCGCCGGGGTCGACATCATCATCGCCACGCCGGGCCGACTCGTGGACCTGATCAACCAGGGCTACTGCGACCTGAGCGGCATCGAGATTTTTGTCCTCGACGAAGCCGACCGGATGTTCGACATGGGCTTTTTGCCCGACCTGCGCCGCGTCATCGACCGCTTGCCCAAGCAGCGGCAGACGGTGCTGTTTTCGGCGACGATGCCCGAGCCGATCGAACGGCTGGCGCAGCAGATCCTGCGCAAGCCGGTGCAGGTGCGGATCGCGCCGGTGAAGAAGACGACGGAGCTGATCGACGAATCGCTCTACTTCATTTCGCAAAAACAAAAGACCAAGCTGCTCACCCACCTGCTCCAGGGCGAGACGGTGCTGCGGTCGGTCGTGTTCACGCGCACCAAGCACGGCGCCGACCGGGTTGCCCGGGAATTGCAGAAGGCGGGCATCTCCGCCGAACCGATCCACGGCAACAAGAGCCAGAACTTCCGCCAGCGGACGCTCGCCGCGTTCAAGGCCGACAAGCTGCAGGTGCTCGTGGCCACCGACCTGGCCGCGCGAGGGATCGACGTCGACGGCGTGACGCACGTCTTCAACTTCGACCTGCCGAACGAGCCCGAGACGTATGTCCATCGCATCGGCCGCACCGGCCGGGCAGGTTCGACCGGCACGGCGATCGCCTTCTGCGATGCGGACGAGCGGTCGCAACTGCGCGACATCGAGCAATTCATTCGCCGTCGCTTGCGCGTCGAGGGCAAGCTGCCAGCTGGCATTTCGCGGGCCGAGGAATCGCCGGAAAGCTCCGAGCGTCGCCCGCGTGGGGAAAACCGCAAACCGA
>JAEZAS010000434.1 GCA_023430365.1 Planctomycetota bacterium
GAGTTCGTCGGTGGCCCCGTGGGTGATGCCGCCTTTGATGCCGCCGCCGCACATCCACATCGAGAAGCCTTTGATGTGGTGGTCGCGGCCGTTGCCTTGGGCCATCGGGGTCCGGCCGAACTCGCCGGTCCAAACGATGAGCGTGTCCTTGAGCATGTCGCGTTGCTTCAGGTCTTTGACGAGGGCGGCCGCGGCCTGGTCGACTTCCTTAGCGGTGCCGGCGATCTGGTCCTTGATGCCGCCGTGGTGGTCCCAGTCGCGATGGTAGAGCTGGATGAATCGCACGCCGCGCTCGGCTAGGCGGCGGGCAAGGAGGCAGTTCGACGCGAACGAGCCGTCCCCCGGCTGGGCGCCGTAGAGGTCGAGGACGTGCTGCGGTTCGTCGCTCGTGTTCATCAGCTCGGGGATGCTGGTTTGCATCTTGAACGCCAGTTCGTACTGGGCGATGCGGGTGGCGATTTCCGGATCGTCGACGGCTTCGTTCGCCTTGCGGTTGAGCTGCTCGACGGCCTCGACGACGTCGGCCTGCTGCTCGAGCGAGACGCCACGGGGACGGTTCACGTAGAGGACCGGATCGCCTTTGCTGCGGAGCTCCACGCCTTGATAGCGGCTGGGCAGGAAGCCGCTGTGCCACTGGCGCGAGGCGATCGGCTGGGCCTGGCCAAAGCGGCCGGTGGAGGTGAGGACGCAGAAGCCCGGGAGGTTGTCGGTCTCCTGGCCGAGACCGTAGGTCAGCCAGGAGCCCATCGCGGGTCGGCCGGAGATGGTGCTGCCGGTGTTGAAGAACGTATGGGCGGGGTCGTGGTTGATCGCCTGGGTGCGGAGCGAGTTGACGATGCAGATTTCGTCGGCGATGCCGCCCAGGTGCGGGAAAATTTCGGCGATCATCTGGCCCGATTCGCCGTGTTTTTTGAACGGGTGCTGCGGAGCGAAGCAGGTGAGCTTCTGCCCCTGAAGCTGGGCGATCGGTTGCCCCTTGGTGAACGACTCGGGCATCATCTGGCCGTGCATCTCGGCCAGCTTGGGCTTGTAGTCGAGCGTTTCGAGGTGCGAGGGGCCGCCGGCCATCGTGAGAAAGATCACGCGCTTGGCCCGCGGCGCATGATGGAGCGCCGGGAGCATGCCGCGCGTTTTTAGCGAGACGTCGCTAGCCCGCACGTAGCCCTGCCGGTCGTTCAACAGCGAAGCCAGCGCGGCAGCGCCGATGCCCGTAGCCGCCCGACCGAGAAACGTGCGACGGGTGGTGGCGAGATGGGCGTTATGGAACATGGTTCACCATGATGGTTCGGCAATTCGAATGGCGCGATGGGGTGACGTATCCGTATCGATGGAGGCACGGTCAGTAACGCGTGATCGTTTCGTGGAGGTTCAATAGCACCCGGCTGATGCTGGTCCAGGCGGCGAGTTGGGCGGGGTCGAGGGTTTCGGGGGCCTGGAGGTCGCCGGTGGTTTGCAGGTGGCGGGCCGCTTCGCCGTCGGCCTGGTATTGTTGGAGGTGTTTTTCATAGAGGGCTGCGAGCAGCGACGCTTCGTCCTCGCGGGCCTGGCGGCCGAGGACTTCGCGGAAGGCGAACTCGATGCGCGAGGGCGTGTCGGCGCCGCCGTCTTGCAGGATGCGGATCGCCAGGGCGCGGGCCGCTTCGACGTAGGTCGGATCGTTCAGCAGGACGAGCGCCTGTTGCGGCGTGTTCGAGCGCGGGCGATCGACGACACATTCCTCGCGGCTCGGAGCATCGAACGCCAGGAGGCTCGGGTGGAGGAACGTCCGCTGCCAGAACGTGTACAGACCGCGGCGGTATTGGCTTTCTCCCTTGTCGTTTTCCCATTCGCGCTTCGGGAAGTTGAGATACTGCCAGTAGCCCCGCGGCTGGTAGGGCTTCACGCTCGGGCCGCCGATCTTGGTGACGAGCAGTTTGCTGACCGCCAGAGCGTTGTCGCGAACCATTTCGGCGTCGAGGCGGAAGCGGTTTTGGCGCGCGAGGTAGCTGTTGGTCGGGTCCTTTTCATTTTGTTCCGCCGACGGGGTCGATTGCTGGCGATAGGCCCGCGACAGGAGCATCAGGCGATACATGTGCTTCACGTCCCAACCGCTCTCCATGAACTCGACGGCGAGCCAGTCGAGCAGTTCCGGATGCGACGGCATTTCGCCTTGCATGCCGAAGTCTTCCGTGGTTTTGACGATTCCCCTGCCGAAGGCGAGCTTCCAGAGGCGGTTGATGAAGACGCGGGCGGTCAGCGGGTTGTCGCGACTGACCATCCACTCGGCCAGGTCGAGACGCGTAAGTCGCTGGTCGCCGGAATTGAGCTTGCCGAGAAACTCGGGGACGGCGGGAAGGACCTCTTCGCCCGAATCGTCGAGCCAATTGCCGCGCGGGAGGATGCGGACAGTACGCGGCGTGACCGCGGTGGTTACGAGCGTCGAGGGGAACGAGTTGACCAGCGCTGTCCTCTGCTCTTCGACTCCGGCGATTTCGTCACGCAGCGGCTGCAGCGAGGGGGCGATTGTTCGGTAGTAGTCGGTGAGCGTTTTCCGCTGGGCTTCGCTGCGCTCGTTGGCTTCGACGCCGAGGGCCAAGACGACGTCGGCGGGGAATCGGCTGCCAGTGAGCGTCGGAGTCTCGGCGCTCGTGGTCGAGAGGCGGAACTTGCCGATGTTGTGCTGAGCGTGGGTCGATTGGTGCTGGAGTCGGACGACGAGTTTGGCTCCGGGGGCGACGCCCGCTGGCTCGTCGAAGACGAACATCGCCAGGCGATTGGCGGCCTGATTGTGGCCATCGACCGCCCAGCCGGTGTTGTTCTTGCCGTCGATCGCGGCGGCCACCGGCCAGCTGGCTTGCGAGAAGTCGGCTTCGGCGGCGGCGATCTTGAGCGGCGTCTTCGCGCCATCCGCGGCGACGAGCTCCGCTTTCACCTCGGTGAGGACGAAGTTGCCATTGGCCCGCGAGAGCGAACCCTTGCTCAGGCTCTTGTCGGTCAGCGCTTCGAGGCGAATGCCGGTCAGCTTGCCTTCGGGGACGGGGAGCGTGACGGTGTAGTTGTCCTTCGCCGGATTCTTGCCGGAGGCGAGGACCGACAGGTCGTCCTGCACTTCGAGCGTCGCCTTGCCGGACGACTCAGCCTTCTCCGGGCGGGCGATTTGCCAGACTGAAGTGGCTGAGCTGAGCTCTTCCTTGGTTTGGGCTTCCCAGGCCGTAAGGGCGGCTTCCAGTTCGGGAGTGGAAGCTTCGTATCGGGCTTTCAATTCGGTCAGGCGGGCGTCGAGCTTCGCGAGCTCCGCTTCCTGCTCGGCGGTGGGCACCTTGGTTTGGTCCTGCCGGCCGACGGCCCGTTCCTGCACATCGGCGAAGAACGCGGCGAAGCTATAGAAGTCCTTGATCGTGAACGGATCGAACTTGTGCGTGTGGCACTCGCAGCAGCCCATCGTCGAGGCCAGCCAGATGACGGCCGTGTTGCGGACCCGGTCGGCCTGATACTTGGCGGTGTATTCCTTCGGCTGGGCCCCGCCCTCTTCGGTGGTTTGCAGCAGCTTGTTGTAGCCCGAGGCGATGCGCTGCTCGGTCGTGGCGCCGGGCAGCAGATCGCCGGCCAGATGCTCGCGAGTGAACTGGTCGAACGGCTTGTTGTTGTTGAACGAGGCGATGACATAGTCGCGGAACGGCCAGACGTCGCGCGCGTTGTCGCTGTGATAGCCGGCCGTGTCGGCGTAGCGGACAGCGTCGAGCCAGAAGATGGCCATCCGTTCGCCAAAATGCTTGGAAGCGAGCAGACGCTCGACCTGACGGGCGTAGGCCTCGTCGGACGCGTCCGCTTCGAAGGCGGCGATCTCGGCTGGAGTCGGCGGCAGACCGATCACGTCGAACGACAGGCGGCGGAGCAGCGTGCGCTTGTCGGCTTCCGGCGAGGGCTTCAGGCCTTGCTCGGTCATTGCGGCGAGCAGGAAGTTGTCGATCGGGTTAGCGGCCCAATCGGCAGGAGCGGCGGGCACGGCGGGACGCTGCGGCTTCTGATAGGCCCAATGGGCGTCGTACTCGGCCCCTTGCTCGATCCAGCGGCGGATCGTGTCGAGCTCATCCTGCGAGAGGGCCGGCTTCTTGGAGCCAGCCGGGGGCATCATCAGCTCGGGATCGGTGCTGGTGATGCGGTTGTAGAGCTCGCTTTCCGCGGGCTTGCCGGGGACGAGGGCGAGCGAGTCGACGGCCGACTGCCGCTCGTCGAGTCGCAGGTCGGCTTGCCGTTCCGCGTCGTCGGGGCCGTGGCAGGCGAAGCAGCGGCCGGCGAGGATCGGTTTGACGTCGC
>JAEZAS010000112.1 GCA_023430365.1 Planctomycetota bacterium
TGGCGATCGGCGACGAGTATGCCGCCGAGCTGAAGATCCTCAGCCAGGAAATCGGCTTCCACTGCCGCAGTTGGGTCATCTGGTACTACACGTTCGGCGTGAACTGCAAAAGCAAGTTCAGCCGATCGCACGCCCACCTGTTCCACTTCGTGAAGGATCGCAAGAAGTTCACGTTCCGCAGCGACGAGCTGGAGAACCGCATTCCATCCGCCCGGCAGCTCGTCTACGCCGACGCCCGCGCCAACCCGCACGGCCGGCTGCCCGACGACACCTGGATTCTCCGTCCGCAGGACCTGGCCGACTGCTTCACCCCGGCGGAAGACACCTGGTACTTCCCCCGCGTCGCCGGCACGTTCAAGGAACGCGCCGGGTTTCATGGCTGCCAGATGCCCGAGCAGCTTCTCGGCCGGATTATCCGCCTTTGCTCGCACGAAAACGAAGTGGTGCTGGACCCGTTCGCCGGGAGTTCGTCGACGCTGGTCGTGGCCAAGAAGCTCGGCCGGCGATACCTGGGCTTCGACCTCTCCGAGGACTACGTCCAGCGCGGTCAGGAGCGGCTGGCAAAGGTGAACGTGGGAGATCGCCTGGAAGGGGCGCCGGAACCAACGCTCAGCGCCCCCTCGACGCTTGCCGCCATCGAGCGCGGCACGCGCGCCCGGCAGAAGAAGCAAAAGATCGGCTGAGCGATTCGCTCGCCCGGAGAGCAGTGGAATGGGTGGCACGCGCTAGAACCATGTTGGGTGGCACGCCCTGGAACCATGATGGGTGGCACGCCCTGGAACGAAGTGAAGGGCGTGGAGCGCCGCAGCAGAATTCAGCCACGCCCTTCGCGTTGCTCCAGGGCGTGCCACCCCTTTGTTCCAGGGGCGTGTCACTCCTTCTCAGGCCGCGCTGCTTATTCCCCTTTCTGCAGCGCCTCCAGCCGTAGCGTCGCCAGGTAAATCGCCGATTTGCCTTCGTGCGACGAGTAGTACGACATCAGTACCCGGCCGCTTTGCTCGTCGATGTAAAAGCCGGGGTAGCTCGTATCGCCGCCGCTCGGGAGCGTGACGATTTCCTGCGCCTGGGCCGACTCGGGATCGAGCCACCATAGCTGCGTGCTAACCGCCTTCTCGTACCCTCGGCTGCCGGCGAGCCATTTGCCGTCTGGAATCTGCACGAAGTTCGGCCCGCCAAAACGCTTGTTCGACGGCTTCAACTCCCAGGTTGAATAAGGAGGCTTCGAAGTGCCGAGGTAGCCGATCGAGTCGCCGCTCTTGGCATCGCGGCGGATCATCGCGATCATCGTATCGTCCTCGGCGAAGCGAAGCGTGGTCTCGTTCGCATCGGGCACTTCGAGCGTTGCCACATGGTCCCACTTCACGCCGTCCTGGCTGCGGATCACGTGCAGCACCCGCTGATGCAAGGCCTGCTGCAGACAGCCGTAAGCAACTCCTTTGTGCCAGGTCACGCGCCAGAGCCAATCCATGTCGGACGCGAGCTTCTCCGGAAACACGACCCGCTGCAGCGCGTCGAACTTGAGTTGATCGCCGTGCGAAAGGCCTTTGCCATCGAGAAAATCGGCCCGGCAGACGCGCGATTCGATTTTCAGCCGCTTGCTCCCGTGGTAGTACGAGGCGCCCATGTTAATCATCAGCCGGCCGTCGGGCGTGAGCGATAGTTTTGGATCGCGCAGATCGACCTGCGGCTCGTCGAGCAGCCCGACCGACTTCCACTGGCCGCCGCTGCGAGGCCGAGCGATGACTCGGATCGTGCCGTTAAGTCCCGGAATGTGCCCCGAGCCCTCGCGGAACGTGCAGTACAAAATTCCGTCGTGCTCAAGGATATCGGTGAACGCGTTGTGCTGCGCGCAGTCCCAAATTCGCTCGACCGCGGCGATGTACTTCTGCTGCGGCGTTTCCTGGGCGCTGGCGAAAGAAGCGGTTGCGAGCAGAACGAGCAAGACGGCACTCAGTGGTCGCACGAGAAACCTCCCAGTTCGCAGAATGCAGTTCACGTTGCCGCGGCCGGGCCGACCGCACAAGAAAGAATCAGGCCCGACTCTAAGTTCCGCGCTCGCCCGAGTCAATCAAAAGCCGCCCCGCCGCTCTAGCCCGCAAGTGGGGCCACTCTTTCGCGGCCCCGCGCCGGCAGTCACAATCTGTTGCATGCCCTTTGAGATTCATTTCAATCAACACCCAAGCCCCGCGAGGAATTGAAATCATGATGCAGTCCGGCTGGATGATCCGTGTATCGCTGTTGGTTGCTTCCCTGAGCTGGCTACTAGGCGGTGGTAGCGCCCGAGCGGAAGACGCGAAGCCGATCGTGCCGAGCGAAACCATCACGCTCGTCGGCGGCAAGGACCTATCGCACTGGTACACCTGGCTGCAGGATGCCGGCCATGAGGATCCGCGCGGGGTGTTCAAGCTTCAGCCCGACGGCATCCTCCGCATCTCCGGCGATGGCTTCGGTGGACTGATCACCAAGAAGGAATACGCCAACTATTATCTCGTGATCGAGTATCGCTGGGGGACGCAGACCTGGGAGCCGCGCAAGGATCGGGCTCGCGACGGCGGCCTGCTGCTGCACTGCCAGGGTCCCGACGGCAACTTCGGCGGCTCGGCCGGCAAGCCGGGGCCGTGGATGACCTCGATCGAATGCCAGATCATCGAAGGGGGCGTCGGCGACATCCTCGTCCTCCGCGGCAAGGACGAAAACGGCAAGGAGATGGAAGCCGAAGCCACCGTCGAAATCACCCGCGATCGCGACGGCGAAGCGGTTTGGAAAGAAGGTGGCAAGGCCGAGCGCTTCCCGAAGGGGCGCATCAACTGGTTCGGCCGCGATCCCGACTGGGCCGACAAGCTCGGCTACCGCGGGCCGCACGACGCCGATAGCCCCGGCCAGGAGTGGACCACCCTCGAATGCTTCATGAGCGGCGATTCGCTCGTCTATCGCGTGAACGGTACGATCGTCAACCGCGCAAGCAAGTTGCACCCGTCGCACGGCAAGATCCTGCTGCAAACCGAAGGCGCCGAGATGTTCGTCCGCAAACTCGAACTCCGCCCGCTCCCGGAAAAGCTGCCGTAACGGGACCGACTGATCCGTAAGCCGTAAACGCGGCCACCATCTCAATCGAAAGCAGCCGGAGGCAAACCTGCCTCCGGGCCGCCCCGCAAGTGGATCAAGGCTCCACGATCCCAGCGATCCTCCGCCAACCCTCCGAAACGGCACACCCCTTGCCGCTCTAGGCCACCCCTTCGGACGTGGCGCGACAGGCCTGCGATGACAGGCCGGTTTGCGCCCACGTTTCGCGCAGCATTCCTAAGGGAGCGGGCCATGAACGCGTCACGGACCTGGCGGCGGATGGGGTGGTTTGCGTTTCTTCTCGGCGGCTTGGTGATCGTCGGAACGCTCGCCTGGACGCCCGGCGAGCAACCGGCGGCGGCCCAGAACCGCCAGCAGCCAAGCGCCCGTCAGCCTCAGTCGCGCCAGCCGGCCGAAGGCCCCGACATCCTGCAGCAGGATCCCACCAACACCAACGAACCGCGCCCGCTGGGCAACGGCAAACCCTTGCCCGACCGCGACGAGGTGATGCGCAAGCACCAGCGCTATCTCGAGACCCGCTACGATCTTTCCCGCCGCACCGATCCGCAAGTGACGATGTCCGGCGGCCGAAAACCCCTGCCCGTCGGTCCGACCGCTCGTCTGACCAAAGGCGTTACGTGGGAAAGTCTGGCCGAAATGTCGCCCGCCGAGATGCGCGAGCGGAAGGCGTTCCCCTACCCGCCGCTCTGGCATCCGCTGCAAGAGATCGGCGGGATGGTGTTTCCCGAGGTGCAAACCAAAAAGGTCGCCGGTCTGGAGCGGGTGGACGTCGGTTTCGACATCCCCGACGAGTATCTGCCCGAATTCCCGCCGCCGATCTTTCTCACCTCGCGTCCCGACCTGGGGGACGTCTCTCGGGGGCAACTGATCGAGTTGCAAAACTTCGAGCGGATCTTTCAGGACGTCCTGACCCCCTTCCAGATGGAAGGGATGCGACTGCTCCTGCAGAAGACGACCGCCCAGCGCCACAACCTGACGCTCGATCGCTCCACCGAGAAGCCGGTGGAGGGCGTCTCGTGCCTCGACTGCCACGTGAACGGCCACACCACCGGCCAGTTTCACCTGACCCCGGACGTCCGGCCGCAGAGCGAGCGTTTTCGCATCGACACGACGACGCTTCGCGGCATGTTCGCGATGACCCGGTTCGGCTCGAAGCGCAACATCCGCTCGCTCGACCAATTCGCCCGCACCGAGGAGAACTCAGCCTACTTCGACGGCGACATCTCGCTCGCCGAGCGCAAAGGGGCGCGCCACTTCACCGATCGCGAGACGATGGCGATGGAGCACATGATGAACATCCTCGACTTCCCGCCGGCGCCGAAACTCGACAACCGCGGCAACCTCCGCCACGACAAGGCGACCGAAGCCGAGATCCGCGGCGAAAAAGTCTTCAATCGCCACTGCGCCAGCTGCCATCCCGCGCCGTTCTACACCGACAACCTCGTGCACGACCTGCAAGTCGAACGGTTCTACGACGACGTCGGCAGCACCAGCCTGGGAGAACCGGGCCGCGCCGAAGGAGTCATCAAGACCTTCCCGCTCCGCGGCATCAAGGACTCGCCCCCCTACTTCCACGACGGCCGACTGCTGACGCTGGAGGACGTCACCGAGTTCTTCAACATCGTCCTGGAAGCGAAAATGAGCCAGCAAGAAAAGGACGACCTCGTCCAATTCATGCGCGCCCTGTAGCCGCAGCCAGGGCTACCATCCCAACGGAAAGCAGCCGGAGGCAAACCTGCCTCCGGGCCGCCCCACACAAAGCGCATCGATCCGAACACGTAGGTCAGGCGCCCCCGCCTGAGGGAATCCGGCTCGCCCCGCCGTGCGGTTCAGAATGCTATGTCATTCGAAACCTACCCGCGCGGTTCTAAACCCACAACCCTGTGCCCCAATTGAAGGACGACCTAGGCCAGTTTGCGCGCGCTTTGCAACTTAGCCCACCAAGCAATCAAGACTTATCGCTTTTGCGTTTACGCTGATCGAGCTTGCGTCTTCGCCGAACAAGCGAGCGCCCGTGTTTCGTCGATTTCACATCGTCAATCCGCACTAGGAGCTTTTTCGACGCTATGCCGTCCGGCATGATAACTCGCATTCGTTTATTTCCGATGAGCCCGTCAAGCGCATCGATAATCGTCGAGTTGCCTCCGGAGCTGCATACGTCAAGTTGTCGATGCGTTAACGATCCTGATGATCGGACAGCATGAATGGTGATTTTCACGGACTTCGGAGCGAACTCAGTCCCATCGCACACTACTCGGAGCTTAGAACAGAATCCCCATTCGCCGATGAGATAGGCGTTTCCATCGGGAGATTTGTGTAGGCCGTCGGAAAGCAATTTCTGTGCGGGTTTATTTGAGTTCAAAAAACTCGTAATCGCTTTGCTCGTGGCCCACCTTCTGACCGTACCAAGTTCTCGGTCACAGCAAGAGCATTTCACCGTGGCTTTATCGAGCAAGTTACCGGGTAACTTATTCTTTGTTGCTGGCAGAAAGTCCACACGACATACGTGCGGTGCCACTATCATTCGGACTTGCGGCGAAAATTTGCATTCTGGGTTCGGATTTAGATGCACATCGTATCTGAACTCAGCAATCTCAACCGACCTGCCGTCCAAACAAAGACTTGCTTTGTGCGGTGGCGCAGGGCCGAAGCTAATATTCAACCGCTGCGATTTCTGGTCAGCAATAGCTTGCTCGTCGAGTACAATTAGATCATCACGATTGTCAATTACTACCTTCTGCCAGAAGACATACTTCGCAAAGTCCTTGATAGTCTGGTGGGTGCGACCGCAACTGCATACTACAGAAGCGTTAGATGGAATTTGGCCACCGAAGAACTCGGATACCTGCTCGTCAAATGAAACGTCACCGATTTCCACTAGGGATTGCAGACAAGGCTGAACCGGCCGCAGACGCGACAAATCAACCGACTCCACCTCGCTAAGCGTCACCAACTCAACCTTCACCAGCGCCGCCCGTTCCACCACGGACGAAGAAAATCCGCACCTCGTGACAACCACTAACTTGTCAACTTCCACTCCACCATTGACAAAGTACTTGCCGAGGATGGCTTCAAAACGAGTCATGTCCATAGGACGTGACTCATCCTTGGCCTCAACTGCGCGAATTCGATATTCACCGACGATCGAATCGACGAGGACATCAACTTCTCGAGCAATCATCCCGTTGGATGAGTCGACCATCGCCGATTCGATTAATTGTGCGCCGTCGGGAGCAAATGCTCGCTCAATCAGCGCGACAAGCTCCTGGAAGTCGTTTGTGCGGCGAGGCATTCTCTTCCAATTCCCTAGGATCCGAGCAGTATCCAAAGCATACGAATCGCGGACGTTTACACATCCAGATTCCGCACCTCCAGTGCGTGCTTCTCGATGAACTCGCGGCGGGGTTCGACTTTTTCGCCCATCAGGACGCGGAACATGTCGTCGGCGGCGCCGGCGTCGTTCATGCTGACCTTCAGCAGCGTGCGGTTCTCGGGGTCGAGCGTCGTTTCCCGGAGTTCTTCCGGGTTCATTTCGCCTAGACCCTTGAAGCGGGTCACCTGCAGGCCGCGCTGGCCGATCTCGCGGACCGCCGGCACCAGGCCGCGGAGGTCGCGGAGCGCCGACTCGTGCTCGCCGCGGCGGAGCACATACCGCGGCCGGTCGCTGCCGGTCCGTTCCTTCGGGATCAGCATTTCGAGGTCGAAACCAAAATCCTTCTTCAGTTGGACCAGTCCCGAGTTGATCGTCCGCACTTCGTGCAGCTCGGTGATCTGCAGTTCCGAGACCCGGCTGGTGGGGGTCACCTGGCCGTCGCCATCCAGCTTGCCGTGGCCGTTGGAACCTTCCGCGGAGGTTGGATTGGCTTCCCCTTCGTCCTTGACGTCGACCGACAGTTCGCCGCCGGCGGCCGCTTCCTTCTCCGCCATGTAGGCGTCGAGTTCCGCACGGGTCGAAAACCACTGCTCTTCCCGGCCGTGCAGCACATGGAACATCGGCAGCCGGCCTTCCGCGTCGTGCCGGAGAGCATGTTCGCGAAGACTGATGCCGCGCCGTTCGAGCGCCAGGACCGCCTCTTCCATCGAGGCCAGAATGCCGGCGAGCAGCGCCATGCGTTCCCCCTCGATCAGTTGCCCGTCGCCGAGGTCGAGCTGCGAATCGCCGAGACCGCGCTGCAGAAGCTGCGTCTTCATTTCCTCTTCGGTCTGGACGTAGTAGGTGTCCTTCTTGCTCTTCACCACGCGGAACAGCGGCGGCTGGGCGACGTACACATGGCCGTCGGCCACGAGCTGATACATCTGGCGATAGAAGAAGCAGAGAAGCAGCGTGCGAATGTGAGAACCGTCGACGTCGGCGTCGGTCATGATGATGACCTTGTTGTAGCGCCGCTTGGCGATGTCCTGGTCCATGCCAATGCCGGTGCCAATCGCCTGGATCATGCTCTGCACTTCTTCGTTGGCGAGCACTTTGTCTTCGCGCGATTTGTAGGCGTTGATGATCTTGCCTCGCAGCGGCAGGATCGCCTGGAACTCGCGCAGCCGGCCGCCTTCAGCCGATCCGCCTGCCGAGTCACCTTCGACCAGGTACAGTTCGCACTTCTCCATCTCGCGGCTGATGCAGTCGCGGAGCTTGCCCGGCATGCTGCCGCCGCCTAGCAGGCTCTTGCGATTGCGGAGCAGGTCTTTGGCCTTGCGGGCCGCTTCGCGAGCTTCGGCCGCCAACACGCCCTTGCGGATGATGGTCTTGGCGACCTTGGGGTTTTCTTCGAGGTACTTGGCAAAGTACTCGCCAAAACCGCCGCTAACGATGCCTTCCACCTCGGCGTTGAGCAGGCGGTTCTTCGTCTGCGACTGAAACTGCGGCTGGGCGACGCGGACCGAGACAATGACGGTCAAACCTTCGCGGAAATCGTCGCCCGAGGGGACGAGATCCTTGAACATGTTTTCCTTCTTGCCGTAGGCGTTCAGCGTGCGCGTCAGGGCCGTGCGGAAGCCGACCACATGGGTGCCGCCGTCGGGCGTGTGGATGTTGTTGACGTACGAATGCAGGTTCTCGGTGTACTCGCTCGAGTACTGCATCGCCACGTCGAACTGCACCCCTTCGGTCTCGCCGTGCACGTGCACCACTTCGTTGTGAATGGGTTCGCTGGCGCGGTTGAGGTACTCGACGAACTCGACGATGCCCCGCTCGAAGAAGAATTCTTCGGTCTCGCCGTTGCGCTCGTCGTGGAACTTGATCCGCACGCCGTTGTTGAGGAAGGCCAGCTCGCGGAGGCGCTTCTGCAGCACGTCGTACTGGAACTTGGTCGTCGTGAAGATCGTCGCATCGGGCTTGAACGTCACGCGGGTGCCGCGCTTGGTGGTGGCGCCCATGCGGTTGACTTCGTTGAGCGGCTTGCCGCGCTCGTACTCCTGCTGGTACATGTGCCCGTCGCGGAACACCTGCACCTCGCACCACTGCGAAAGGAAGTTGACCGCCTTCACGCCGATGCCGTGCAGACCGCCTGACGTCTTGTAGCTCTGCTTATCGAACTTGCCGCCCGCCTTGAGGTTGGTCATCACCACCTCGAGGGCTGAGACGTTGCGCCCCTGCTTCGCCGACTCGTCCTCGTGCTTCTCGACCGGAATGCCGCGGCCGTCGTCCTCGACGCTGCACGAGCCGTCGTTGTGGATCGTGACGAGCACGTTCTTGGCATGCCCAGCCATCACCTCGTCGATCGCGTTGTCGACCAACTCGTAAACGAGGTGATGCAGACCTTGCGCGCCGATATCGCCGACGTACATACCCGGGCGAAGGCGGACGTGATCGACGTCGGAAAGGTGCTGGATTTGTTCGCTGCCGTAGGCCACGTCGCCGGTCGGATCGGTGCGCGGCATCTCGGGTTGCTGTTCGGGCTGCTGCTGATTTTCGTCGGACATTTTCGAACCTTGTCTGCTAAGCCGCGCTGCCGGCGGCACGTTACAGCCCCCGGTGTTAGCCGAGGGGTGATGGATTGAATTGAGCGTAAGCCGCGGAGCCGCGACACATACATGTGTGCGGGTGTCGCCGCTCCGCGGCTCGGTTTCGTTTGGGTTTCACTTATCCCCCGGCTTGCGTCGAGGGCTCTGATCTTTCGCCGCATCCGCGGCTGGTCATCTGCTTCAAAACGTCCCGACCCGGAACTTCACGTCCCGGATCTTGCTATCGGGAACGCTTTGGGCGAGGGACTTGATCAATTGGGCTTTCACAAATTGCAGCTCCTGCAGGACCGCCGAGTTTTTGACGGTCACTTCCAGAACGCCGCGCTTGATGGTTCCGGCGCGCGTCTGGGGGCCGAGTCGAGCGCCCGCCGCCTTCTGCCAGGCGGCTTCGCACGTGGCAGCCGACTGCACCTGGGCGTAGCCCTTCTTCACGAGCAGTTGGCTGAGGACATCCGACACCTGCTTGGCGGGCCGCACCGGGACGCGGCGACGACGATAGTCGTCGAGCAAGTAATCGTTGTCGGTGTCTTCCTGACGCTTGGCCATGTTCAGTCCTTTGCGTAGGGCAGGCTTCTGGCCTGCCCGTGTCTCTGCCTCCCTCCTCGCAGGAAGGCGGCATGCCGTCGCCGCCGAGGCGTCGGCATGTTACTCGTCGCAATCCATGGCGACGCGGAGTACCGCAACGCCATGCCACCCCTCGCCTGAAGGCTCGTCCACTATCGATCGCGCGAAAGGGGCATTACGACGTAGCCGTAAGCGTTGTCGTCGGCCTGGAACACGGCCGCCGTCTCGCCGTTCTCGATCTCGAGCGTGATGTGCTGCTCGGGGCTGAGAACCTTGAGGAAGTCGGACACAAAGCGGTGATCGAGTCGGACGATGATCTGCGGGCCGTCGTAAGCGATCGGCATTTCGACGCGCGACTGACCCAGCTCGGCCGTCGCCGCGGCGAGCGTGAGCGTTCCTTCGCCGAACGTGAAATCGATGCCGCGGCTTTCCGCGTCGGTCACCACGGCCGCCTGACGCAGGGCCGAGTGGAGCGGGCCGACGGTCATGTCGATCTTGGCTGCGTCGCGCCGGCTGGGGAACACGTCGCGCCACCGCGGGAAGCGTCCTTCGACCAGCCGCGAGAAGCAGGTGATCCGCTCGGTGCGAATCAGCACGTCGTTGTTGCGGCAGGCCAGATGAACCTGGCCATCGTTGTCGCTGATCACGCGGTTGATCTGGCGGACCGACTGCGTGCGGATGATCGTCGTGTTGTCGCCCGTCTTGTGGCCGTTCACCTGCTCGGCGGGGCCTTCCATCTTGGCCAAGCGTCGGCCGTCGGTGCCGACCGCGATCATCTTGTTGTCGTCGAGCTCAATCAGCACGCCGCCCAGGGCATAGCGGCTGCTCTCCATGTCGGTGGCGAACTCAGTGCGAGCAAAGATCTGCCGCAACAGCGGAGCGGGAATCGCGTGGTACTTCTGCTCGTCAAACTTTGCCACGGCCGGAAACTCATCCGGATCGGCGCCAGCCAATTTGAACTCGCTTCGTTCGCCGCGGACGATCGTGTTGCGGCTGGTGGCTTCGATTCGCAGTTGGGCGTCGCCGCTTTCGCGCAAGATCGCTCCGAAGTTCCCTACGGGCAGCACACAGGCTCCAGGGGTCTCGATCTCGACTCCGGTGACGTTGACCCGGGCTCCGACTTCCATGTCCGTGGCGAGCATCGTGGCGGCCTCTGCGTCGACCTCCAGCTTGACGTTCTTCAGGATGTCCATCGGGCTGCGGCTGGAAGCAAACACGGCGGCGGTTTGAAACGCCTCGAACAGCTTCGCACGATCGCAAACAATCTTCATGGGTCGGAAACCTTTCCTTGGGGGGCGAGTCGGTTTGGATCCGGAACTCGCGGGCGATCTTTCGCCCTCTCTCTTGAATGAAATGAACTTGTTCTAGTGGTAGTAGTAAGCCGCGGCCGGCGGCTGTCGATCAGTCGCGTTGCGGCGAGCGTTAGTGCAACGCATCGCGGCGGTTAGGACGATCGACGGGCTGCTGGAAGCCAGTGGATAACCTGTAGGCTGGTTGTCGACGGGCTGTCGCGCCGCTGTGCATGGCGCGCGACCGTTTGTCGGTCGGCCAGGCGGGTGTCGATGACGGTCGATTCCAGCGACAGGAATCGACGTCGCTCGACAGGTTTTCCACGGCCCGGAAACCCACGGCGGAAGCGTTCATGGCGCACGCTCCGCGGACAGGGCCAACTGCGTGGCCAGGTCCTCGGCCAGCTCGCGGAGGGCATGATCGTCGGTCAATTGGCCGGAGATCTTCCGACAGGCGTGCAGCACGGTGGTGTGATCGCGACCGCCGAAAAACTGACCGACTTCGGCATAACTGGCCCCGGTCAGCTCGCGACAGAGGAACATCGCCAGGCTGCGGGCCCGCACCACGGTCTGCTGCCGCGATTCCCCTTTCAGGTCCTGCATCGTGAGCTGGAAATGCTTGGCCACCGAGGCGCTGACCTGACGCAGCGTGGTCTTGGTTTCCGGCTGGTGCTCGCGAACGAGCTGGTCGACGAGTTGAACATCGATGTTCGACTCACCGGCTTGTGCGAGTTGGGCAAGCTGGAGCACGGCGTGGCGAAGCTGGACCGGCGTCGCAAAGACCGGCCGCTTCCCTTGCGGAGCGCCGGCCAGGCGCTCGACCACCTCGGGCGACAGCGGCAGTTGGAGCTGCTGCGCGAGTTGCTCGACCATCGCCCGGCGGGCTGCCGTCTCGGGCAAAGCCAGCGGAACCGTCAAACCCCCAGCCAGGCGGCTGACGAGTCCTGGGAGCAGGCCGCGGACTTCAGTCGGTTGCCGGCGCATGGTGACGATCACGAGCGAGCCGCGGCGGAGCATGGCGTCGAGCGTCGTAATCAGTTCCTGCTGGGCGGCCGGCTTGCTGGCCAAACGATGGACGTCGTCGATCGCGAGGATCCCAGCCCGCTGATGGCGGCTGCGGAAATCGCTCAGCGACTTGGTCTCGTAGGCGTGGTTGTAGCCGCGGGCGAAATCGACCGCCGTGGTCGACACGCACTGCACTCCCGGCCACGCCGCCTGGCGACGCTGCGCGAGCGCTTGCAGCAGCGAGGTTTTTCCCAGCCCGGTGCCGCCGACGAGAACGATGGGGTTGTACGGAAGCGTCTCGGCCTGCACCGCTTCGAGCAGCACGCGAACGAGCGAATTCTCGGGTCCTGCGATCAGCGCAAGCGAGTCGCTGCGATCGGTCGACGACGATCCGCGCGGCAGGTTGCCTGAGGCGCCCTCCGTCGGGGGCGAAGCAGCAAGCGGGATGGAAAAAATACCGCTGATCACCGGCGATCCGTCTACAAGACAAGCGGCCTGCCGAACGCGCAAGCCAAGTCCTGAATTGTATAGGATTTGGGGCCAATTAAGAAGACGTATCGGCCGATTTCCGGGGCTTTGAGGCGTTTCGTAAGTCGTTGACACAGCGGATGATGCGCTGAGACGCTTCGGCCACCTCGTCCACCGACGTAAACGCGCCCAAACTGAACCGAATTGCCCCCTCGATGGCCGCCGGCGGCAGCCGCATGGCGGTGAGGACCGGAGAGGGTTCGCTCGACCCGCTAGCACACGCGGATCCAGTCGAACAAGCGACCCCAGCTAGGTCGAGAGCCATCAGCAGGGCCTGCCGGTTCACGCCCGGGAACGCGACATTCAGCGTGTGTGGCAATCTCGTTGCCTCCTCGCCCGCAATCAGCAGATCGGGAAAAGCTTCACGCAGAGAACTCGCCAGGAGCTCGCGTAGCTCGGTCATTGTCCGCAGCCGCTGCTCCTGCTCCGCATGGCAAAGACGCAGCGCCTCGTGAAAGCCGACGGCGAGCGCCACCGGTTCGGTGCCCGGCCGAAGACCTCCCTGCTGGAAGCCGCCAAACAGCGTCGGCTCGAGCTTCACATCGCTACGAATGAGCAGCCCACCGATGCCGAGCGGGCCTTGGAATTTGTGAGCGGTGAGCGTCAGGGCGTTCACGCCTAATTGGCGGAAGTGAACCGGGACTTTGCCAACGGCCTGCACGGCGTCTGTATGCAGATGCACTCCTGCCGCAGCACAATGCCGGGCGAAGTGGTCGATCGGCTGGAGCACGCCCGTTTCGTGATTGGCGAGCATGATGCTGACGAGGGCGGTAGGCCGCTGGAGCGCCTCGTCGAGTTGCTCCTCGTCCACCACTCCTTCGGTCGAGACGCCGAGTCGGGTAACTGGAAATCCCTGCCGCTCCAACCGTTCGGCCGCCTGCAGCACACTGGGATGCTCGATAGCTGACACCACCACCTGTCCCCGCTCGCGCGCCTTCTCCGCCGCCGCCGCGGTCAGCCCGAACAGGGCGAGGTTGTTCGCTTCAGTGCCGCCGCTTGTAAAGATCAGCCGATCCGCGTGAAAACTGGTCACATCGGCGCCGAGCAGCGAAGCAATCCCTTCGCGCGCCTCTTCCAACAGCCGCCGAGCCCGCCGGCCCGCATGATGCTGACTCGCCGGATTCGCCAGGCCGTCAC
>JAEZAS010000125.1 GCA_023430365.1 Planctomycetota bacterium
CCCTGTCTATCGCTTGCCGGTCATCGCACTCTGCGTGGCCCTCGCTGGCAGCCTCGCCATCTGGCCGGCCCAGAAAAATCTGGGCACTCTGCTAAGTTGCTCGGCGGCGGTGATGGTGGCAGTGCAATTCTGGCATGGCTACGGCGGCGGGCTCTATCTTGCCTGGTATATGCCGCTTCTTCTGCTAACCATCTTCCGGCCGAACCTGGAAGATCGAATCGCCCTCACCGTGCTGGGCGAGGGATGGTTCAGCCGTCGGCGGAGCCGATTGGGGCAACTTGGGCGAGCGGCCTGAGACACCCCGAGTTTTCGTTCGCTAGCAGTCTGTCGCCGCCTCTTTGACCGTGCCAGGTCGATGAAAGAGAACGATCTGGCTCTTGCGCTTCGCGCTTGATAAAGTCCCGCCCAAACGGTGGGACACTGCGCCTCCGCCGCAGGTTGTCGACGGCGACATTGCGGCCCGCGCTCGTTTCCGGCTCGAAACAAGGATGGTGAGCACGGACTATGAAACGCTCCATACGCCTTTCTTTGGCCAGTTGCCTGCTGGCCGGACTGCTCGTCGGCTGCAAGTCAGAATCCGACAGCTCTTCGGTGTCTCCACCGCCGCCCTCCGATGCGCACTCCGCCGAGCCCTCGGTCGCCGCCGAGCCGCAGCCTCCCGCCTGGACGCTCGAACCCGCGGTCACGCCCGGCGCCGAGTCGCCAGCATGGTCCAATCCGCCGTACGCCCCCATCGCCAATGCCCCCGCGCCCGAGGCGCCACCAACTGATGGCGATCCGGGGATCCCCGCGCCGGAGAACGCGACCGACGCACCGCCTCCAGCCTATGCCGAGGCGTCTCCAGAGGTGCAGCCCCCTGCTCCCGATGGAATGTCGTTTCCGTACGATCCCGCGCTCGATGCCACCGGCACGGGTCGCCGGAACAAGTCGTCATTTTCCGCGGATGCCATTCCTCGCGCACAGTCGCGTACCATGAATCCGCTGCGCGCGGACAGCGCGGCCACCTCGTCTGACGAACCCAACCCGCTGCGACTCAGCGCTCCGCAGAGCGCCTACTCCTTCACTCCCCCTGCCCCCGCTCACTCGGCGGAAAACGGATCGGCCTTTGCCCCACGCGCATTAGTCGCCGATGAGCCGGGGATAGCAGAAACCGAACAGCCGGCTGCGCCGCCGCCGGCCGCCTATAGCACACGAAGTAGCGCTCCCGTCGAAAGCTACTCCGACGCACCAGCGCCCAAGGCCGCCCCAGTTGAGAGCGCGACCCCCTCAGAACGTGCTGAGGCCGAAAACATGGCCATGATGGCGATGGGCGAACCTCCCACGACGCCGCCACCAGAACCAACTCGTTCCGCCACGACACCCCCAACGACACCGCCTCAGCCTTTTGACACGGTGGAAGTGTTCTACGGCACCGACCGCCTCGCGTGGCAACCCAACGTCGACCATTGGGCTGCCATCGCCAGCCGATTCTGGCCCACTTTGGCGGCAATGGTCGTCGCGGCAATTTTTGGAATGGTCGCCACGCTGTGGAAGCGCTGGCTGTCCGGCGTCGTCGCGCTATGTAGCCTATTCATCGCAGTGCCGCTCGGCTACATCGCCACAACGACGACGCTCGAGCGCGCTCGCATCGCGGAGAAAGAGGGCGTGCGTTACCTGGCCGAGCGAGCGACGAACGGTGAGGTGCAACTCGGTATTTGCGAGGTCACCATCCCCAAGACGCATTCCCCAGGCGAACTCGAAGCCCCGTCAGTCTTGCGTCTCGAATTTCGCGAGGACCAAAGCAAGCACGTCGTGCTGCAGAAGACCGAGCAACTCGAGGGGGACGCGTTCTACAGCAAGCTCCGCGAGCGAGTAGCCGGGTCGCCGGACGAAGAGTTGTTTGTCTTCGTTCACGGCTTCAACGTTTCGTTCGAAGACGCCGCACGCCGCACCGCCCAGATGGCGCACGACCTGAAGTACGAAGGGGCCCCCGTCTTCTTCAGTTGGCCGGCCAACAACAAGTTCCTGTTGAGCTATGCCCAAGACGAAACCAACGTGAGTTGGGCAGCGCCGCATCTGAAGCGGTTCCTTTTGGACGTGTCTCGCAACAGCAACGCAAAATCGGTGAACGTGATCGCTCATAGCATGGGCAACCGGGCGCTCACCACCGTGCTGCGGGAACTCGAACTCGAGCTCCGCGATGAGGCCCGCTTGTTCAACCAGGTGGTGCTCGCCGCCCCCGACATCGATGCCGATGATTTTCGCCTGAATATCGCGCCGCACATCCAGAAGACTTCTCGTCGGATCACGCTCTACGCTTCCTCCAACGATCAAGCGCTCGCGGCATCGCAGCTGGTGCACCGATATCCGCGGGCAGGCGACTCAGGGCAGGTGCTGGTAGTCGTTCCGGGCATTGAAACGATCGATGTTTCCGCGATTGATGGCGGGCCGTGGGGCCACTCGTACTACGGCAGTAGCGATCCGATCCTCAAGGATTTGGCTGTGCTGTTGTCGGGCGACCACAACCTGCCGCGCAGCTGGCTCGCCGCGCAGGACTACCAAGGACTGAGCTACTGGGTGTTTCAGGCTCAAGCGGCTTCCGCTCGCGCAGCCGGGGCGAGCGGCGTGTTGCATTAAGCGCTCGCGGCTGTCGCGGCGTTCGCCGGGTGGCCCGCCGATTCTTCGCGGAACGGAAGTACGCTTCCGCGGGGCTGACGCTCGATGTACCACCACAGGACGGCGGCTGCGGCCAGGAACGCTATGCTCAGCCATTGCGAGATAGTCAGCTGCGTGCCGAATTGCCCGGGCTCGTCGCTGCGGATCATTTCCAACAGGAATCGCGAGATCGGGTGGATCGTCAGCATGAGGGCGAACACTTCTCCGTCGCGCCGCCGGTACGGGAAGAAGTTCCAAAGCACCAGGGCCAACAGCCCCGCGTCGATCGCCGCATAAAGCTGGGCCGGATGGATCGGAGCGCTGCGAGCCGGTGGCGTCTCCGCTCGCCAGCGATGCGACTCGCCATCGCTGGTAATCACTTCGAACACGCCGGGGGAACCGGCGAGAAGCTTCTGTGCTTCGGCGAGTGATTGAGGTTGCTGGCCGTTGATCTGCTCGACGATCTCTCCCAGCCGCAGCCCTGACGCGGCCGCTGTCTCGGGCGTGATCCAGGCGACGCGGAACCGCGGCTGAGACGAATCGGCCTCAGACTCCGGGCGTGCGCTGGGGCGCTTCATCGTCGCCACATCGTCTCCCGTAGCCGTCGAAAGCCACAAGCCGCTTCGCCAGCCCAGTTCTTCCTGCCTTTTGTAGGGAGGGCTCTCGGCTGGAAAGGTGAGTCCTGGAGGAGTCGCTTCGCAAAAGCCCCCGAAGCAGCATCCATTGAGAAAGCAGCCGATCCGCCCAAGCGCCAGCCCAACGACCATGCTCGGGGCGATGATGTCGGCAATCGCGAGCGGGGGCAATTGCTTGCGGCGGAGAAAGAACAGCCCGGCCCCAACGCCTCCAATCACGGAGCCATAAACAACCAGGCCTCCTTCGGTCACATCCGCCATCGCTCGCAAGGTGTTCCAGACCGTATCGCGCTGGAACTGGTCCCAGTACTGAATGATGTAGAACAATCGGGCGCCCGCGATGCCGAACGCAAACATCCAGAAGGCGAGCGAGAAGATGATCTCCGGATCAAGGTTCACTTGCCGGGCGCGGTAGGCCGCCAGGCCAACCCCGCTCACCGTCGCCAGCAGCAGCATGACGCCAAAGCCGCGCACCGGCAGGCCCCGCAGCCCCGTGTCGCCGATGTCCTGCATCATTCCGGGAACGAGAAAAACAATCAGCCCCGAAACGATCAACCAGAGCGGTACGTAGTTGGCGACTTCCTGCTTGAACGTTTCACGGCGTGAAGCGAGCAGCACAACGATCGCACCGACGACGGCCCAGAGAATCAACAACCATCCCAAGCCGAACACCGGCAATCCGGCGACTTTCTCCGGAATATAAAAGAGAGTCGATCGCACGCGCACCTTCCACGATTGATTATGGTCGGCCGACTGGCAATGGGAGAAGTTTGTTGTCGATTAACCGAGTCGATCCGACGAACGCAGCAATGAGAGCCACAAGGGGCCGATCCATCTGCTGCGGTTCTTCAAGCGTATCAGGATCGGCCATAGTTGCGTAGTCGAGTCGATCGACCTCGCTTTCCAGTACTGTGCGCATTGCCTCGCGCACCACCCCAGCGTTTCGCTCGCCGGCATTCACCAGTTCTTCAGCCCGCTGAAGGGCCCTGGACAGGGCTAGGCTCCGCGTTCGCTCAGACGGGGAAAGGTAGCGATTCCGGGAACTCATGGCCAGTCCGTCGGCCTCCCGCACGATCGGGCAAACCTGAATTTGAATCGGCAGGTTGAGATCAGCCGCCATCCGCCGAATGACCAGGGCCTGCTGATAGTCC
>JAEZAS010000228.1 GCA_023430365.1 Planctomycetota bacterium
GCCTCACCTCCCGAGAGGGTCGGCGCCGGTTGGCCGAGCGTCAGATAGTCGAGCCCGACGTCGCAAAGCGTTTGCAGGATGCGGCGGATCTTGGGGATGTTCTCGAACAGCTTGACCGCCTCGCCGCAGGTCATGTCGAGCACGTCGCTGATGCTTTGGCCGTGGAACGTGACGGCGAGCGTTTCGGGGTTGTACCGCTTGCCGCGGCAGGTCTCGCACTCGACCCACACGTCGGGCAGGAAGTGCATTTCGATCCGCTGCTGGCCGTTCCCCTCACATGCCTCGCAGCGGCCGCCGGAAACATTGAAGCTGAACCGTCGGGCCGAGTAGCCACGCAGCTTGGCCTCGGGCAATTGGGCAAACAACTGCCGGATCAGCTCGAAGGCGCCGGTGTAGGTGGCTGGGTTCGAAGTCGGGCTGTTTCCGAGCGGCTGCTGGTCGACGCGGATGACCTTGTTGATGTGCTCCAGGCCGCGGATCTCGTCATGAGCTCCCGGAAGGAGCGAAGCGCGGTGCAGCCGACGAGCAACGGCTGCGTACAACACATCCTCGATCAGCGTGCTCTTGCCGCTACCGCTGGGGCCGGTCACACAGGTGAGCGTGCCGAGCGGAATACGGACATCGACACCCTTCAGGTTGTTGTGACGGGCGTTGACCACGTCAATCGTCGGCAGCCGAGCAAGCAAATCGTCGGCAGTCAGGCCGGCGACTGCGGATTGCAGATTATGGATCGCGGATTGGTCGGCATCCTTCTTCTTCGCCGCTTTCCGCTTTCCGTTTTCCGCTTTGGGTTGGCTCGCAGCGGGCGTCGGCAGTACCCGCCGATTTGTCGGTACCCCGATCGCCTTCCGGCCGCTCAGGTAAGGACCGGTCACACTGTTGTTCTGTTTGGCGAGTTTCGCCGGGGTACCAGAGCCGACGACCTGTCCGCCGAACTTGCCAGCGCCGGGGCCGAAGTCGACGATCGCGTCGCAGTTCTCGATCACTTCGCGATCGTGTTCGACCACCACCAGCGTGTTGCCGAGATCGCGCAGCTTGTGCAGTGCGGCGAGCAGCTTGCGGTTATCTCGCGGATGCAGCCCGATCGTCGGTTCGTCCAGCACATACAGCACGCCGCACAACCCGCTGCCTAGCTGGCTCGCAAGGCGAATGCGCTGAGCTTCGCCGTTGGAGAGCGTGGCCGCAGGACGCGAGAGCGAAAGGTAGTCGAGCCCGACGTCGTTCAGGAACTGGGTGCGGTTGGTGATTTCGCGCACCAGTTCACCGGCAATCTTGCGTTCCCGATCGTTGAGCCCCCAGTTCTCAATCGCCTGCTGCAGCGGGCCGAGCGGCTGACGGCAGAACTGGTCGATCGTCTGATTGCGGAAACGAACAGCCGACGCGTCGTCACGCAAACGGCTGCCGCCGCACGTGGAGCACTCGACCTCGGCGACAAGCTGCTCGAGCCGCACGCGCATCGAGGGGGAGAGCTTCGAGGCCTCTTCGAGCGCGGGATAGAGTCCTTTGTACTGGAACCGAAAGATCGGCCGGACTTTCTTTTTGCCCGCGACGCCAGCAGGCAGCACGTCGAACCACTGTTCGCCCGCCCCGTGCAGGATAACGCGTCGCTGCCGGTTGCCGAGTTGTTCGAACGGCACGTCGAGCGGAATGCCCGTGCCCGCCGAGAGGGCGAGCAGCATCGCTTGGGCCATCGGCTCCGAGAGGTCCGGCCACAGGGCCAGCGCGCCTTGAGCGAGCGTGAACTTCGGATCACGAAGCAGGATCGCCGGATTCGCTCCGACCTGGGTTCCCAGCCCTTCGCAGGCTTTGCACCAGCCGAGCGGGCTGTTGAACGAAAAGCTGTGAGGCGTCAGCGGCTCGAAGCTTCGGCCACACTGCCGGCAAGCCATGTGCTGGCTGTGGACGACGGTTTGCCAGCGCGGCTCGGGAATCTCGTCGCTCACATAGGCGACATGCATCACCCCTTTGCCAAGCGCCAGTGCGTTTTCGACGCTGCCGGCGATGCGCGAGCGGTTCTGCGACTGAACGCTGATCCGGTCGAGCACGACTTCGACATTGTGCTTACGGCGGCGGTCGATCGCTGGGGGAGAATCGAGCGAGTGGGTCACGCCGTCGACCCGCACCCGGTGATACCCCGCCGAGCGAAGCTCGTCCCACAGGCTGGCGTACTGCTGGCCGACCTCGATTTCGACCGGCGCCATCAGGTAGAGCTTGGTTCCCGCTGGATTGTCGAGAATCGCGTCGACCACCTGATCGGCCGTCTGCGTGCCGACCGGAATATCGCAGTCCGGGCAAAACGGCTGGCCCAGGCGGGCCATCAGGATGCGGAGATAGTCATAGATTTCCGTCACCGTGCCCACGGTCGAGCGAGGCGTGTGGCCGAGGTTCTTCTGCTCAATAGCGATCGAGGGAGACAGGCCGTCGATGTGATCGACCTGCGGCTTTTGCATCTGGGCCACGAACTGCCGGGCATAAGCGCTGAGGCTTTCAACATAGCGGCGCTGCCCTTCGGCGTAGATCGTGTCCATCGCGAGCGAGCTTTTGCCGCCGCCGCTGGGACCGCAAAACACCGTCATCCGATCACGCTCGATCTCGACATCCACACCCTTCAGGTTGTGCTGTCGCGCGCCTTTCACCGAGAGATGCGTCGCCAGCCGCGGGGGCAGGGCAGTTTGAGCCTTCTTCGGCTTGCCGTTCTTCTTGGCCGCGCCATTGCCGTTGGCCGAATGCAGACCTTCGCCAAAGAGCACCTTGGCGAGCGCACGGCCAGTATGGGATCGCGGATTGCGAGCGATTTCTTCCGGTGTGCCGACTCCGATGATCTCGCCGCCCGCGTGACCACCTTCAGGTCCCAGGTCGATGATCCAGTCGGCTGTCTTGATGACGTCCAGATTGTGCTCGACCACTAGCACCGTATTGCCGGCGTCGGCAAAGTCGTGCAGCACCTTCAGCAGCAGGTGGATATCGGCGAAGTGAAGGCCGGTCGTTGGCTCGTCGAGCAAGTAAAGCGTCCGGCCCGTGCTCTTCTTCACGAGCTCACGGGCCAGCTTCACCCGCTGGGCTTCGCCACCCGAGAGAGTTGGCGACGGCTGGCCGAGCTTCAGGTAATCGAGGCCGACATCGTGCAGCGTTTGCAGTTTGTGGCGGATGTGGGGGACGTTCTCGAACAGGGCGAGCGCCTGTTGAACGTCCATCTCCAGCACGTCGGCGATCGATTTTTCTTTGAACTTCACCTGCAGCGTTTCACGATTGAAACGCTTTCCTTCGCACACCGGGCAGGTCACCCAAACGTCGGCCAGGAAGTCCATTTCCAGCTTGTTCGATCCGTTCCCCTCGCACGCTTCGCAACGGCCTCCTTCGACGTTGAAGCTGAACCGCCCCGGCTTGTAGCCGCGCCGCTTGGCCTCCGGCATCTGCGTGAACAGGTCGCGGATCTCGTCGAACACCTTGATGTAGGTGCCCGGATTCGATCGCGGTGTCCGGCCGATGGGGGTCTGGTCGATTGCGATCAACTTGTCGAGGTTTTCGATACCCTCGATCGCTTCGTGCTCGCCCGGCTCGCCTTCGCCTTTGTTCAAGTCACGGTGGAGCGCTTCGACGAGGATGTCGTTCACCAGCGAGCTCTTGCCGCCCCCCGAAACGCCTGTGACGCACACGAACTTGCCGAGCGGAATCTCGGCGGTGACGTTCTTCAGGTTGTTGTGCCGGGCTCCGACGATCCTGAGAGCTTTGCCGCTCCCTTCGCGCCGCTGAGCGGGCACTTCGATCTTCTTCTTGCCCGACAGGTACTGCCCGGTCAGGCTGCGATCGTTGCGCAGGATGTCGGCCGGCTGACCTTCAACCACCAGTTCGCCGCCGCGCACACCAGGGCCGGGGCCGAAGTCGATGATGTGATCGGCGGCCCGCATCGTGTCTTCGTCGTGCTCGACCACGACCACCGTGTTGCCCATGTCGCGCAGCCGGTGCAGCGTGGCCAGCAACCGATCATTGTCACGGGGATGCAGACCGATCGACGGCTCGTCGAGGATATAGAGCACCCCAACCAGACCTGAACCAATCTGACCCGCAAGGCGAATACGCTGAGTTTCGCCGCCGGAGAGCGTGGGAGCGGTCCGGTCGAGCGTCAGGTATTCCAGGCCCACGTCGACGAGGAACCCAAGTCGCGTGCGAATCTCCTTGAGCACTTCGGCGGCGATTAGTTGCCGGGTGTCGTCCAGGACGAGCTGCTCGAAGAACTTCGCGGCTTCGCTGATTGCCAGACCGCAGACTTCCGGCAGCGTCCGCTCGGGACGATCCTGGTAGTCGGGATGCGCCGTGCGGATGCGCACCGCTCGCGCCTGCGGAAGCAGACGCTCGCCATGGCAACCCGGGCATTCCACCATGCTCATGTACTTCTCGAGCTGGCGGACCTGCATCTTGCTCTTACTGGCTTTGTGCTTCGCCGTGAGCTCGGGAACGAGGCCCTCGAATTTGCCGCCGTACAGCATCGGAGCATTGCCGCCGCGCCATTGGTAGGTGATGTGCGTGTCGCCCGTGCCATAAAGCCACAGCTTCTGCAGATTCGGCTGGAGGTCTTCCCAGGCCGATTCGAGCATGGTGCCGGCGTCGAGGCCGTGCAGACGCTCGACCGTTTCGGCCACTCCCTGATAGATGTGCCGCTTCCAGCGCCCCATGTCGGTCCAGCGGCCGACCAGCTCAATCGCTCCTTCCTTGAAGGACAGCTTGGGGTAGGGAACCAGCAGTTCCGGGTCGAAGGAGTACATCACCCCCAGACCGTCGCAGGACTGGCACATGCCCTGCGGGCTGTTGAAGCTGAAGAGCTGTGGGCTGGGCGGTTCGAAGCTCAGGCCGCAGTGGGTGCAGGCGTAGGACGCGGAGAACAGGATGTCTCCTTCGCGGGCGGCGCGACGCTTGTTGCGCCGATCGGTGGCGCGAGCAGTGGAGGCCTCGGCAGCTTCGCCATCGCCGATGAGATTGGGATCTTCGCCATCCATCTCGCTAGCGGCAGAGACCGCTCGGCGATCGGCCGTACCGCTGGCCGACTCGTCGGCGACGATCATGTTCCCCTGGCCAACGCGCAGGGCGAGTTCCACGGCTTCGGCCAGGCGTGGGCGCATGTCCCCCTTCACGACCAGCCGGTCGACGACCACTTCAATGTCGTGACGCATCTGCCGGTCGAGCGACAGCTTGTCGCTGAGCTGAACGACCTCCCCGTCCACGCGGGCCCGGACAAAGCCTTGCTTGAGCAGGTCCTCGAAGAGGTCTCGGTACTCGCCTTTCTGCTGGCGAATCAGGGGGGCGAGAATCAGCAGCTTGCTCCCTGCGGGCATTTGCAGGATGCGGGCCAGAATCTGCTCGCGCGACTGGGCCGTAATCACCCGGTCGCATTTCGGGCAGTATCCCTGGCCGACGCGGGCAAACAGCACGCGGAGATAGTCGTAGATTTCGGTGACCGTGCCGACCGTCGACCGCGGGTTGTTGCCGGTCGACTTTTGGCTGATCGAAATCGAGGGGCTGAGGCCGCCGATGTAGTCGACATCGGGCTTGGGCATCTGCCCGAGGAACTGGCGGGCGTAGCTGGACAGGCTTTCGACATACCGCCGCTGCCCTTCGGCAAACAGGGTGTCGAACGCCAGGGAGCTTTTGCCGCTACCCGAAACGCCCGTGAGGCAGATCAGCTTGTTGCGAGGAAGAACGAGTGAAACATCACGCAGGTTGTGCTCGCGCGCACCCTTGATGACGATATCCGAAACAGGCATGGGCAGATGTCAGGCGGTTGGATGGGTCGATCCGTGACGAACCTAACATTTTAGGACCCCACCATGCCCGCCGACCAGGGGGACGATTTTGAGGGGCTGCCTCCAACTCTGAGAGTGGCCCAGATTGCGCGATCCCGCTGCAAGACACCCATAGCCGGAGGTTAACAACCTTCGGAGAACGGCGAGTGGACGCAGCCATCGCTCGAGGCCGCTTCCATGGACTTAGTGCAGTGGATGCCACTCGCGTTGTTCTCCGGCGGATGTGATCCGCCGGCTAAAGGATCGTTGGTCCAAGCCTCATTGGACCGTCACTTCCACCGGCTCCACAAAATCATTCGCCAGCTGCTGGACACCTTCGACGTCCATTTCCCCTTCCTGGACCCAGACGCGGTAGTTCAGCTCGAGCGGCTTGTTCTCGTCGATTTCGTACTCGAAGTACGAACCGAACCGGCCGTAGTCCCGTTCGCTGAACCGGGCTTCCTTCGGGTTCTGCGGCCGATCGAGCATGGCCACGGTGTACCGCTGGTCGCCGACGACGATCGAGAGGGCGTTCCACGGCAGGTTCACGTGACCCTTATCCCCAGGCCAGTTGCGGAACTTGCCCGGCTGGCCTTTGCCGTCGGGACGCAGGTAGTAGGTCTTGTCCTTCGTCTTGTCCGGCACTTCCTGAGTGGCGCGGAACTGGAAACCGGCGTGTTGCGGGTCGCCGTCGAGCTTGATTGGACCGACTTCGCTCTCCAGCCGCGAGGCGAACTCAATCAGCGTGCCTCCCGGCAACGCATACGCGGTCATCTCGCGTTGCTCGCTTGCAAAGTGGTCCGCCTTCTGGCCGAACCAGTTGATATTGGCAACGTGGCGGCCCAGGATCGGCCCAGCCTCTTGGGTGGCGAAGTTCTGATGCCCGGTGAATTCACCGTTGTTGCAGTGCCAGGTGTCAGCCTTGCTCTTGCCGCCCTCGCCGTAGCTGATCTTGTTGAAGCCGAGGAACAGCCCGCGATGGTGCGGGAACAGACCGCCGGGGCCCTTGGTGAGCAACGTCTTGCCCGTGGCGGGATCGAAGACGTGATGATACGGCTTCATCGTCGCGTGACGAGCATCCTTCGAGCTTTCGTCGAGCGACTGATACATGTAGCGCAGCACCGGCCGGCCGTCATGCGTCAGGTCGGTGTGTTTGCCGGCCGTATCGTTCCAGGAGAACGTCTTGCCGCTCTTGCTTCCCTGGCCATCGCTCGAGACTTCGGCCTTGAGCGTCGCCGACTCGCCGGCCGCGAGCTTCGGCAGCACGAAGACGAGTTCGACAGCCGACTCATCGCCCGCGGCGGCCGGCTTCGAAAGCAGGCTCGGCTGGGTCAGTTGAGCGGGGATCTCCTTGCCGTCGAGCGTCAGCTTTACCTGTCCGCCTTTGGCCAGATCGGAAGCCAAAGCGAGCGGGACCTTCACCGGGGTGTTTTCACGGTCATGCTTGCCCGCCTTGACCGTGATCGTGAACTGCCGGCTCTCGGCTTGCGCGCTCACGCCCGTCAGGAAACAGAGACCACCAACAACCAACGACGCCAATAGGTGCTTCAACATGATCGCAAAATGGAGAGAGGATGCGAATGGTTCAAAGGGTAAGCGGGCCGGAGCTAAAACGGTCTCCGGGCCGTCCCCCAGGTTGTTTCTACCATAGTCGCCGCGACCAGCCCTTACGAGCCGCTTTTGCGACGCGCCTTCCCCGCGGGTGAAGTGCTGGAGCCATTGCCCTGGGCCGCTTCGCCCGCTTCCGGTTCAACGTACTTGAACGGAGGCTCCGTGTTGCCGTCGCCAAAGCTGACCCCGAGCGCCCGGGCTGCTTGAACCGCGGAGCAATTCGGATCGACCGACGAGAGGCAGATGGCGTCGATGATCGGCACGCTTCCCATGTCAGGCGGCCAGTAGGTCACCATGTGCCCAAACTTGTGTTCGACGATCAGCCGCACGGCGTGGGCGCCAAATTGAGTCGCCAGCGCCCGGTCGAACGTCGTCGGCGAACCACCCCGCTGCAAGTGCCCGAGCACCACTGTGCGCGTCTCTTTGCCCAGCCGTTTCTCGATCTCGGCGCCGATCACCTGTCCCACGCCCCCCAGGCGAACCTGCTTCTGATCCGACCGCCGCTCCTGAGTCACCAGGCCGCCTTCGGGCAACTCAGCGCCCTCGGCCACGACCACCAGTGTGAACTTCTTGCCCCGCTGCTCTCGCGCCAGAATCGCCTGACAGACGCTCTCGAAGCTCCACGGAATTTCGGGAATCAGAATCACGTCGCCGCCGCCGGCCACGCCCGCATAGAGCGCGATCCAACCCGCGTGCCGTCCCATCACCTCGAGCACCATCACCCGCTCGTGACTGGCTGCCGTCGTGTGCAGCCGATCGAGCGCGTCGGTCGCACAGAACACGGCGCTGAAAAAACCGAACGTGAAGGCCGTCGACGACAAGTCGTTGTCGATCGTCTTCGGCACACCGACGACCGGAATCCCATGCTCGTGAAACTGCTGGGCCACTGCCAGCGATCCATCGCCGCCGACACAGATCAATCCGCTGAGCCCGAGATGCTCGACCGTCGTCTTCACTCCGGTAACCAACTCCGGATCAAGCTCCAGCCGGTCATTCACCCCGACCGTCGCCGCAAAACGGCCTTTGTTCGTGGAACCGAGGATCGTTCCTCCCTGGTTCAAAATGCCGGTCGTGTTTTTGTGCGTCAGCGGCACGTAGCTGACCGGATCGACGAGTCCCTCATATCCCTTCAGGAAGCCGAGGACTTCGTAGCCGTGCGTGATGGCGCTCTTCACCACGCCGCGGATCACGGCGTTGAGGCCGGGGCAGTCGCCCCCCGCAGTCAGAATGCCAATTCGTTTCGTCGACTTGCTCATCGCCTCTCCCCGAGACCCACCGCTTGTTCTAACGACCTGGCTGTCATGGGCTGGCCACAATGCTCAACCCGCTTTCTCGCCTGCAAACGACGATTCTACGTTGTTCGCCTCCGCCGCGAGCCACCGCCATCGCTTCGCCGATTGGCGCGCACCCGGCTTGCCCGCGGCAAGTGGAGCGGCGACACCGAGTTTCGCTGACGGCATAAAAACCGCAAGAGGGGCGATTCGGTCCACGCTAGACGAAGGCATCGGTCCACCCTCCGTGCTCTGCCACCGCCGCGTCAATGGCCGGCAGCAATTCGAGTGTCCGCTCGATGGCCGCCACCATTCGCCGGTACTGCTGGACCTCCTCGCCGCCGAGCAACCGGCCTCGCCGGTCGACGAGCCACTTCCGCAGCACTTGATGTCCGCCGGCCCGGAACTGCCAGGCAGCCTCCGAGCACTTCGCAATGGCCGTATCCGACCGCACCCAGGCACAGTCAGCGTCCCAGCGCGGATAGCCCGCATCGACACTCATCCCCAGTTCCAACTCGCCTCCCGATTCGCCCCCGGCTTCCTGCGATCCATCGCGCAACATATGCAGCCGCACCAGTTGTCCGCCGAGTTGACGCAATCTCATCAAGAGTGCTTCGTCCCGCGGCAGCATCACCCGCGGAAAGTCCCGTCGCAAATCGTCGGCATAGCGGGCGCGATAGCCCGGCGCATGAAACAGGGCATAGGCGTACTCGACAAACGCTGGTCCCACCGAGGAAGCGGCATCGGCGAGGTTCAGCGTCCGCTCGCTGCCCGCTCCAACCAGCCATTGTGGAAAGACCGCCTCGCTGCCGCGGTTGTCACTACGGATCACACCGTCCAGCGTCAGGCAGTCGGTCACCCAGAAGTACGTACACGGCTGTGCGGGCAGCATCTGCCGCCGGGCAATGAGCGCCAGATTCGCTTCCCGCTCGCTACCCGAAGTTTGATCCCTGCCCACCAGATGCCGCATCACCTCCGTCCGCGGCCAATCGATCATCGCCTCATGCCAGAAGACAAACCGCCAATCCAGCGGCCGATAGAGACATCGCTGCACAAACCGCCCCAGATCGGTCTCCTCCGCCAACTGGCGACGGACTTCTCCCAGCTTCCAGCTGCGCGTGTCTCCTGCCGGATAGCGAGCCGTCCGACTTCGCGGAAACAGTTCACCGCGAATCCGATCGTCGGAGACCAACCGATCGCAGAACCGTTCGATCCGCCGCAGCAGTTCCTCGCGCGTGAACGCCACCACGACCCCATCGCGGGCAGTGACCGGCGCGGTCGTATAGACGGGCATCACATCCGGCAGTCGCAGCCCGCTCGCATACTCTGCGGGCGAAACCGTCGCCCCTGGAACCCAGCGATAGTCAGACGCAGCGGGAACAATCTGCTGAAACGGCGGCCCCTCATCGGTCCATCGCTGCAGTGCATCTAACTTCGCTTCACGCAGGCCCCAAACCTCCGCATGCTCGATCGCCGCAGCAGCCTCATCGGTGTTGGACGAACCAAACAGCCCGATCGCGACTCCCTGATCGAGCCCGAACACGTTCTCGTCCCGGCTGCCATCCGGCGACACTTCCCCCTTCTTCCGGCCGCCGTGCAAGTCGACCACGCTGATCCGCGGAAACGTCCGCAGAAGCTGCCGCCGCATCAGGCGGAACGTCGTGTTGTCGAGATAGCCGTGGTTCGTCACAAAGGCGACGATGCCGGTCCCCGCCGACTCCACACGCCACTGGGCGTACCGCAAAAACTTGACGTAGTCGTCGTGCAGCCAGGTCTTTCGTTCTCCCAGTCGCTCGCCGTCAAACTCCAAGTAGCCGCGCGCCCCGCCATCCCCTCGAATGAGTCCCTTGATCCATGGGCTGTCGTTTTCGGACAGGTACGAGAAGGGCGGGTTGCCCAGCACGACCAGGCACTCCCCCGACTCACCTAGTTCGACTCCCTCAGGACCACTCAGCGCGTTGCCGAGCGCGACACGAATCGGACTTGCCGTCGCAAAGTCAAACCCGGTCTCCGCCAGCCGCAGCGTCAGATGCAAATGCGCCAGCAGGCACGAGGTGGGCATCAGCTCGATGCCACGAAGCCGCGGCAGCAACCGCTCCGCCACATACTGATTCCAATCCGCAGCTCCGCCGAGCGG
>JAEZAS010000247.1 GCA_023430365.1 Planctomycetota bacterium
AACCCGCACTGCCCAGGGGCTAAAGGTGCGGCCGAAAAATGATCCCGACCCCGTCCACGTTCCACTCACACGGGAGCGCAGGAACGAGGAGACCCCATGCCGCTGACAGACTTTCTCGCCGAGCTGGATTCGCTGCAGAAGGATGCCGCCAAGGCGTTCAACGCCGCCGGTGAGCAGAACGCGCTCGAAGAGGCTCGGATTGAGTTTCTCGGCGCCAAGAGCGGCCGCCTCAAGGCGATTCAAAAGGGACTCGGCGGCGTCGGCAAGGACGACAAGCCTGCCGCGGGCAAACGCTTCAACGAAGTGAAGCAGGCGATCGAAGCCGCCTTCGAGGAAGCGCAGCAGCGCCTTGCCGCCAGCGGTCCCGCGAAGAAGGCTGGCCCGCAGTTCGACATCACCCTGCCCGGCAAGCAACTGCGCGTCGGCCGGCTGCACCCGATCTCGCAGACGATCGACGAGCTGAAGGATATCATGGGTCGCCTCGGTTTCTCGGCCGCCGATGGGCCGGAGATTGAGGACGAGTATCACAACTTCAACGCGCTCAACATCCCGCTGGAGCACCCAGCCCGCGATCCGCTCGACAATTTCTACCTGTCGGTCGCGGACGCCACTTCGGGAGCCAGCACCGGGGGCGAAACGCTCCTGCTCCGCAGCCAGACGAGCACTGTGCAGATTCGCGTGATGGAGCAGACGCGTCCGCCGGTGCGCATCATCTCGCTCGGCCGCGTCTATCGCCCCGACACGGCCGACGCCACGCACTACCCGATGTTCCACCAGATGGAAGGCCTGCTCATCGACCGCAAGGTGACGATGGCCGACCTGAAGAGCGTGCTGCGTCTGTTTGCGACGAGCTACCTGGGCAAGGACGTGCATGTGCGTTTCCGGCCGAGCTTCTTCCCGTTCACCGAACCGAGCGTGGAAGTCGACATGCACTGGAACGACCGCTGGATGGAGTTCGGCGGCGCGGGAATGGTCGACCCCAACGTGCTGCGGGCGGTCGGCTACGATCCGGACGAAGTCAGCGGTTTCGCCTTCGGTCTGGGTGTGGAGCGGCTCTGCATGCGGCGGCACGGCGTGACCGACATCCGCGACTTCTACCGCAACGACGTGCGGTTCCTCGAACAATTCTAAGCCAATCTCGTTCCCACGCTCCGCGTGGGAACGCAAGTCCGGGACGCTCCGCGTCCTGCGTTTGCACTACGCCAAGATTCATGTTTAAACACTCGACGCTGAGCGTCGAACTGGTGCGTTCCCACACAGAGCGTGGGAACGAGGACATACTGCCATGCTCGTCTCCTGGAACTGGCTGAAAGACTACGTCGCTCTCGACATGCCCCCCGCCGAGCTCGCGGAGCGGCTGATGATGGCGGGGCTCAACCACGAGTCGACCGAGCAGGTCAATGGCGACTTCTGCATCGACCTGGAAGTCACCAGCAATCGCCCCGACTGCCTGGGACACATCGGCATCGCCCGCGAGACGGCTGTCCTCTTCAACCGCGAGCTAAAGGTTCCAGCCGCCGTTTTGAAGTCGGGCAAGACCCAGGCCAGCGAACTCGCCAAGGTCAGCGTCGCCTGCCCCGACCTTTGCCCGCGCTATACCGCGCGCGTGATCCGCGGCGTGAAGATCGGCCCGAGCCCGAAATGGCTCGTCGATCGGCTGAAGACGATCGGCGTCGCTTCGATCAACAACGTCGTCGACGTCACGAACTACGTCCTCATGGAGTGTGGCCAGCCGCTGCACGCGTTCGATCTCGACCGCCTCGACGGCCGTGAGATTCGCGTCCGGCGGGCTGAGCCAGGCGAGCAGTTCCAGGCGATCGATCACAAGACCTACACGCTCGACGGCCAGATGTGCGTCATCGCCGACGCCCGGCGGGCCGTGGCCCTCGGCGGCGTGATGGGAGGCGTCGAGAGCGAGGTGAGCGACTCGACGAAGGACCTGCTGATCGAGTCGGCCATGTTCTCGCCTCTGTCGATCCGCACCACCTCGCGCAAGCTGACGCTCCGCAGCCCGTCGTCGTATCGCTTCGAGCGCGGCGTCGATCCCGAAGGAGTCGATTGGGCCAGCCGGCGCTGCTGTGAGCTGATCCTCGAGCTCGCCGGCGGTGAACTGGCCGACGGCGTGATCGAAGCGGGTCCCAAGCCGACGCAGCGCGAACCGGTCAGCCTGCGCCTGGCTCAGGTGGCTCGCATCCTCGGCATCGAGATTCCCGAAGCCGAAGTCCGCCGCATCCTGCTCGCCCTCGGCGGCCAGCTCGTGAGCGCCGGCAAGGAGTCGATCACCATTCAGCCGCCCAGTTGGCGCCGCGACCTGACGCGCGAGATCGATCTGATCGAAGAAGTCGCCCGCATCCACGGCTACGACAAGATTCCCGAGGACGCCCAGGTGCCGATGGCGGCCTCGCAGCGCACCGACCACGAGCGCGTGCTCGCCAAGGTCCGCCAGGTGATGACCGCCGCCGGCTTCGACGAAGCGCTCACGGCGAGCGTCGTCTCCGAAAAGTGGTCCGCCGCGTTCAGCCCCTGGTCCGACTCGGCCCCGCTGGTGGCCAGCACACCGATGCTCAAAGGCGCCGACCGCCTGCGCCGCAGCCTCATTCCGAGCCTGCTCGACGCCCGTCGTCTGAACGAATCGGTCAGCAACCCGGTCGTCGAGTTGTTTGAGACCGCCAAGATCTACCTGCCGCAAGCCAAGGGGCTTCCGTTCGAGCAATGG
>JAEZAS010000270.1 GCA_023430365.1 Planctomycetota bacterium
CGTGGCTACCGAGTACCGCACGCCCTGCGTGTAAGCCCTGCCCAGGCGGTGGGCCAAGCCGTACAATTCCAACCAGCGTTCGCGTTCCATAAACAATCTCCTTGGAAGGGGTTTCAAGGAATTGTAGAAGGACGCGAACGCCTTTCTTTTTAGGCCGCTAGCGAGTGCATAATCCTGTGGTTAGCTTCCGGCTTTGGAAACTATAGCCATTTGGGCGGGCGTTTTTCGATGAACGCGGCGAGACCTTCGGCGGCGGCTTCCGTCGTGCGGGCGGTGGCGCTGGCGGCCGCGCCGGCGGTCATCCAGGTGCTTAGCTGCTCGCCGATCGTTTCGTTGAGCATCCGCTTCGTCTGCTGCAGGGCGGAGGGCGAACTCTGCTCGATCTCCCCGGCAATTTCCTGGGCTCGCGCCCAGACAAGATCGCCGCCGACCACTTCGTGCGCTACGCCAATCCGGTGCGCCTCAGCCGCCTCGATGAGATGGCCACGCAGCAGCAGGTGCGCGGCGTGGGCCCCGCCGACGCGGAACACCAGCAGCGGCGAAACCATGCCGGCGATAATCCCGCGCTTCGGCTCTGGGAGGCCAAACCTGGCCTCCTGCGCGGCCACGACGATGTCGCTCGCAAGTACCAAACCCATGCCGCCAGCGACGGCTGGACCATTCACCGCCGCAATGATCGGCTTGGGAAACAGCAGCAGCTTGTCGAGCAGGTCGCGATATTGAGCGGCGTCTTCGCACCACTGCTCTTGAGCTGTCGGCTGTTGGCTGGTCTCCTGCATCTCGGCGAGATCCATCCCGGCGCAGAACGCTGGGCCCGAGCCGGTGAGGATGACGGCCCGCACCTTGCGTTCCTGGTGCAGATCGTCGAGCGCCTGCATCAGATCGGCGATCATTTGCCGCGACAAAGCGTTTCGCTTGTCGGGCCGATTCAGCACGATGGTTCCGCTGGGCAGGTTCTTCTTGACGATGACCGTCATGGGGGCTCAATCCTCGCGCTGCGGGAGAAAAAGCGTCAATTCCAGGAGGGCGGTGGCGAGTAGCTTACCTTGCGTGTCGATCCGCAGGCTACGGCTGGCGCCGCCAGCCAGCGCATCGTAGAGCAGGAAGTTCAAGGCCAGGACGTTGGGCAACTCAAACCGCTCGACGCGCGTGACGCCCAACTCCTTGAAATAGTCCTGCACGCGCACAGCCGTCAAGCGGCTGAGGAGGATGCCGTAGGCGGCTTCGTCCCGCGCAACGACGCCAATGTTGGCGTGGTTCCCCTTGTCGCCGCTACGGGCCGTTGCCAGCTCGCGGACCCGGAGCGTTCTGCCGCCAGCGCCGCTCATGCCATCCACTCCTTCGCCGGGCGAACCTCGACCTTCGGCTGAATCAGCGACTTGGGCACAAGAGTCGGCCAGTAAGCGAACACGGGCCGCACTTGCGGACGCCCAGCCGCGTAACCAGCCAGTCCCGCAGGACCGCTCGTGATGAGCGGAGCAATCTCCCGCGTGAAACGCTCGACCGCTTCCCGCCGCGGGTCGTGCACCGTCACGCGCAACACGAGTTCCCCTGGCGGCTGATACTTTCGCCAGAACCAGGTTCCGGGAACGCCAGCGCCGACGCCCAGCAATTCGACATTCGTTCGCGCCAGCTCAAAACCAGCGGCCCGGACGCGAGCGAGAATCGCTTCCCCGCAAGCCAGGGCCTTCTCCCGGCAATCCACGCCATAAACCAGCATCTGGCCGCTGGCCATGTAGCCGTCGCGATAGGCGAGCGAGACCTTGTACGTGTCCGGCGGCGGAGCCCCGCTGGCATCGGACACAGCGACACGATCTGGGCCGATCTCGCGGACGTGCACACTCGTGAAGTCGCAATCGATGTCGGGCGTCAGATAGTGTCGCGGATCGCCGATCTCGTACACGAGTTGCTCGACGACCGTCGTCCGACTCACCGCGCCGCCACTGCCCGGCGGCTTCGTGATTACGGCGTTTCCGTTTTCGCCAATCTCAGCGATCGGATACCCGACATCGGCCAGGCGATAGTTCTGCCACTCGACCGAATAACCGCCGGTCACTTGAGCGCCGCACTCGATCAAGTGCCCAGCCACGCTCGCACCAGCCAATCGGGACCAGTCATCCCAGGACCAACCAAATTCGTGGGCTGCAGGCCCGACCGTCAACGAGGCGTCTGCCACGCGCCCCGTGATGACGATCCGTCCCCCCCCGGCGAGCACATCAGCGATCGGCTGGGCTCCTAAGTAGGCGTTGGCGCTCACGACGGACACTTGGGCCTCGGCGAGGCGCTGGCCGTGGTCGAGATTGATGAACTCACAACCTTGTTTTTGCAATTCGCTCAGCCGAGGCAGCAAATCGTCCCCGGTGACCACCGCAACGGGCGTCTCGCCCAATCCGGCAGCAACGAGCGTCTTTGCGGCGGCCGCTGCGCACGCGGGAGGATTCATTCCACCCGAATTGGCAACCACCTTGAGCTGCGATTGCGACCGCAAGGCGTTGGTAAGGCTGCCCAGGATATCGACAAAATCCTCGGCATAGCCCGCCTGTGGGTTCTTCTCTCGCTGGCGAGCGAGGATCGACATCGTCAACTCGGCGAGATGCTCGAGCGTCAGATAGTCGACCTCCGTCGACTCCACGAGACGCCGGGGAGCATCGAGGTTGTCCCCCAGGAACCCAGCCGCATTGGCGATGCGAACTACGCGCGACATAGGCGGGCCGGCAACTGAAATCGGCGGACGTGAGGACCAGGAGTCAGGGATCAGGGATCAGGAGTCGAGGGTCAGAACTTCAATCAGTTCAAGCCCGGCCATCCTGCTCGTGGGCCTTGGCCCGTTCGAGAAAAGCATCATAGAGCGGGCTCATCCGTTCGATTGCATCCTTGAACCGAGTTTCGATCCAATCGGCGCCGATGGCTTCCATGTGTTTGGAAGGATGGGCCATGTATTCGTTCAGGCGACGATCCAACTCGTCACTCGGGACGCCCACATCGTACCGATCCGAATAGGTCCCGGCGATGCTTAGAAACACCGGATAGGAAATGATGCCGTGGCGATACTTGATCCACTGGCAGGCGATCCAATCGCGCGGATAGGTCTGAAAGACCTCCGGCGGCGGCTTGGCGCCGACGTGCTCGTACAGGGCGTCGATGGCCGAGCTGGCGTCGGTGGCCATGCTGAGATTGATCACCCAGTTCGGCAGCTTCGGATCGTGCAGAATCACGTCGTCGGCCCAGGCCCGATAGTGGCGCTGGTCGATCAATTCCGTGGCCACCATGGCCAGCAGTTGCCAGGTGAAACGTAGGTCCAGGTTTTCTTTGGGCAGTGTCATGCCGAATTGTACGCAGCCATCTAAACTTGATACACACCCACCCGGAAGGGTTCTTCGCTCGCATGGCGGGTAACCACAGCGAGCGATTGTATCAAGGTCTCGCGAGTTTGGGCGGGAGCGATGACGGCGTCCACCCAGAGGCGAGCAGCGGCGTAGCGATAGTCGGTCTGTCGCTCGTAGTCGCTTGCTACCTGCTTGCACAAAGCCGCAAGCTCCTCGGCGTCGACCTGCTGGCCTTGCCGCTTCAGGCTGGCAACGGTGATGTCGAGCAGCGTCGAAGTGGCCTGCTGGGCCCCCATCACGGCCACGCGCGCCGTCGGCCAGGCGAACACAAACCGGGGGTCAAACGCCTTGCCGCACAGGGCGTAGTTGCCGGCGCCATAGGAGCCGCCGGTAATCAGGGTCAGCTTGGGCACGCGACTGTTGCTGACGGCGTTTACCAGCTTCGCTCCAGCCTTGATGATTCCCGCTCGCTCGCTTTCCCGGCCCACCATGAAACCGTTGACGTCCTGGATGAACAGGATCGGCAGCCAATCCTGATTGCAGTTCATCACGAACCGCGCCGCTTTCTCGGCGCTGTCGACGTAGATCACCCCGCCAAACTGAAACTCTCCCAAGGCGGACTTTGACCGCTGATGCTGATTGGCGACGATGCCGATCGGATAGCCGCCGATCCGTGCCGTGCCGCAGACGAGCGACTGCCCATATTCCGCCTTGTATTCGTCAAAACTGCCGGCGTCGACGATGCAGGCCAGAACGTCGCGAATGTCGTACGAACCCCGGCCGTTGGGATCGACGATCTGGTAAATATTTTCCGCTGGCCGGGCTGGATCGACCGCCGCATGACGCGAGAAAGGGCTCGGTGGCGAATCGCTGTCGGCAGCCGCGAGGCCGACCAGGCTCCGCAGACGAGCCAGGCAAGCTTCATCGCTCGGCTCACGATAATCGATCGTTCCGCTGATCGAGGCGTGCAGTTCGGCTCCGCCGAGTTCTTCGCTGCTCACTTCCTGCCCAATCGCGCTTTTCACCAGCGCCGGCCCTGCCAGGTACAGCCCCGAGCCTTCCGTCATCAACAGCTTGTCGCAGAGAACCGGCAAATAGCCTCCTCCAGCCACACAATTGCCCATGATCGCCGCCAGTTGCGGAATGCCGGCCGCCGAGATCACCGCGTTGTTGCGAAAGATGCGGCCGAAGTCGTCCTCGTCCGGAAACACATCTTCCTGCAGCGGCAAGAACACGCCTGCGGAATCGACCAGGTAGATCAGCGGCAGGCGATTGGCAAACGAGATCCGCTGGGCGCGCAGGACTTTCTTCGCCGTCATCGGAAAAAAGGCCCCAGCCTTCACCGTGGCGTCATTGGCCACGATCATGTGGCGTCTTCCGGCGACGATTCCGATACCGGTCACAACTCCGGCGCTCGGCGCGCCGCCCCAATCGGCATACATCCCGTCGGCGGCGAACAATCCCAACTCCAGCCACGGAGTCTGCGGATCGAGCAAGCGATCGATCCGCTCCCGCGCGGTTAACCGCTTCTTTTGGTGTTGTCGTTCGATGGCCGCAGCGCCACCACCGACCTGCAACCGCGCCTGCTCCTGCTCGAGCTCGTTAAGGACAGTCTGCCAAAGAGTTGCGACGGCTTCGTCATTGGACTGGGGCATCGATACACACCTGAACGCCTTGGTTGTTCGTCAGACGACCACTCTTGAAAAGTCTTTATTCGGTCAACCGCACGAAAATCGGAACGACGCAACCATGTACAGTGCAACCACTTTGTTCTGCGGGTCCTCAATTCTTTGCGACTGGCACGAGGGCTGCGTTAAGGGTGTATCCAGTCACCGGCCAAGGCCGCTGACCTCCTCGCAACAGACAAGATAAGGACATACGCCATGAAGACTCGCATTCTATCCGCCGCTCTCGTGGCCGCCATCGCGGCCTTTTGCAACCTTAGTACGGCTTCGGCCCAGACGGGCACGAGTGGAGGCTCCACGGGAGTCACGCCGCTTGACCTCGTCGGCACGGGCGAAGTCGGAACCTACATCGGCAGTGGCATGTATCAGCCGTCGTATGAAGAGGGCGTGCTCCGGGGTAGCGCTGAGCTCGCCCGCGGCGCCGGCGACTACAACTACTTGTCCTCCGAAGCCATCAAGAGCCTCGAGCAGGCCAAGTCGTTGAATGTGGACACTCGGATGAAGGGGCTCCACAACTACTGGGAGGCCAAGCGCATCAACTACGAGAACACCCTCGGCCAGATCAAGCGGTTCAGCACCGAGCAGATGGCAGCCATCGCCGCCAAGGAAGCTCCGGAACGCCTGGCTTCGCACCAGTACGAGCCGTTCAACGGCCGACTGAACTGGCCTGCCGCTCTGATGGCGAAGGACTTTGCCGCCCATCGCAAAGCGGTGGACGAAATTTTCGCGAAGCGCAGCACGCACGACGTTGGTCGTGAGACGGAATTCCACGCTACCGTTCGGGAAGTCACCGACGAGATGGAAGTGATGCTGCACGCTCGCATCGACCACATGCCGCCGATGGAATACATGACGGCCAAGAAGTTCCTTAACGGCCTGGAGCAGGAAGCCCATCTGGTTCCGGGCACCGCCGGTCTCGCCAGCCGGTAACGCATAGCGAGGAGGGGCGCCCAGCCGCTCACCAGGGCGGCTGGGCGTTTTGATATCCAACCCCGCAATCAACCGCGGGATTCCAGCGGCCCAGTCGATTCGACTGGGCCGCTTCGTTTGCGCACGGCTTGGGCGTTCGATCTATACTTGAGTCATGCCGCGCAAGCTTTCACCTGACAAGCTCGTCCTACGCCTGTTCGACGCTACATCGACCCCCATCTACCTGCTGGATCGTGGGCAATGCATGGCCTACGCGAATCCAGCCTGCGCCGCGTGGCTGGGCGAGCAGGTCGAGCAACTGTTGGGGCGGCAGTGCTCCTACCAGGCAGTGGCAGAAGAGACTTCGCAGCAGGCTCCTTCTCTCGCTCCACCGCCGGAAACTGCTGCTGGACAGGTCGCAACGGGCTTTGTCGCCGCACCAGCGGATGGTGGAAAAGTACGAGAGTGCCGCTTCCAACCGCTCGCTATGGGTGATGCCGGCGAAGCTTATCTCCTGGCGATTGTGAGCGGTGAGCCGGTCAGCTCTTTGGAGATTGAGTCGGCTGAAGTCGGCGCCAGCGACGCCCGCCGGCTGCATGCTCAACTCTTGGAGTTGCGAGGGGCGTGGAAGAAGCGCTTCCGCTCGGCGCCGTTTCTGGGGGTCAGCGCCGCGAGCCAGCGAATCCGCTCGCAAATTGCCCTCGCCGCCGGCCGGGCGAAACGGGTGCTCGTTCTCGGCCCAACAGGAAGTGGCCGCCAGCACGTAGCGCGAGCGATCCACTTCAATCAGCCCGGCGAACCTGGGGCTTTTGTCCGGGTCGACTGCCGGCTGCTCGACGCGGAGTTGATGCAGCAGACGCTCGCGACGTTTCTCAAGAAACATCCAGCCCAAAAGCCGAGACAGGCCGCGCTGCTGCTCAGCGAGGTCGATCGATTGTCCGATAGTGCGCAGCAGGAGCTGATTGAGTTCCTCCGTTTGCCAGGCATCGATCTGACGATCCATGCCACCGCGGGTCGCTCGCTCAAGAGGCTGGCCCGCAAGGGTCGCTTCCGGGCGGATCTGGCCCAGGCGCTCGGAACGCTGACGATTGAAGTGCCCCCGCTGACCGAGCGCCGGGAGGACATTCCGCTGCTCGCCCAGCACTTTGTGGAACAAGCGAATGCGACGTCGACCAACGCGTTCAGCGGCTTTTCCGTCGATGCCCTCGATCAGCTCGCCGCTCATTCCTGGCCGGAGAACGTTCGGGAACTGCAAACGCTCGTCGGCGAGTGCTGCCAGCGGGCGATTGGCCCCTATATCACACCGGCCGACCTGCCCGATCGCCTGAAGCACGACGCCTTCAGCGCGGCCCACCCGCCGCGTGCGATGGAAACGATCCAACTCGACGATTACCTGGCTGGCATCGAGCGGGAATTGCTGCAGCGAGCCCTCGCCGCCGCCAAGGGAAACAAAACCCGCGCCGCCAGCATGCTCGGCATCCACCGGGCCCGCCTGATCCGTCGCCTGGTCCAACTGGGGCTCGTTGAACCGACGCCGGTCGAACAGGCCTCAGAAATCATCGACGAAGGCGTGATCTTTGAACCGCATCCCGATGAGTCTTAACCAAGGCCCGCGGCCGAGCGCCCCTATGACCGAGCCCATCCTGCTCCTCTGCGAACGAACCCATCGCTGGGCGATTGCCTTCCGCCGCGCCCTGGGCGAGGCGGCGACGGTCGGTGAGACGCGCACCATCGAGCATGCCGGAGAGCGGCTGGCGGCCAGCCCGGACCTGGCCATCGCTGTGGACGCGACGGCGTTCGCCCCGGAAACGCTCCTGCCAGCCATCGCCCGCTGGTCGGAAGCTGGGTCGGTGGTGCTGGTTCTCGCAGCCCCTGCGCTGGCCGACGCCGAGCTTGTTTTTCGCGAGGCTGGGGCCATTCACGTCGTGTATTCACCGCGCCAACTCGGCTCGGCGGTCGAAATTCTTCGCCGGCTTCAAAGTCGACTTCCGTCTCGGAAAACCAACGAGACGCCGGAAAGCCCGTTTCAGCCCCGACTTCCCTGGGGTCGCTTTGCCGGCTTGAGCGAATGAGACTGCGCTAAGCGATGGCCCCGGCCTGCCGAAAGTGGCCGGAAATGCCTATCCTGTAGGTTTACCGATCCGGTCCTTCCCTTGTCCTGTCCGCCCGCCGAGGTCTCTCCATGTCTGCTGGCCCTGTCGATGTCGCTGCCGTTCAAAATGTGGTCGCCGGTTTCAAGGACCCGGAAACGGGTCTCTCGGTGGCCAATGAAGGGCAAATCCGGGACATCCAGGTGGCGGGTTCCACGGTTTCGCTGACCCTCGCCCTGCCGAGCTTTGCCGCTCCGATCGTCGGCGAACTCCAGGAAAAGCTGAGCGAGTTGATCCGCACCCGCCTGCCGCAGGTTTCCGAAGTGCGCATCACTCCGGCTGTCCATCCCCGTCCGCCGAAGCGAATCGGCCAGGTGGGCATCACGGTGAAGAGTGTCATCGCGGTCGGATCGGGCAAGGGTGGCGTCGGCAAGAGCACGCTGGCCTCGTCCATCGCGCTGGGCCTGAAGCGTGCCGGAGCCAAGGTCGGCTTGATGGACGCCGACGTCTACGGTCCCAGCATTCCGCATCTGCTCGGCGTCGAAGGACGGCCGAACGTCAGCGACGACAAGAAGATCATCCCGCTCCAGGCCGACGGCATGCCGGTTCTTTCGATGGGCTTTCTGGTGCCGAAGGAAGAAGCGGTCGTGTGGCGTGGGCCGATGCTGCACGGGGCAGTCACCCAGTTCCTCCGGGACACCGAGTGGGGCGAGCTCGATTACCTGATCATCGACATGCCTCCCGGCACAGGCGACATCGCCTTGACCCTCTCGCAGCTCTTGCCGCTGACGGGAGCGGTTGTCGTTTGCACGCCGCAGGAAGTCGCCCTGCTCGACGCCGTGAAGGCGATCGCCATGTTCCGCAAGGTGAACATCCCGGTCCTCGGCATGATCGAGAACATGAGCGGGTTCATCTGCCCCGACTGCAACAAGCGCTACGACATCTTCGGCAGTGGCGGAGCCAAGCAGAAAGCCGAGGAGATGAACGTCCCGTTCCTCGGCGAAGTGCCGCTGAACATGCAGATCCGCGTCAAGGGAGACGCCGGCCAGATGATGTCGAACTACGACGATCCGATCGTTCGGCCTTACCTGGAAAAGATCGTGGCGACGCTGGTTCGCAACCTGGCCCAGGCCAACGTCGCCAAGCCGCCGGCGCTGCAATTGCCAACGCTGGGGTAGGGGAAGCGGATGGCGGAAGGTTGATGCGGCGGCCATAAACGTTAGCCGCGATGCGAGTCCTGTAAGTCGATCGCGGCGGGTTCGATTTGAGCGTCGGCCAGGATGGCCGTGGTGAGGTTGGTCCAGGCGGCGCTGCGATCGAGCACGACGCTGTCCGCTGATGCCACGATCGCTTCGGTTTCCTGGATGAGAGCATGGTCAGCGCTGCTCACCAGTTCGATCCGCCAATTCAGGTTCGATCGTTCCGAGGTGTCGCGCAATTTCCCTGCCAGCCGGCCACTGTTGGAAACGGGGGTGTCGAGATACCAGATGCATTCGGCCGGCTGTAGCGCTGTGAGGCAGCGGGCGGCCAACTCCAGGGCCGGCTCGGTTTCGGCGACGTGGCGGTAGGTGCCGTGGACACTCGCCATGTCACGCAGACAGCCGTCGCGGGCGAGCAGGATCACTCCACCACCGAGGACCGCCTCCAGCGTCGTCAGGATGTTGAAACCATCAATCGCTAACCGGCGGCCGGCAAGATCGTTTGGAGACAATTGCTTCGCAGACCGCTCCGCCTTCGCCTGATCGCTGCACGCCGAGCGGGCCACGGCAATCCGCTGTCGCTGCTCCAGTTGATAGCGGTCCCCCACAAGCTTGAGGGCCGATGGTGGAGCGTAGTCGCGCGTGAGGAGCCAGCTCAGGTCATGCACGGCTTCCCGCAGCAGCGGCCACGCCTCCCGGCCGAACAGACGGTCGTCGTCCGGGTGGCGGCCACGGTGCTGGCGGTGGTCGGGCATGGAAGCGCGTTCTTTTCCGTAGCGAAGCGCAAGGAGCAGCCGCAGAGCGAGGAGTACGGAGTACTCAGTTCTGGGCACCGAGTACATAATAGCCCTACCAGCCATCGCAATCTCGTTCGCCGGCGTCCGCCCGAATCCTTGTCCCGCTTATGACTGCTTCTGTTTACCAGTATGACATCCTCGTCGTTGGCGCCGGCCATGCCGGAACCGAGGCGGCCCTGGCTGCGGCCCGGCTGGGGGCTCGTGTGGCCCTGCTGACGACCAATTGCGACACGGTCGCCCAGATGAGCTGCAATCCGGCGATCGGCGGCGTGGCCAAGGGGCAGATCGTCCGCGAGATCGACGCCCTCGGCGGCGTCATGGGGCAGGCGATCGACGCCACTGGCATCCAGTTCCGGCTGCTCAATCGCCGCAAAGGGCCGGCGATGCACAGCCCGCGGGCCCAGGCGGACAAGAAGGCGTATCAGTTCGAAGTGAAGCGGATTGTCGAGGAAGCTCCCAACCTCGCGCTGCGTCAGGAGGTGGTCGAAGATCTGATCGTCGAAGGAGAGGGGACGGCGGAGCCACGGATCGCGGGAGTCCGGGTCCGCGGCGACGTCGAGTATCGGGCTCGGGCCGTAGTGCTGACGACGGGAACGTTCCTGGCAGCCCTCATGCACACCGGCGAGGTGAAAACGCCCGGCGGAAGAGCAGGGGAGGGGACGACGACCGGCATCAGCGGCGCGCTGAAGCGACTGAACTTCCGCGTCGAGCGTTTCAAAACGGGCACTCCAGCCCGCCTCAATGGCAAGACGATCGACTACTCGGCCACCGAGTTGCAGCCGGGCGACGACGATCCCGAACCGTTCTCCTACCTGACGAGCGAAGCCGAGCGGCAACGGATTGCGAGCAATCAAATCCCCTGCTGGATCACGTTCACCAACGAAAAAGTTCACGATCTGATCCGGGCCAACCTGCATCGGGCGCCGATGTACAGCGGACAGATCGAGTCGCGCGGGCCGCGGTACTGTCCCTCCATCGAAGACAAGGTCGTGCGTTTCGCCGACAAGGATCGGCATCAGTTGTTCCTCGAACCCGAAGGGCGGAACACGCATGAGGTGTATGTGAACGGCATCTCGACGAGCCTGCCGCGGGATGTGCAGGACGAGATGCTGCGGCATGTGCCGGGGCTCGAACGGGCTCAGATCATGCGCTATGGCTACGCCGTCGAATACGACTACTGCCCGCCCGATCAGCTTTGGCCCTGGCTCGAAACCAAGGCGGTGCAGGGTTTGTACTTCGCTGGCCAGATCAACGGCACGACGGGATACGAAGAAGCGGCGGCCCAAGGTTTGATGGCTGGAGCGAATGCGGCGCTGCGGCTCCGCGGGGACGAGCCGCTCGTGCTCGGCCGGGAAGAAGCGTACATCGGTGTGTTGATCGACGATCTGGTGACCTGCGGCGTGGACGAGCCGTATCGCATGTTCACCAGCCGGGCGGAGTTTCGCCTCCTCCTCCGGCAGGACAATGCGGACCGCCGGCTGACACGCATCGCCGATCGGGTCGGACTCGCGACGCCCGAGCGCATGCAGCGGCTGGAGCAAAAGGAAGCGGAGATCAACTCGGCCCTCGAGATATTGCGAACGACTCGTTTCGGCGACGCGACGATCGAGAAACATCTCAAGCGACCCGAAATCGAATGGCCCGCGATGGTCGAGATCGAACCGCGGCTGGGAGCCATCTCGCGCGAGGCGGCCCAGCAGGTGGTGCACGATGTGAAGTACGAAGGTTACATTTCTCGCCAGGAGCAGCAGGTCGATCGGCTCCGTCGCCTGGCCGACAAAAAGATTCCCGAGCATTTCGACTACAAGCTCATCAGCCACCTGCGGACCGAGGCCAAGGAGAAGCTGGCTCGCGTCCGGCCGGTGACGCTTGCTCAGGCGAGTCGCATCAGCGGGATCACGCCGGCCGATGTGGCGCTGGTGATGGCGCACTTGGAGGGATGAGGTTTTCTGCCAACCCGCATCCGCGCGCAAGTCTGCTGGGGCTTTTGCGGTTCTCCACCATGGTCACGGCGTGCACGGGCAGGCTGGAAGCCTACCCTACGGGGGTGGATTCGCTAAAATTGGGACGTGTTTTGGCCCTCCTGGCCCCGGACGAGACGCGCCGTACCCGGTTATGCAAAGACGACGCCTAGCTAGCCACTGGGAGTGTTCGTCATGGCGTGGGTTCTTCTGATCATCGCGGGGTTGCTGGAGGCGGGATGGGCCATCGGCCTGAAGTACACCGAGGGCTTCACCCGCCCGTTGCCGAGTGTGCTGACGATCGCCGGAATCGTGATCAGCATGGTGTTGCTCGCTCAGGCGGCCAAGACGCTGCCGATTGGCACCGCCTATGCCTCGTGGGTCGGCATTGGAGCCGCCGGGGCTGTCATTCTGGGCATTGCCCTGCTGGGCGAGTCGGCTGCCCCCGCTCGGCTGTTCTTTCTGGCGCTGCTGCTGGTATCGATCGTCGGTCTGAAGCTGACCGCGCACTGAACGACGGCCCAGGCCGCCAAATGGTTCCGTAGCTGAATTCGCCAGAATTC
>JAEZAS010000294.1 GCA_023430365.1 Planctomycetota bacterium
ACTGTGCGGGGCCCCTTTGCCCTCCCAAGGGGGCCGCCTTGTTTCTTGCCCACGTAATTGCCTCGTTACGACGCTCTGCGTCGTAACGCATCCATCCGACGCTCTGCGTCGAGCTTTCTACGGACCACCCAGCACGCTATCCACATAGAGCCGGTTCTTCACGGCTTCGGGCAGCGGCTCCTGGTAGTCCCGCGGTCGACCGCCGACGACCTCTGGCCCCAGATTCTGATCGGGATAAGGATCGTGCACCGTCGCCCGCTGACGTTTTTGTTCGGTGGTGCCCGGCGTGAGCAGGCGGAAGGGGCGGTCCGCCACGCAGCCGACTTGCAAGGTCAGCAGCAGAGCGGCGAGGCACATCGGCAGGCGCGGCATGTGTGGAGTTCCGCGAAAGGGCAGGGTGGTCGCAGGCGCAGCATCCCCCTGCGCAGATCGCGGATTCTAGCGAGACGCTGCCCCCACCCCAAGATCAATTACGCAGCCGATTGCCGCCGCGAAGTAAGTAGTCGATAGGCCCGAAACAACGCGGCGACACTCGCGCCGACGGCCAGCCCCACCAGCAGATCGAACAGTGGCCCGCTCCACACCGACCCCTGCATCTCGCTCTCCAGCGAGAGCGATGCGCCAACCGCGCCTGTGGAACTGGCCACCAGGTTGGCAGCGGTCGACATCACGATCAACGCAGCGGCGACTGCCAACAGCAACAGGCGGCACTCGATCGATTCACCACGTTTCACTGCGCCTGCTCCTGAAACCACTGCCGAAAAAACTCGGGCTACTTCGCGTCATCTGTCTCGGCAGCCGCCTGCACCAACCCGATGGCTGGCGGCAGCAACCGCTCCCACCAACTGCCGTGCGGCGGGCAAAACAAGGCTCGCAATCGCCGCCGGCTTTCCATCGTAATTACGGAGTTTGCATTCGCCCAATGCGTCGCCTGATTTTCCGCCCGCAGTCCCGCCAGTACCCGCAGTGCCGGATAAGTCCCAAACTCCGCACACGCGTAGACGTAGTCCACACCGCCCAGCAGCGACGCACACCACGGCCCCAGGCTGCCGCGAGCCGAATAAGCGACACCATCCGACCGCGCCGGCTGAACCGCGTCGTCGCCGAACGTACGCCTCATCCGCTCCCGCCGCTCCGGGGGCATCTCGTCATCGAGCAGCAGCTTGTACGTTCCCCAGCGTCCCAGCCCCGTATGAAAGTCGAGATGCGTGACCGCGCGACTGTCGCCAGCCCAGCGCCGCAGTTGCTCTCGCAAGATTCGCTGCGTTTGCGACGGACCGTGGCCGCCGAAGAACAGTCCTTGAGGAAAGTCGTACTGCCCACCCGCCACGGCCTGCTTCAGCGCTGGCATCCCGTCGCGCAGCACCGCCAGCCCCGCTTGCAGGTAGAAGCCGTCGAGCCTCTGCGGCGGACGCTGCGGATTCAGCAGTGGATCGAGCTTCCGATAAGCGTCCGGACTGCCGCGATACTCTTGCCCCTCGAGCAGGAAGTTGCGGTTGAGATCGACATTCTCCTCATTCACCCGCCGCGACCAGGCAAAGCCAAACGGGTTCAACGCGTGCACGAACACAAACCGCACATCCGGAAACGCCTCCATGAGCGGCCAGTCCGCCAGGCACTCCCGCTGCACCGCCGCGCCGAACGCCCCCTCCACGCCATGCAGTCCGCTCGAGACGATCACCGTCCGCCGGTAGCCCTCGTTCGGCGAGATCGCCACATCGATCGTCAACCGCTCCCCGCTGGGACCAGACGCATCGATCGCATGCGCTTGCACTTCCCAGCCGGCGACCAAAGCCGCATCTCGAAAGCGCTGCCGTGAGTCCGCATAGGTCCAAGAGCTTGGGTGCTGGCTATTCAAAGGATCACTCCAACATTGCACCGGCGAGCGGGACGCGTAAGCGTCCCGGTGGCGCCGCCACATCGCTCATTCAAAGCACCGCTCGTTCGATCGATCACCGTCGCAGTTCACCGTGCGGCTCACGCCTCACGCTCGCCAGGGAATTCAGGGATCGCCAATCCATTACTGCCGCGGAATCCACCAACACGACTCATGCTGCGTCATGCCGATGTGCGGGTAATAGGTTCTCGCCTTCGGCGCCGCAAGCAAAATGAGCGAGGTGTTCAATCCGGCCGCCTCGTGCGTCCGCCGAATCAGTTCCCGCCCAATCCCGCGCCCTTGATATTCGCGATTCACCGCCAGGTCGGACAGGTACGTGCAAAAGGCAAAGTCAGTGAACGCTCGCGACACCCCCACTAGTTGTCCCGCGACCCGCGCGGTCACAATCAGGTCGGCGTTCGCGAGCATCCGCTCGATGGCCTCTCGATTGTCGACCGGCCGGCGTTCCGCCAGCGTCGATCGCACAAGCACGTCAATAAACTCGTCCGCCGAAAGCTCCGGTTCCAGGCCATAATCAATCTCAGCGCTCAAGCGTCACCTCGCGCAAGTCTCGCGTCGCACTCGTAGAATAACCACAACCACGAGCTATAGACTGTCTCACTCGGTTTAGGTTCATCCCATGCGATCCGACGCCGCCCTGCGACGAGCCATCTCCCGCGCCAAAGCCATCTTGCCCGGGAGGCCGGCGCCACCGGGCGAAAAAGACCTCCGCTGGCAGGCGATCGCGCGCATCGGCGACTTCATTCCGACCCACCCCGAGCTGGTCTGCGATTTCGCCATGAAATGGGCTCGCCGCCGCGGCCAGGACCTGCAATCAGCGATCTACTGTTGCCTGATCGAGCACCTCCTCGAGCATCATTTCGACCTGGTCTTTCCCCGGATGCGGAAGGCGGCCCTCGAAAACAAGCGGGTGGCGAAGCACTTCGATTCCGTCCCGACGATTTGGCTTTTTGGCCAGGCACGACTCCCCAAAAACAAAGCTCGCTTGCGCCGCCTCGCAACCACCCTGCAGCGAAAGCACCAGCTGGACGAACTCCCCAGCAAGCCCGCCAGCAGGAAAGCCCGTCGGTAGCACTCGTCCGCGGCAGACGCCTAGCCCTTCATCATCTCGTCGAACCGCCGCACCATCTCCTCGCGCGAGATCTCCTCCACCCGCGTCGAAAAAATCCACATGTGGCCGAACGGGTCCTCCAGCCGGCCGCACCGGTCCCCATAGAACTGGTTCTTGAGCGGAAAGATCACCTTCGCCCCGGCCGCCACCGCCCGCCCGAAGAGCGCATCCACATCGGGCACGTAGATGTTCAGGATGACCGACGTGCCGCCGAGCGTCTGCGGGCTGCGGTTGTAGTCGGGATGCTCCTCCGCCACCATCACGAGCGCGTCGCCGATCTTGAACTCGCCATGCACGAGCTTGCCGCTCGGATCGGCCATCCGCATGACTTCGACGGCCCCAAAGGCCCTCTGATAGAACTCCACCGCCGCGGCCGCATCGCGAATCGCCAGCATCGGCGACAGGGGTGGATAGTCGTTCGTCACTCCGCGCTCGGTCATCGTGGGCTCTCCTGTCATCCCAGGTTGCGGTAAAGATTTTGCCGTTCAGGAAGGTTCCAGCGAGCGGTTCAGGCCCACGCTGCGACCATCACTTGCAGCGCGGAGGTGTTGATAAACCCCCCAGGTTTATCAACAGCCCCCCGGGGTACAGGGGCCCCCAACTTGTTGATAAACCACCCGAGTTAATCAACACCCGCTCGACGTAAATCGCGCTCGCCCGAGACCAGTCCCGGCTCCAGCACCGAACCAGTTTGTGGCGTTGATTGTCCCATTGTTAGGCTTGAAGGCGTCGGTTGATGTTGACAAAAACTGGTTATCAATATATAAAGTAATTTGGAGTGCGTCAAGAGTCGAGTAAGCGTCGGTCCCCCATGAGCCGGCGGGGCGCACCCGCCGGAAACGGCGAGCGGGCGCCGCTAAGGCGAGAAAGGGCACTTTGTAGTAGGCACACTCCGTGTGCCGT
>JAEZAS010000345.1 GCA_023430365.1 Planctomycetota bacterium
AGGCCAGCGGATGCGGGAGCCACAGTCCCGGACCGCTGAAATCCGCCGGCCGAGCGCTTAGCTCAACGCAGATCCTTGTCCGCCGATCCGCCGCGGTCCCGTTTCAAGCGTTCCAGTTCCTGCCGCAACTTTTCGTTTTCCTTGCGCAGCTGCTCAACCGGGTCGTCCGGTCCGATATCGATCGGCCCCTGCATCGGACGCCGCTTGGACACGGCGGGCGCGTCTTCGGACAGGAAGACGCCACCCCAAATGCTCGTTTTGCACCACGCTTGATGTTCGTTGCCCTCGGGGTCGCGGTAGCACACGGAGTAGATCCGGTCGTTTTTCTCTCCCCACCAGCCCCGGCCGAAGGGCTCCCAGACTACGTCGAGCGGCTCATAGCCGCGCTCCTGCAAGTGGCTACGAATGCGATCGTGGTCCTGCGAACCGGCCATGAACCGGATCAGCATGCCGAAGACGACAACCATCAGAATCACGAAGACCATCCCGGCGGCCGGAGGGTTGTTCGCGAGAAAAACAAAGTAATCCGCCATCCCCAGGCCCCTCCCTCAGTGAAGCCGTGTGCTGTCTCATTCGCCCGGAGGCGAACAATCTTGGCGGTCTACGGCCTGCCGCTGTGTTTACCCCACAGAGCGCCTTCTTGCTATACTTTTCCTCATGCTCGCTCAGGCTCGCATTTGGTGGACGATTCTCCGTGTATCGCTCGATGAGCGGCTGGTGTACCGCGGCGACTTTGCGCTGGGCACCTTGATGCGGTTTCTGCCGATCGTTACGCAGATTTTCCTGTGGAGCGCGGTGTTCGCTGCCCGCGAGAGCGATACGCTGGCGGGCTATACCTACGAGCAATTCGTCGCCTACTACCTGCTGACGATGGTCACGCGGGCCTTTTCGAGCATGCCGGCGCTGGCCAGCGGCATCGCAGCCCAGATCCGTAGCGGCGAGATCAAAAAGTTTCTCATTCAGCCGATCGACATGGTCGGCTATCTGCTCGCCGGGCGGGTCGCACACAAGCTCGCGTACTACTCCGTGGCGGCTGGGCCATTCGTGCTGGTTTTCTTTCTCTGCCGCGGCTACTTCGATGGTTGGCCCGATGCGACGACCATGGTCGCCTTCCTGACGTCGCTGGTGCTGTGCTTCATGCTCGGCTTCTACCTCGAAGCCTCGATGGGGCTGGTTGGCTTCTGGTTCCTGGAAGTCAGCTCGCTGCTGTTTGTGTACATGCTGTTCAGCTTCTTCCTCAGCGGCCACATGTTCCCGCTCGATATGCTCCCCGAACCGTGGCAGACGATCGTCGAAGTGTCCCCGCTCCAGTACCTGGCCTATTTTCCGTCGGCCGTGTTTCTTGGACGCGTCCGAGGCGTCGATCTGGCGCTCGGCCTGGTCCAGGAAGCGCTCTGGGTGATGTTCTTTATGGCGCTCTGCAAGCTGCTGTTCCTGCGCGGGACGCGGCGTTATAGCGCCTACGGTGGATAGCTTCCCGGTTGAAGAGGTTCGAGTAGCCCAAGAAACGCGATGAGCCAGTCACCTTCCTACATCCGGGTCTTCCTCACGTTCGCCCAGAACAGTCTGGTGCGCGACATGACGTTTCGGACCAACTTCCTCATCGAGTCGGTCACGTCGGTCGTCTGGACCCTGATGAACCTGGGCTTCTACCTGCTTATTTTTCAGTACACGAATCAGATTGGCGCCGACACGGGTTGGGGCAAGTACGAGTTCTTCGCCTTCCTAGCCACCACGATGATCGTCAACAGCCTGGTCCAGGCCTTCTTCATGGAAAATTGCGAGGAAGTGAGCGAGTTGATCCGCACCGGTGGGCTGGATTTTGCTCTGCTCAAGCCGATCGATACGCAGTTTCTGATCTCGCTGCGGCGGGTCGACTGGTCGAGCCTGTCGAACTTTGCCGCCGGGCTCGTGCTGCTGGGCGTGAGCCTGTACCAGATGACCACGCGGTCAGAATCGCCGCTGCAACTGAGCCCGCTGAATGTGCTGCTCTACGTTTTCTACGTGATGTGCGGTGTGGCGATTCTTTACAGCCTCATGATTGCCCTGGCGGCGACGAGCATCTGGCTCGGGCAGAACCGATCGCTGTACGATTTCTGGTTCTACATCACCAACTTCTCCCGCTATCCGATGGAGATTTACAGCGGGCGATTTGGCACCCCCCTGCGGTTGGCGTTCACCTACCTCCTGCCGGTCCTGGTGGTCGTGAACGTTCCCGCTCGCATCATCGCTCTGCCGGTGTCGCCCAATGGGGAGGGGCTGCAAGGGTTGGCCCTGTTCACCCTGCTAGCTACAGCGGGGAGCATGCTCGCTTCGCGGTGGGTCTTCATCAGCGCCCTGCGCAGCTACCGCAGCGCGAGCAGTTGAAAGCTTCCTAAACACTCCTGTCCCGACAACCGTTGTGAGGACATCTACCCCGCTATTCGGCGTGCAATGCGGGAGCGGGATGTGTTATTTTTGAGCGTAGACAATGTCACCGCGGCATCGTTAGGCTGCCGTTTATGGATGACACATTTCAAGGCGCTCCCTCCCGGCGGTTCGACTCACCGCAACAGGAGGCATACCTCAATCTCTGGCGGACTTACGACCGCCTGAGAATGGTTGAGGACGAACTGTTCGATAAGTACGACCTCACTGCGCAGCAGTACAACGCCCTCCGCCTCCTGCGAGGCCATCGGCCCGAAAAGCTTCCGACGCTCGCGCTGGCCAGCCGTCTGGTTTCTCACGCTCCGGATATCACCCGGCTGCTCGACAAACTCGAGCGCCGCGGCCTGATCGAGCGCGAACGGATGGCTGACAATCGGCGCGTGGTGCTGGTGGGCATTACGGCCGAAGGAATCGCCCTGCTGAGGGAATTGGACACTCCCGTGAGAGAGTGCAATCTGAAGCAGCTCGGCCACCTGTCGGACGAGCAACTGACCACCCTAGCGCAATTGCTCAAACTCGCCCGCCAGCCGCACGAGCCCGATGGGGCCGCCTGGCGGTAGGGTGGCATGAACAGCGGGAAGGCCGAATGCCCAGTCATTCGGCCATGCCTCAGTGCGTTGACTAGCGCGCCGCTCTAGTGCTCTTCTTCCTTCACCTGCTGCAGCACAGCCGGCACTTCGAGCACCTCTTCCTGGTTGGTGCGAGCGCCGCGAATGATCGTCAGCGTCACGCGATCGCCGACGTTGTGCTGTTCGAACACCTCAAACAGCTCTTCGACTCGTTCGATCGGTTTGCCGTCCACGGCGACGATGACGTCGCCGAGCAGAATGTCCCCTTCCGCGCTGCGGCGGGTCGGCAAGAGCCCAGCCTGGTTCGCCGCGCTGCCGGCTGGCATGTTGCCGAGCAACACGCCCTTCAAGCCCAAGCGGCGAGTGATCGAATCGGGCGCGTAAGTGGCGCCGAGCCCGGCGCGTTCCACCTGGCCAGTGCGGAGCAATTGCGGCACGATCCGCTGGATCGTATCAACCGGGATGGCGAAGCCGATGCCCGCGAACGCTCCCGAGGGGCTGTAGATCGCCGTGTTCATTCCAATCAGGCGACCGCTACTGTCGAGCAGTGGACCGCCCGAGTTGCCGGGGTTGATCGCGGCGTCGGTTTGAATCACGTTGTCGATGGTCTTGCCGTTCTGAGCGCGAATCTGTCGGCCGAGCCCGCTGATGATGCCCGACGTGAGCGTCTGGTCGAGACCGAACGGATTGCCGATCGCAAAGACCTTCTGACCGACTTCCAAGTCGGCCGACTCACCGACGAGAATCGGCCGCAGTCGCTCACGGGGAGCATCGATGCGGAGCACGGCGAGGTCCTTGTCGGCAGCCACGCCGATCGGAACTGCGTCCCACGCGCTGCCGTCGGCAAGCGTCACGCGCCAGCGATTGGCCTGTTGCACCACGTGGTAGTTGGTGACGATGTGGCCGTTGGCATCCCAGATGAACCCGCTCCCCGTTCCCTTGGGCAGTTCGAGGATGTTGAAATCGATGCCCCGCCCCACCGCAGCCGTCGAGATAAAGACCACGGAGCTGGACGACTGGCGAAACAGGTCGATCGTCGCCTGCTCATCGGAGGCGAGCTCCCCGGCCGGAGTGATGGGCCGTGGCTGGGCGTTCGGGTCCAGCTTGTGTACGGGCATGCGCGGGCCGCCGGTCCACATCCGCATGACCAACAAAATGGCAATCACGAGAACCACCAAGGGGAGCAATTGCAGGAGCGAATTGCGACCTCGGGGAGGCGGCGCTGGAGGATATCCTGATCCTGGTGGCACGTAACTCATGAGTGGCAGCCGATTTTGTGGGAAACTCAGACCACGTTTGCGAGGGGCCCGGGCATTATATCGCGGGTTGGCTGTCCGCGGATTCGCAGAGCCCGTGCCGTGCGCCCCGGCAAGTTCAACGGTGGCAAGCCGGTGGTCTCGCTTGCAGAATGGATCGGGAGACTCCCTATTTCCTGGCCAAAGCAGCGTTTGCGCAGTTGACATGCATGCTGTCGCGCAAACATCATGATGGCCCGTTGCGATCCCGCCGCACGACGATCCCTCCTGGACGGAGTTTGTCCGATGACGCGTCGCCTCTCCCGTGTTTCCCTGCTCGCTTGCGCCGCCAGCCTCTGCGCAGCGCTGCCCGCTCCGACAGCTTCTGCAGTGGACGTGCCGCCGCGAGTGATTGGCTTCGAGCGAGTCTACTCCCAGGACGACAGCAACACCGTGGCGGCCGGTCAGTTGCTCCTCGGCGAACTGAATTGCGTCAGTTGTCATGCGGCCGATGCGAGCCTGGCCACTCAGGTGCAAAAGAAGCAGGCGCCGGTGCTCGACAGCGTGGGCAGCCGAGTGCGGCCGCAGTACCTGCTCAACTTCCTGGCCGATCCTCAGAAAACCAAGCCGGGCACGACGATGCCCAACGTCTTGGCCCACGTGCCGGAGACGGAACGCGCCGCGAAGGTCGAAGCCCTGGTCCACTTCCTCGCCTCGACCGGCGCGACAGCCGACACGGCGCCGCTGCGCCAGGCGGTGAATCGAGGCGACCGCCTGTATCACACTGTCGGCTGCGTAGGCTGTCACGATCCGCGCAAGGGAGAAAACTCGCCGGCGCTGGCCACATCGGTGCCGCTGGGCACTCCCTCGCGCAAGTACACCTTGGCGGGGCTGACGCAGTTCCTCGAAAACCCGCTGGCCGTGCGTCCCGGCGGGCGCATGCCGCATCTGCTCAGTGGGGCCGACGCGCGCGACGTCGCCTCGTTCCTCCTGGGAGACATGGACCTCGCCTCCGGCTTGCAGGTCTCGATCTATGAAGGCAAGTTCAACTCGGTCAACGACCTGGCCAAGGTTCAACCGAAAGAGATCGGCGAGGCCGATACCTTCAGCATCGACGTCACGCAACGGAAGGACAACTTTGGTCTGCGTTTCGATGGCACGATCAAGATCGAGCGAGAAGGCGAATACATGTTTGTCCTCGGCTCCGACGATGGATCGCGTCTGACGATCAACGACAAGGTGCTGATCAACAACGACGGCATCCACCCGCCGCAGCAGAAGCGAGGCAAGATCAAGCTGAAGCCGGGGTTCGCCACGATAGCCGTGGAATACTTTGAGGCGAGCGGCGGCGAAGAACTGCAATTGCTCGTCGAGGGCCCGGGGCTCTCGCTGCAACCGGTCGACAAGCTGGTCGCGATTCAGACGCCGAAGAACGAGAAGTCGGTGCAAAGCGACTTTGTCGTCGATCCGACGAAGGTGGCGCAAGGGCGGGACCTGTTTGTGTCGCTTGGTTGTGCCTCGTGCCACTCCCTGAAACAGAACAATGAAACGCTGGCTCCGACGAGCCAGGCGCCGTCGCTCGCTTCGTTGAAGTCCACGGGTGGCTGCCTGCAGGGCGGGTCGGGGAAGACGCCGAATTATGACCTCGACGCCCGGCAACAAACGGCGCTCGCGGCTGCGATTGACGCGGCAAAGCGGCCGACCCAACCGCTCGATGCGTCGCAGCACATCCAGACAACGCTGGTGCGATTCAATTGCATCGCCTGCCACAAGCGCGGCGACTTCGGGGGCATCGAAGAGGCGAGAAATCCTCACTTCGAAACCAACATGCCGGAAATGGGCGACGAAGGACGCATTCCGCCCCATCTCACGGGTCTCGGCGCAAAGCTTCAGGAGAGCTGGCTGAAGACGCTGTTCGCCGAGGGGGCGAAGGATCGGCCGTACATGCTGACACGGATGCCTCGCTATGGACTTGAGAACCTGGGGCCGCTGGTGGCCTCGCTGGCCCAAGCCGACGCCGGCACGGTCAAGCCGGCGCCGAGCGTCGACATTCCGGACGAAGACAAGAAGTTCAAGGCAGTCGGACGGAAGCTCGTCGGTTCGCAAGCCTTCGGCTGCATCAAGTGCCACACGTTTGCCGACAAGCAGGCGACTGGCATTCAGGCGATCAGCATGACGACGATGCACAAGCGTCTGCGTCCCGATTGGTTCCACGCTTATCTGGTCGATCCCCAGGGCTACCGTCCGGGGACTCGCATGCCTTCGGCCTGGCCGAACGGCCAGACGCAGTTGCCCAGCCTGCTCGACGGCAGCACGGCGAAGCAGATTCAGTCGATCTGGGCCTACCTGGCCGACGGCGACGAGGCGACGCTTCCGCTGGGACTCGTGACGGGCGCGATGGAGCTGATGGCCTTCGATGAGGCGATCCTTTACCGCAACTTCATCGAAGGGAGCGGAACGCGAGCCATCGGCGTCGGCTACCCGGAAAAAATCAATCTGGCGTGGGACGCGAACGGCATGCGTCTGGCGCTGATCTGGCAGGGAGCCTTCATCGACGCTAATCGACACTGGAACGGCCGCGGGCAAGGCTTTGAGCCGCCCCTGGGCGACAACATTGTGAAGTTCGCCGAGGGGCCAACGATCGCCACGCTCAGCGACGCGAGCGCCGCCTGGCCGCAGCAGTCGGCCAAGGACTTGGGCTACAAGTTCCGCGGCTATCGCTTGGGCGAGAAACGGATGCCGACGTTCTTCTACGACATCGAACAGACTCGCGTGGAAGATTTTCTGGCTCCCTACGGCGATTCCGATGTGTACGCCTTCCGCCGCACGCTGACGCTCCAGAGCGACAAGCCGCAGGCGAACCTTTGGTATCGGGCCGCCACGGGCAACTCGATCGAACAGAAGGGAGGCGCCTTTGTCGTCGACAACGATTTGGAAGTCCGTTTCTTGAACGTCGAGAAACCGCTCGTGCGCGAAAGCGGCGGCCGCAAGGAATTGCTGGTCCCGGTGAAGTTTGAAAACGGACGAGCGCAGATTGTTCAGGACTATGACTGGTAACGCCTGTTCGCAGCCGGAGCGTAATACGCTCCGGAGAACGGCGAGTTGAGCCGCGAAAGGCGCAGCGAGCTCGCCGATGCGGGAGGCAGAGCCTCCAAGGGAGTTTCGGGGGGCGGGGGGGGGGGGGGGGGGGGGGGGGGGGGGGG
>JAEZAS010000417.1 GCA_023430365.1 Planctomycetota bacterium
AGCGTGATCGGCAAACCTTCACGGTCGTCGATGACGCGGTTGAGATAGCTGTTGGCTCGGTTGTAGTAGTCGGTTCGGCTGCCGTGGTAGCCGTTGTCGACGAACAGGTACTGATTCATCGCGGCCAGCTTCGCCGGCTCATCCGCGTCGGGGGGCAGCTTGGCTTTGATCTCCTCCGCCATGCGGTCGACCTGCTTCAGATAGGCCTGCACGTCGACGTCTTCTTCATCCAGCCGGGCGATCGTCAACGAAGCTTGCAACAGGTCGATTTCTTGCCCTTCGCCGGCCGCCTTTTGGACGAGGGTTCGCAGTTCGGCGATCACGCTCTGCATGTAAACGTCGGCCGCTATGCGCCGCAGCTCCTCGGCTCTGCCTTGCAGGTCGGCTGCCCGCTTGCGCAGGGCTTCGACGCTTGTGGCTGGCTCCGATTGCAGCGCCGCCAGCTCCGATAGCTTGAGTTCCTCGAGTGGCGGCAGCTTTTCGATTTCCGCCGCCAAGGCTTCCGCTTGCTCCGGCGTCGGCTGCAAATCATTGAGATTGTCGCCGAACTCGAAGTGCTTGAACTCCGCCTGAGTCTCGCGGAACTTGACCAGACCGATGCGACCGCTTGTTCGCCCCGTGTCGGTCGACTCGATCACCAGTTCGCCGTTCACGTAGCAAAGCAGCCGGTCCTTTTCGATCCGCACCTTGAGCCGGTTCCACTCGCCCGGGCGATAGGCCGCCGAGGCTTTTTCCTCGAGGACGGCCCAGCTGAAAACATCCGGTCCGTCGAACCGGCTCAGTCGAAGCTTGCCGTTGGTGGGATAGAAGCCGTAGTGCCGATCCTCGCCATCGCTGTGAAAGACGAGCCCCGCGGCGCCCGCCTCGTCGCCGAGCTTCACGCGTACTGCCAGTTCGAACGGAGTCGCCGGAGCTTCCGCCTTGGCCAGGCAGAGCGATCGGCCGCCAAAGCCTTGGCCAAGACCATCGACAAGGATTCGCCCCGCCCGCTGATGCCAGCGAGCGCCGCCAATCGGTTGCCACTCGCGCGAGTCGAGGGCTCCGATCGTCAACCAGCGTTCGAGCGGAACGGGGTTGGGCTTTTCGAGCAGCGGCTTCAGATCGTTCACGGTCGCGGCAAAGCCGAGATTCTCGGTCACCAGCGACTTCATGGTGACGATTCCACAGACTCGCGCCTGCATATCGAGCACCGGCCCGCCGCTATTGCCCGGTTCAACCGGCATGGCGAGCTGGATCATCGTGCGATCGCTGATCTCGCGCTTCCCGGAGATCACGCCGCTCACGACGCTGTGCTTCAGCCCGTGAGGATTGCCCATCACCACGACGGACTGGCCATCGACCAGCTTGTCGGAGTCGGCCAGTTCCAGCGCCGGCAGGTCCTTCGCATCGACGCGGAGGATCGCCAGGTCGCGCGAACGCTCGGTGGCATGGATGCCAGTAACCTTGAGCTTTTCACCCTTGGCCGTCTGGATCGAGATCGGACGAGCCTCGCCGATGACGTGCAGGTTGGTCGCAATCAATCCATCGCTGGAGATGATGAAGCCGGTGCCGAGGCCCTGCGTGGCGCCATCGCGTCCCGTCACGGTGATGACGACGATTGAGTCTCGCGCCTTCTGAGCCAGTTCGGCGACCGACTCGAACGTCTCGCCCGCTGGCGATGCGTTCGCCGCTTCCGGGGCAGCCGCCTGCTCGGGCTCGGCGGCCCGGCTGGTCGTCGCCAGCAGCAGCGCAAGTGGCAGGGCCAACCAGCGACGACGCATCGGATGGATCGACATAACAGTCTCTTGCATGGCGTTTATTCGGCCGCCTTGTTTTCGCCCAGCGACTTGAGCAACCGAATGGCTTCTTCAACCATCTTTTCGCCGCCACCGGGAGTGATGCGAGAATTGACGGTTTCGTAGCTTCCCTCGGCGAAGGCCTTGCGCGTGGGGATATAGGCGGGGCAGCTATTGCACAGTTCGATCACCATCGTCTGCTCGAAGGGTGAGGCGGCTTTGATCGCCATGCCCAGCTCAACGAATACCTCGCCCGGCAAGCAAACGATGGCTGACTTCGGGCTGAGGCGAATCACCTGCACCTCCAGGTCGGTCGTCCCCTTCGAATAGAACAGGTGGAGATCGTTGATCTTGTTGGCCTCGACCTGCTCCAGGAACGACAACTCCCGGGTGCCGATCTTGTGCATGTCCTGGGCCGCTTTCGCGACCTGCTCAGCCGAGTACTGCTGCGTGGGAACCGTGACGACGGAGCGAGCGACGGCCAGTTGCGGCGGTTCGGCCGATTTGAGCGAGTCGGCCGTTTTCAGGACCGTCTCTGCGAGCTTGGCGCCGATGACCTGGCTGGGAACTTGCCCTTTGAACTGTTCGAGATCGTTCACATCGAAGTGGTTGATGTCGCCGCACGTGCCGGTGCCAAAAACCGAGACGACTTTGTCGCCCAAATGCTTCTGAACGGCCTGCTCAAGATAGTACGGATAGTCGGCCGAGTACTCGGTTCCGCCCACGGTGTCGAGGTGCAAGGCAAAGACCGTCAAAGCGGCGAGCGGCTTCTGGTTCTTGGCGTCCTCGAAGAGTAGCAAGCCAACTTCAGGGTCGATCGGGCCCGCGGGGCGGATGATGTCGGGGTTCTTTCGGCCGGGATTGAACCGCACGCTGCCGTCCTTCATGTGGAAGCGGCGGTTGAACGAAATTCGACGTTCCTCGCCGACGCCCGATTTCAGCGTCACCGGTTGGGCGGACTGCTTGGCTTGCGAAACGGCCTCGGCGACCTTCTCGATCAGATGGGCGGGAAAGTCGAACTCCTCGGCGGGGTCATTGCCGTGCTTCGCGACGGCCAGGTCATGCAAATGCTTCCGCAAGGAGCCAAAATAAAGCGGTCCGGTGTGCGAGTGAGTCGCTCCGACCGTGATGTTTTCGACCGGAATGCCGGACTTGGCCGCGGCAGCTTCGCGAATCTGGCGACCGATGTCGGCTGGGATGCCGATCAGGTCGCAAACGACGAGCGCCGCCTTGGTGTCGCCTTGCTGAAAGACGATCGCCTTGGCCCACAGCGGATCGTGCTTGCCGGTGTTCAAGCGTTCGCTGAAATAGCCGCTCATCCGGAGCCCGGTCGGCGGCGTGATTTCGACGGAGGCGGCGCCGACCGACAGTTCGTCAGCGGCCAGGGCGCGAGGCGCGACCAAGAGAACGAGAACAAGCAGCGTACGGCAGAATCGCATGGCGGGCTCCTGCAGGGCATTGAGGCGGGATGTACGAACTGCCCCACTTTGACGCCCCGAAGCGCGCGAAGCAAGCGCCCACGCCCATGTGTCCCGTCTAGAAGTGGAGACGCAGCGAGCTACTCGAGCAGCCCTTGCAGATGGACCGCTACGGAGTCAGCCAGCCGTTCGAGGTGGTAGCCCCCTTCGAGCAGGCTCACCAGCCGACCCTCGCAGTGGCGGTCGGCAATCCGACGGACGATGCGTGTCAGCTCGCCGAAATCTTCGGTCTCGAGGTTGAGCGAGCCGATCGGGTCCTCGCGGTGGGCGTCGAATCCAGCGCTGACAAGCACCAGTTGCGGCTTCACGCGATCGGCAAATCGCTCCAGTTCGGTTTCGAACTGCTGGCGGAAAGACTCGGGGGTCGTTGAGTCGTATTCGAACGGCAGATTCCGCGTGAAGCCGAGGCCGGGCCCTTCGCCGGTTTCGGTCGCCTCCCCTGTGCCCGGATAGAACGGAAAGCGGTGGCTCGAGAAAAAACCGACCTGCTCGTCGCGCCAGAAGATCGCCTGGGTGCCGTTGCCGTGATGAACGTCCCAATCGACGATGAGCACGCGGTCCAATCGCCCCACGGCGATCGCCTGGCGGGCCGCGATCGCCACATTGTTGACCAGGCAAAA
>JAEZAS010000422.1 GCA_023430365.1 Planctomycetota bacterium
CGCTATACCCATGTCGACTCCAGCCAGGCGTCTCCCAGGACGGCGACCAGCAAGCTTGAACGACAGCTCGAAAGGCTGGCCTGGGGAGGCGAATCGATCCTGGAGCCCGGGGCGTTTCTGGCGTTGACCGACTCCCCCGCCGAAGTGCCTCTGGGAGTTGCGGGCATGCGTCAGGACCGCAGTCTGCATGTCGTTCATGGGCGGTGGTGAGATTTCATGATTGCATCGCATCCGATGATCGATCTTCGCCGCCTGCACCGCCATTTCGGTTCGACCCGGGCGGTGCACGATGTGTCGTTCCACGTTGAGCGCGGCCAGGTCTTCGGTTTCATCGGTCCCAACGGCGCCGGCAAAACGACGAGCATGCGCATTCTCGCCACGTTGGAACTGCCGACGTATGGCGACGCCTATGTCGATGGATTCTCGGTCGTGAACGATCCCGACCGGGTCCGTCGTCGCCTCGGCTTCATGCCCGACTATTTCGGTACCTATGCCGACGTGAACTGCGCCGAGTACCTCGACTTCTTTGCCCGCTCGTATGGACTGGTCGGCCGGGAACGCCACGAGGCGCTGAAGCGCACGATGGCGTTCACCAAGCTGGACCAGATCGCCGAGAAGCCGATTCGCGGTCTGTCGAAGGGAATGAAGCAGCGACTCTGCCTCGGCCGCTCGATGATTCATGATCCCGCGGTGCTGATCCTCGACGAGCCAGCCAACGGGCTCGATCCGCGGGCCCGCATCGAGCTGCGCGAGATGATCGGCGAACTGGCGGCGCTCGGCAAATCGATCCTCGTCAGCTCGCACATCCTCACTGAACTCGGAGAAATGTGCGACCGCGTGGCGATCATCGAGCGCGGGCAATTGCTGGCGACCGGTTCGATCGACGAGATCCACAAGCAGCAAACACCCCACCGCGAGGTCAAGGTCCGAGTCCTCGGCGACACAGCGGTTGCCGCCATGTGGCTCGAAGCGCGGGAGGGCATTACCGACATCGTCGTGGAAGGGCCGGTCGTGCGGTTCTCGCATCAGGGGGATCGCGAGAGCGAAGTGGCTTTGCTGCGCGAGATGATTTTGGCCGAGGTGCCGGTGGCTGAGTTCGGCAGCCACTCGAAGTCGCTCGAGGATGTGTTCATGGCGGTCACGCGAGGAGCCGTGCAATGACGACCGCGGAATCCCCCATGGCCACCGATTCGGCGCTGGTCGCAGAGGCGGCGCCCGAAAGTGCGTGGGTGCAGCGCTGGTTGCGGCTGGAAGCATGGCTGGACCGGATGGGCGATCGCCTGAATCCGATTCTGGTGAAAGAAGCTCGCCAGGCGATGAAAAGCCGGCAGTTTGTGGTCACCTTTTCACTGCTGCTGATCTTTGGGTGGATCTATACCGTCGGTTTTATCGCCTTCTCCATGCCCGGGCTGTACTACGCCCCGCTGGGCTCGGCGATGCTCGTCGGGTACTACCTGATTCTTACAATACCACTGCTGATCGTGGTTCCGTACGCGGCGTTTCGTTCGCTGGCCTCGGAACGCGAGGACGGAACGTTCGAGCTGCTCTCGATCACCGCGCTTTCGGCCCGGCAAATCGTCACCGGCAAGCTGGCGAGCGCCGTGCTGCAGATGCTCGTCTACTACTCGGCGCTGGCGCCGTGCATTGCGTTTACTTATCTGCTGCGCGGCATCGACATCGTCACGATTGGGCTCTTCCTGGCCTATACCTTCCTGGCGTCGTTGGGGCTCAGTGTGTTCGGCTTGATGCTGGCCACGGTGACGAGGTCGCGACACTGGCAGGTGGTGCTCTCGGTTGTCTACGTGATGGCGCTGCTCGGCTTTGCGGTGATCTGGGACAGCGCGATCCTCAGCGTGCTCGCCGACGGTGGGGCAATGCCGTATGACGAACCGGAGTTTTGGATCATCAATTTGATGATCTTCAGTTTTTATTTCTCGTTTATGGCGCTGAGCTTGTTGATCGCTGCCGGGCAGCTGACCTTCGCCAGCGAAAACCGCTCCACCAAGTTGCGCGTCGTGCTGCTCCTCCAGCAGGCCTTGCTGCTCGGCTGGATGACGTACTTTTGGGTCATGGTTTTGCAGCGGGGCCGTTCCGAGGAGGAAATCCTGGTTGCGGAAATCAGCCTGGCCGGGGCGTTCTGGATGTTTGCCGGGGCCTTCCTGACGGGAGAAGCGGCCGAGCTGTCGCCACGGGCGCGGCGGCAACTACCACAGAGCCTGTTGGGGCGTATGGCGTTTACCTGGTTCAACCCCGGTTCGGGCACTGGATATGTTTTTGCGCTGCTGAATCTGGGAGCTGCGTCGATTGTGGTCCTTGCCTGCTTGCTGGTCGGACAAGCTTGGGGGACCTCGCACCTGGAGATCATTCCCTGGGTGCTCGCCATCTGGGGATACGTGGCAGCCTATCTCGGCATTACGCGGGTGCTCATCGTCTGGGCTCGGATGTACACCTCGGTGAGCTTGCTGGCGGTGTTTCTGTGTCATGTGTGCGTCGTCTCGCTTGGCTCGGTGGTCCCGTTTATTTTGCAGGCAGCGATCAGCCGGGGGGACCCGAGCCAGTTCGTCTACTCGCCATTGCAGTTGCCTAATTGGGTTTGGACTCTGTATGAGATTGGCGAGGACCGTACCGGCATGGCGCACGTGTTGGGGATCGTCGTTTTTCTGTTCGGGGCGGCCGTGTTTCTCGTGAATCTGGTCCTGGCGTCTCGCGAGGTCGAAAACGTGCGGCAAGCCGCTCCGCAGCGCGTGCTGGAGGATGAACGGGAGTTGCATCCGCCGCCGAGCGAGAAGAAGGTGGCCCTCAGTCCGTGGGATAAGTAGGACGTCCCTCGATAGGGCTACCGCGCAATTGCCGCTCGTTACGACGCTCTGCGTCGTAACGCAGAAACGGACGCTCCGCGTCCTGCGTCGATTCGACGTAACACGGCATTATCAGCCGACTTGGCTTGGAACCCGCAGGACGCAGAGCGTCCGTTCTTGCGTTCCCACGCGGAGCGTGCGAACGAGCTTTTGCCGGGCTACTCGAACCGCCGGTGAACGGTCGTTGTCCGTTTTTGCCGATCGCGGTTATTATGCGAGGAGGAGCACTCGATCCCCATGAAAATCATTTTGGCTGCCCCGCGCGGGTTTTGTGCGGGCGTGAATATGGCCATCGAAAGTCTCGATCTGGCCATCCGGGCGTTTGGCACGCCGATTTACGTCTATCACGAGATCGTGCACAACAAGTACGTCGTCGACACGTTCCGCTCCAAGGGGGCGGTGTTCGTCGACCATCTGAGCGAAGTGCCGGTCGGCAGCACGCTTCTGTTCTCGGCGCACGGCGTTTCGCCGGAGGTGCGGCGTGTGGCCCGCGAGCGGAAGCTGCGGGCGATCGACGCAACCTGCCCGCTGGTGACTAAGGTGCATCTCGAGGCGATTCGCTACGCTCGCGATAAGTACACGATCCTGCTCATCGGTCACGAAGGTCACGATGAGGTGATCGGCACGATGGGAGAGGCGCCCGAGGCGATCGTATTGGTCGAATCGGCCGAGGACGTCGATCGGCTGGAGTTTACGCCGGGCACGAAGCTGGCCTACCTGACGCAGACGACCCTGTCGGTGGACGACGCCAACCGGATCATCAGCCGGCTGCGGGCGAAGTTTCCGCACATCGAGAGTCCCGCCAAGGAGGACATCTGCTACGCCACGCAGAACCGCCAGGAGGCGGTGCGGCTGCTGGCCTCGGAAGCCGACTTGGTGCTCGTAATCGGCAGCCAGAACAGCTCCAACAGCCAGCGGCTGAAAGAAATCGGCGCCGAATGCGGGGTGCAAGCCCGGCTGATCGACGGCGTGTCGGATATCGATCGCGCCTGGTTCGATGGCGTCGAGTCGGTGGTCATCTCGGCGGGGGCGAGCGCTCCGGAATCGGTCGTGCAGGAAGTGGTGCGGTATCTGGAACAGGAGTTTGCCGCCACGGTGGAAAGCCGCGTGATCCGCAAAGAAGACGTGCACTTTCCGCTGCCGCGCGAGCTGCGGCAGCTGGCGGTTTCCGAATCGTCGACTTGAGCAAGTCGCTCATGTACCCGCCGGACGCGCTTCGGCCTCCGGCGGGCCGCTCAGCTCTGAATGTAGTTCTTCAGGTAGTGGTTCTCGCGGCAGAGTTCGGCGTGCTGGGCTTTGACGAGGTCGCCGATCGAAATGATTCCCACGAGCGACGACCCATCCATCACCGGCAGGTGACGAATCCGTCGGGCGGTCATTTCCCCCATCGCGTCGCCGATGTCGTCCTCCAGGCTCGCGGTGATGGGCGCGGGCGTCATTCGGTTGCGAACGCGAAGTTCGCTGAGGGAGCAGCGCGTTTCGGCCACGGCGCGGAGGATGTCGCGCTCGGTGATGATGCCGACCATCTGTTCCCCCTGCCGCACCACAAGCGAGCCGACGTTGTGCTTGACCAGCAGGTCGACCACTTCCGTCAGGGTGTGGTCGGGGGTGCAGGAATGAATCTGACGACCTTTTTCGACGAGAATTTCGCGTACGAGCATCGGAGCTCTCCGTGATTGTCGGACGAACAACCCGGCTATCCATGCCAACCGCTAGCGGGCCGCTCGCTTCTAAAGAACGGAGCGAGAGAACCAGCCCACCGCTTGGCAGCCTACCGGTCCGCAGAATTGCCCGTCAACAAAAATCTTGAGCGAAGGCGGTTGACCGAACCCGCGCTTGTGACAGACGTCACAAGCATTGCTGCGACAGTGCACACGGAGCATGCAGTCGCTTAGGCGGTGGCGAGCAAGGTTTCCAGTGCGTGCGTGAGGCGGTCGATGTGCTCCGGTTCGTTGTAGAGATGGCAGGAGACGCGAATAAACCAGCGGTCCTTCCAGTGCACGATGGGCGTCTCGATGCCGTATTGCTGCCAGAGTTGTTGCTGCAGCGTTTCAAACGCGCCGCCCGGAAGCGGCACGTGGGCCATGCTCGTGTACCACTGCGGATCGTCGGCGGCGAGGGGCGTCGTGCCGAAGAGTTCCGTGAGCTGATGGCGGGCGTATTGGGCGAGCGCGTGCGTTTGGCTGCGAAATCGCTCGAGGCCGATCGTTTCGAGCAGCTCGATTGCGGCTGGCACCGCGAGCCACGCCGAGGGATCGCGCGTGCCGCTCCAGATGAATTCGTCGGACCACGTTTCGGGCCGTCGCGGCAGCAACCGGCCCCAACTCATGGTGCCGGGGCGAATGTGCGATTGCTGCTGGGGCGATACCCAGAGGAAGCCGGAGCCGAACGGCGCGCTGAGCCACTTGTGGCAACTGGCGGTGTAAAAGTCGCAGCCGAGGGTTTCCAGATTCAGCGGCAACTGGGCGATCGCGTGCGGACCATCGATGCAAACCGCGACGCCTCGCTCACGCATCGCCCGGCAGATCGCCGCGACCGGCAACGTGATGGCGGTTGGCGACGTAATGTGGCTGACGACCAGGACGCGGGTTTGTGGCGTGAGCGCCGCGACGATCGATTCGACTACTTCCGCTTCATCGAACATGGGCGTGGGCAATTCGACCTCGCGGAACGCAGCGCCCGTTCGCTCGCAGGCCCGAGACCAGGTGCGGCGCACGGCCCCGTACTCGTGATCGGTAAGTAGCACCTCGTCCCCAGCCGACAGCGGAAAGGAATCGGCGACGACGTTCATGCCGACGGTGGCATTGTCGACGAAGATCAGGTTGGCGGGAGCGGCGCCGACGAACTGGGCGAGACGATTCCTCGCCTCAAACCAGGCTGGTTCGTACAGGCGGACGAAGAAGTCCATCGGTTGCTCGTCGAGCGCCTGTTGCCACTTGAGCCTGGCCTCGCGGACACTCCGTGGCGGCGGCCCGAAGGAGCCGTGATTCAGGTAGGTCGTGCCGGGGCGCAGGGACCAGTGGGCATGGTATTGCTGCCAATCGAACGATTCCGACGTCATGGGAAGGCTTATTCTGCGTGGTGCGGAGTGATCCAGAAGGGGCGATACACGGTTCCGAGGACCCGGCGGAGCGGCAGGCTTCCCGTGTGGCGGCTGTCGATGGAAATGGGCGGGTTGTCGCCGAGAACTGCGACGTGTCCGCGCGGCACCGCCGATTCGGCTTCCCATGCGCGGCCCGTGCCGGCGGGATCGAGATGGTAGATGTCGCGATAGACTCGCAAGTTGGTCACCTTCAGCCGGCCGACGTTGCCGCCGATCGAAAGTGGTTGCTTGTTCTCGCACGGTTCGTACCGACGGTAGGAAAAGGTGATCAGGGTTTGTCCCCCTTCGGCCACGATCACTTGCTGGTCGCAGAGCGCCACGACAATCTCAAGCCGCTCGGCATCGGCAAAAATGCGCTCATCGCTGCGAGCGACTTCCTGCTCCGACTCGTGATCGATGAGCATCACCGAGCGTTTGCGGCGGTCGAAGACAATCTCGAAGTGGTGGGGCTCGTCCTCGGCGGCGACGGAGAACCGCCCGTTGCGGTCGCACTCCACCGTGCAGGTTAGCATCACATCAGGCGTCCAATTCAGGTTGCGCGAGAGAGCCTGATTGTAAAAATCGTTGTCGAAGACCGCCGACGATTGCGTTCGCTCCTGAAGCGCGCCCGAGCAGCGCCAATGCGTGTAGCGGAGCCAGTCGAAGCTGTCGCCGGAGGCTTTGGGAGCTGGTTCGAAGACAAAACCGGAACCCTCCGGCTTCCAGCGAGACGATTCCCCTTGCGATTGCCAGCGTGGCGGCAAATCGCGCGAGCGTTTTGGCTGGTGATTGTTGTCGTGGACGAGAATGCGCTGGGTGAGCAGTTGGTGGAGCGACTTGCGGAAGATCCTGCCGTCGATGTAGAGATCGCCGTCGCGGACGCCCCAGCGCTCGCCAGGCAAGGCGACGACACGCTTGATCTGATAGTCGTCTTTCTCGCCCTCCAGGGCGACCACCTCGCCCCGCTGGGGAATGTTGCCGCCGAGACGCCAGCGGTCGATGAGCACGCGATCGCCGACCTGCAGTTGTTCTTCGTTGAGACTCGTCCAGCGGTAGCCGCAGTTGGGGCAAACGACGCGGCCGTCGCGCGGCGGGTTTGCCCCGTCGCAGGGAAAGAGCACTCCGCAGTCGTCGCAGACGACGTCGAAATGAGCTCCCAGGAAGGTTTCCGCCATTGACGCGCCGTCGATCCGAACCGTTCGCCACCAACCGGTGACCGCAAACAGGCGCAGCCCCACCAGCGCGAGCAGCAAGGCCATGCTGCCGGCCACCATCCAGCGGATGCGGCGGGATTGGCGACGCGGAACGGTGATGAAGTCGGGAAGCTCGCGCGGTGGTGGCGCAGACTCGAGATCCGGCACACTCACGGTGATCGACGGCTGGCTCATCGCGTCATTCTAGAGGGTGAACCGGCGAGGTGGAGTTCTCCTTAGGAGCCGCTGGGGCCAATTCCGCCTCGAAAGATGAAGAACACCGCTCCAGCCATGCACAGGGCGGCCAGGAAGTAGTCGAGTTTCAGCGACTCCTTGAGGATGACATAGGAGAACGGGATGAAGACCGAGAGCGAGATGACTTCCTGCAGGATTTTAAGTTGACCCATGTTCAGGTGGGCCTGCTGGGCGCCGATGCGGTTGGCCGGCACCTGTAGCAGATACTCAAAGAGGGCGACGCCCCAACTCAGCAGGGCGGCGATGACCCAGGGACGGTGCTCCAGATGCTTGAGGTGGCCGTACCAGGCATAGTTCATGAAAAAGTTGGAGGCGATCAGCAGCAACACGGTCTGCACGGCAGGCGAGATTCCCACACCGAATTCCTTAGATGACTGCGATTTGGCATTTCTCGCGTCACAATATCCGGAGCCATCGAGGGGCGGGAAGGGGCGACGCGGTAAGCCGCCGCTGACCGGTGGCACGAGCATCGTTGGAACAATTGGAGAAAGAGCAGAGGAAAAATACTTGGATCCGCCCATCCGGAAGAGGGCTTGGCGACAACCAGGCGCTGGCAACCTGAATTGCGCCGACGGTTGACACGTCGCAGGGGGTTGTTACTCTGTTGAGAACTTGTCTCATTTAGCCCTGCACCAAGAAGAGGTTCTCATGAAACGGTTGGTCCTTGCAGCGTCGCTGCTGCTGGCGTTTGTGGTGGCTGCACCGGCTTCGGCCCACTTTGTCTGGCTCGTGGTCGAATCGGCGGACGGCGGCAAGCCGGTGGCGAAGGTCTATTTCGCGGAGCTGGCCGAGAGCGACGATGCGGCGCTGCTCGACCGAATTGAAAAGGTGCAGGTCCGTACCCGCGACACCACGGGCAAGGCCAGCGGCCAGCCGCTGAAGCTCACCAAGCAGACCGATAAGGACGGCGGCGGTTCGTGGACCGCGGAGCTGCCCGAGGGCACCAGTTCCCTGTCCGGGACCATTAAGTACGGCGTGCTGGAGCGTGGCCCCAATGTGTTCCAGCTCAACTACCACGCCACCTACGCCGACTCGAACTCGCCCGACTTCGGCAAGCAGCAGCCCGACGCCTCGCTGACGATGGAAGTCGTCCCGCACCTGGCTGGCGAAAAGTCGCAGCTCGAAGTCCTCTGGAAGGGAAAGCCGATCGCCGGCAGTGAAGTGACCGTGGTCGACCCGTCGGGCAAAGAGCACGACCCGATCAAGACGGGGGACGATGGACGGATCACCTTCGATCTGAGCAAGCCCGGCCTGTATTCGATCCGCGCCAAGTGGGTCGTGGACCAGAAGGGCCAGGAAGGGGACAAGAAGTTCGAAAAGGCCAACCACTACAGCACGCTCACGCTGCGCGTGAAGTAAACAGTTATCCGTAGACAGTTTTCAGTTTGTCTTATGGTGGGGTGACGCGAAAACTAGAATAGTCGTTGCACCCTCATGAGTTGTGAACGTCTCGCGGCGCCCCGCAATGGGCAAGAACTGACAACTGATCACTGAAAACTCCCTTGAACAAGGCCTTCGTTCGCGAGTCCGATTCGACCGAGGTCCGCTGTCCGCGGTGCGGCGCGATCGGTGAGGAGGCGTTGCGTTCCGCCTTGGAGGCCCTGACGACCGCCGAAACGCGGCGGTCGCTCGCGGCGAGCGTCCTCTTTTGTCCGACGCCGGTCTGCGAAGTGGCCTACTTCGACGCCTTCGAGGCGTTCGTCACGGTCGATTCGCTCGTTCGTCCTGTCTATCCGAAGGACCCGGACGCGCCGATCTGTCCCTGCTTTGGGCTGACCTCGGACGACATTCAAGAGGAAGCGGCGGGGAGTGTCCCGGTGCGGATTCGCGAACTGTACCGGCGATCGAAGACCGACGAGGCTCGCTGCTACGAGTTGTCGCCGACGGGCCGTTGTTGTTTGCCGGAAGTGCAGCGGCTCTACTTCAAGCTGCGAGGCCGCAGCTGACCGAATGACGGCTCTCGAGGAAGGAGCAATTGCGTGAACTGGCTGACGCTCGCCTTCGATCAACCGCTCTGGCTATTGCTGTTGCTCGGACTGCCGGTGGTGGCATGGATGTCGCGCAAGAGCCTGGCCTCCATGGGACGCGGCCGGCAAGCGATGGCGATTGTCTTGCGCTGCGCTGTTCTCACGGTGCTGGTGTTTGCCCTGGCGGAGATTCAGCTCGTTCGGATTACCGAGCGGATCGCCGCTTATTTTCTGCTGGATCAATCGCTCAGCTTGACGGCCGAGCAGCGCGACGCAGTGTCGCAGTATGCCGCCGCGGCGACCGCAGCGCATCAAGACTCGCGGCTGCGCGACTCCGCCGGTTTGATCGTCTTCGGCGCCGAGGCGCAGGTGGAGCGGCCGCTCGATCCCCACCCGGTCGTGCCGATGCAGGTGGAGGCGTCGGTGGACGGCGAGCGGACGAACCTCGCCGAGGCGCTGCGACTGGCCCGCGCGACGATGCCGGAAGACGTTGCCCGCCGGGTCGTGATCGTCAGCGACGGCAATCAAAACGTCGGCGACGCGCTGACCGAAGCCCGCCGCCTGGCCGACGCGGGGATCGGCATTGATGTGGCTCCCCTCCCCTTCCTCGCGCGGGCCGATGTACGGATCGAAAAGGTGAGCGTTCCCGGTGTCGCCCGATCCGGGGCCCCTTTTGACGTCACGATTGTGCTCGAGCACGTTCAGCCGCCGCACGCGACTTCGAATCGACCGGTTACCGGCCGACTCGCCGTGCTGCGCAAGGCCGGTGGTCGGAGCTCGCTCGTCGCCGACGAGACCATCACCCTGCCTCCCGGCAAAACCGTCCTGACTTTCCGAGAAGAATTGGAAGAGGCCGCGTTCTACTCGTACGAGGCTCGCTTCACGCCCGATCGGCCTGAGGACGATCGCCTGGTGCAGAACAATCAGGCGACCGGCTTCACCAACCTGCAAGGCCGCGGGCAGGTGCTGTTCATCGTCAACTCCGAGCGACCCACCGAGTTCGATGACCTGGTCGCCACGCTCCGGGCCAACGAGATGCAGGTGACGGTGCAAACCACCGACGCCCTGTTCACCAGCCTGGCCGAATTGCAGCAGTACGACTCGATCGTGCTGGCCAATGTGCCTCGGATCAGTGGCGAGGCCGCCGAGGCGCTCTCGGTTTTCACGGACGAACAGGTAGGAATGCTCGTGCAGAGCGTCGAAAGGTTTGGCGCGGGACTCGTGATGATCGGCGGACCCGACAGCCTGGGCGCTGGCGGCTGGGCCAATACCGAACTCGAACGTGCGATGCCGGTCGAGTTCACCGTGCGGAACGCCAAGGTGGCGGCCGTCGGGGCGTTGATGCTGGTGATCGACAAGTCGGGCTCGATGGACGGCGAAAAGCTGCGGCTGAGCAAGGCGGCGGCGCAAGCGGCGGTCGACATGCTGGGGCCGCTCGATCAGATCGGCGTGATTGCGTTCGACAGCGAAGCGGAAGAGGTGTTGCGCTTGCAGCGCGTCGGCGAGCGGGCGCATCAGGCCAAGAGCCGCATCGGCCGGGTGGCGTCGGGCGGCGGGACGAACATGGAGCCGGGCATTCGCCGCGGTTATGCGGCGCTGGAGCGGTCGAGCGCTTCGGTGAAGCATATGATCGTGCTGACCGACGGACAGACGCAGGGCGGCGGCTATGCGGGACTCGCCGCTCAGATGCGCAAGAAGAACATCACGACGACGTCGGTTGCGGTAGGAAGCGACGCAGCCCGCGGCCTGCTGCAAGACATCGCGGCGCGGGGTGGCGGCAAGTACTACCAGGTGAACAATCCGCGGGCCCTGCCGCGCATCTTCTCGCGCGAAACGCGCCGCGTGGTGCGGCCGCTCATCTTTGAGGATGAGAACGGCTTTCAGCCGCGGATCGTAGGAAG
>JAEZAS010000426.1 GCA_023430365.1 Planctomycetota bacterium
AGGTGAAGGGGCTCGATCAAGTCCAGTTCCGCGAGAGGCCCCATCGCCGGGTCGATCCCCAAGCCCCCTTCGGCCCTTTCCAGGGCGAGGCGAAACTTGTCGCGATGCGGCGCCGTGCGGGTGACGAAGTCGCGCAGCAGTTCGCGCTCGACGGGGCCGACGCGCCAGTCGCGATTGGGATCGATGCGCTCGAGCAGTTCCTCGTGCATCCCGCGGCTGAGCGACGGATAGGCTTCGCGGATCGCCACTTGAGGCGTGAGTTCGCTCGGACGGGCGGTGACCATCGTCGTTACGGGAGCCACCACCTGAGCGGACGCCAGCTGCAGCGGCGTTCGCTGCTCGTCGGTCAGACGAGCGAGTTCCGCTTGCAGTCCCTCGTGCGGCGACCGCCGCAAGCCAGGAAGCTCGGCGTAGGCACGCGCGTCGGCGACCGATTTCGGGCCGGCGGAGGGCGATTTCCCGCAACCCGCAACGGCCAGCATCAAAATCAACAGTCCTACCCGACGCACCCGACGGTCCTCCGTTAGCGAAAATGCCGGGCCGATAGTATCGGCCCTAACCTCGCCAATCCAGGGCAATGCGGGCTCGTACCGCCGCTAAATCGCTGAATGGCAACGGAAAATCGGCGGAGGTAAACCTGCGTCCGGGCCGAATCGCAAGTGGATGCTCCACGCGCGGGGCGACCCGGAGGCGGTTCGCCTCCGGCCACTTTCCTCTCGCCTGGTGGTCGCCGCAGAGGGGCTTGGCGCGGAAGCGGCCCGCATTGTCAGGCTGTTAAGCGCCCCGTACACTCGACGGTTTAGCCTGAGGGAACCCTAGGCTGCCGAGTTTTCCCGGTTGTTTTGCTTCCGATCGCCGCTTCCGCCTGCACCTAAGCCCATGAACCGTTCGATTGCTAGCACGTTCGACAACATTCGCGACAAAGTCCACGCTGGCAAGCGGTTGTCGCTCGACGACGGCATTTTCCTCTATCAGCCGGAGGTGCCGCTGCACGAGGTCGGGGCTCTGGCCAACCTCGTGCGGGAGCGTAAGAACGGCAACTACGCCTATTACAACATCAACACCCACCTGAACGCGACGAACATCTGCGTCTATCGCTGCACGTTTTGCGCATTCCGCAGCGACCTCCGCGACCCGAAGGGGTACGCGATGGAGGATCAGGCGATTCTGGCTCGCGGCCAGGAAGCGGTCGACAACGGTTGCACCGAGCTGCACATCGTCGGCGGGCTGCACCACCAGAAGAAGTACGACTCGTACGTGCACGTCGTCCGCCTGCTGCACGAGGCCTACCCCGACTTGCACCTGAAGGCCTGGACCGCCGTCGAAATCAACTGGTTTGAGTTCCTCGCCAAGAAGCCGGTGAAGGCAATTCTCGAGGATATGCTCGAAGCGGGCATGGGGAGCATGCCGGGCGGTGGGGCCGAGATTTTCCACCCCGAAGTCCGCGGCTTGATCTGCGAACACAAGGCTGACTCGCGGAACTGGATCGATATCCACCGCACGGCCCACCAGATGGGCATCAAGACCAACTGCACGATGCTCTACGGTCACATCGAAAAGGATTACCACCGGATCGACCACCTGATTCGCCTCCGCGAGCTGCAGGACGAGACGGGTGGTTTTCAGACGTTCATTCCGCTGGCCTTCCATCCCGAAAACACAGGGCTGTCGCACATCAAGAAGCCGTCGGCGATCATGGACCTGCGGACGATGGCCATCAGCCGGCTGATGCTCGACAACATTCCGCACATCAAGGCCTACTGGATCATGCTCGGCATCGGCACGGCCCAGACGGCTCTGTCGTACGGCGCCGACGACATCGACGGCACGGTGCGGCACGAGCTGATCTATCACGACGCCGGCGCCACGACGCCCGAACTGCTCACCACCGACCAGATTCAGCGGCTGATCGTCGAAGCGGGCCGCGAGCCGGTCGAACGCGACACGCTCTACCGCCGCATCGTCCGCGACCCCGCCACGCCGGCGCAGTGGAGCGTGGGCGAGGAGATTTTGGTGGGGGCGTAGCGTAAGATAGAGGGTGCCCCCTTTCCACGGGATACCTCGGAATATGAACGCGCTGACCCGTTATCCGCATCTATCTGTCGACGACCAGGGCGTCGTGCGCATTTCGGGCACGCGCTACAAACTCAATCATCTGGCAGCCGAACATTACCACTACGGCTGGTCGGCTGAGGAGATTCTGCGGCAGCACCCGGACTTGCGGCCGGAAGAGGTGTATGCGGCGCTCACCTATTTCTACGATCACTACGATCAAATCGTGAGCACGATCGGCGAGAGCGCACGCCAGGCTGAGACGGCGCGATCTGCAGCCAGATTCTCCCGGAGCGACCTGCTCCAGCGCAAAGCGGCCGAAACCACCGTACCGCTTCGATGACGATAGCCGGAGGTTAACAACCTCCGGAGAACGGCGGCGCGCGATGGCCGACGAGACGAGCGGAGCGAGGCTCGGAGCAATGCGACCGCGACTGATGCGTGTAGCGCGGTTGATTACGCGCTACGTCTGACCGCGTGGTAGCGGCTTCTCGCTGTTCTCCGGGAGCTGTTAGCTCCCGGCTGCGGTGATTAGCGTTCCAGGCGAGTGCCGCGGGCGGCGTCGATGGCGTCGAGCAAGGGGCGGAAGTAGGTCGTTGTGGAGCCGACCAGTGGGGCGGCGATGTGGATGACTGGGTTGGTTTGCGAGCGGCTGGCAATCCAGTGCCCGCCAGTCAGGTTCGCGTGCCCCGTGAGGTAGCCGCGGACCACTTCCACGTGCAATTGCTGGCCGTCCCCGCGCCACAGCATCTTGGGCTCTGGTTCCGCCGAGAAGAGCAGGAACCGATTGCCCGTTCCCAGCAGCCACAGCCGGCCGTTGGCTGGCAGCGGGTTCTTCACTCCCTCGGGCCATTCGAGCGTGATGCTATCGTAGAGGAAGTTCGCCTGCTCCTGGTTCTCGAGCAGGTCGAGCACCGCTCGTGCCACCGATCGCGGAGGCTTGCCGCCGTTGGCTCCGGACGGCAGGCGTTCTTGCAGCGCCGCGTGGAAATGCTTGTCGAGCAGCTTGCGGACGTGCTTCTCGTCCTTGCGCAGGTAGGCGGCCGCATCGGCAAGGAACTGCTCGATCTGCTGCTCGCGCGGCGTGGTGTAGACGTGCAGCCGAACGAGTTCGTCCAGGTAGGTCGTGGCCAGTTCGCTCTCGGGATCGAGATCGGGATGCTCAAAGAAGTAGGGCGGCTCGTCGAGCAACCGCGCGAACTGCTCCGCTTGCTCGCTGGCCGTCAATTCCGCCACCAGCGGGCAATCGCTCAACAGCTCGGGCAATTGATCGGCTTCGCGTTCCTTCACGCCGACGAGGAAGCTGGCGAGCGAGCGGATCGCTTCGGCCCGCTGCTCGGCTGGAGGCCTAGCCACCGGCGTCCAGGCGGTCAGCTTCACGCTCAGTCGATCCTCGACCCCCGCCTTCCACTTGTTCACCCGTTCGGTCGACTTGCCGTGGATGAAGGTCTCCAGATAGCGTTCCAGCCGACCGGCGATGGCGCTCCGTTCATCGGGGGTGAGGATCGCGTGCGCCCGGTACTGCTCCGGCCGGCTTGAGGCATGGGCCGCGATACAGCGGTAGAGAAACACCCGGTCGTATTCGCTCCGCAATTGCAAGGAGCCGATCTCGCGCAAGGCGTGCGAAAGGCTGTCGCGCGAGAGGGGGAAATGGCTGACGAGTTCGGCCAGTTCGACGGCATAGATCCAGTTGGCGTCGCGGTGGCGGAAATTGCCGTAGAGGCTGGCCACTTCGTAGCCGATCACGCGCACGACACTCGCCAGCAGCGCGAGGGCCTGGCGGTTGACCAGGTGCTGGGCGATGGCGGTGGCGCCGCGCTGGCTGAGCGAACCGAGAAACCACCAGGCGCCGAGCGTGAGCGGGTTGGTGCCCATCGCAAACCGGCCGAGGTACCAGGCGGTGTTCACGTAGGGCCAATAAGGCTCCGACGAGCGGTACATGCGATAGGCCTGCACGGCCCGGCGGATGTAGTTGGCCATCCGGTTCACGCTGTACTTTTTCACGTCGAGCGGCAACTCGTCGAGAATCACCAGCAGTTGCAAGCAGCCGCGACTCACGCCGCGAATGATCCGCGGCAGGCTCGTTTCGAGGAGCGGATGCTCGGCGCCCGGCTCGTAGATGTGGGCGACCTTGGTCATCAGCTCGCGGGCGTCGTGAAACAGCACATCGGGCTGAAACTCGTCGCCGACGACGTAGCGATTCGAAAGGATGTTGTCGTAGAGGAGCTGCGTTTCGTCCTTCAGCAGCTTGAGCATCTGCCGATCCTTGCGAACCATCTCGGCGAGTTCGGCGTCGGTCGGCTCGTCGGGGTTCGAAAGATCGATCGGCTTGGGGAACTCCATCCACTCGTGGTAGGTGAGGAACCGCTGGGCGAGTTGCTGCTCGCGTTTTTCAATGCGAGTCGACTGCTGCTCCAGCTCGCGGGAGGCTTGCAGCTTGAGCGATTCCCACTGCCGCCGCTCGGCGTCGAGTCGCTGCTCCTCGGTGCGAAGCTGCTCGCGAAGGGCGACCAGTTCCACCTCGGTCGCCGTCAGCTTGCGGCGAAACCAGAAGACGGCCAGGACCGAGATCAGCAGTCCGCCCCCCAGCAGGAACTCCCAATAGCCGAGCTCGCGCCAAAACATCGCCCCCACCGTGCCGACTGCCATGGCGCCGCACAGCACCAAGATGATCGGAGTCCAGTTCAGGCGGGAGGGCATGGCAGAGTGTAGGGGCAAAGGGGCTAAGAGGCAAAG
>JAEZAS010000451.1 GCA_023430365.1 Planctomycetota bacterium
TGGTGATTGCTTCGTGGGTGGCGCTCCCTCACCCTGGCCCTCTCCCGAAGGCAGAGGGGAGGACGGTCGCTGGTGCGACCTTGCACTTAGGTTGGGCTTCAGTTCGAAGGACTAATATGCCGGAGGGAGACACGATCTATCGGGCGGCGACGCGGTTGCGGCCGATTCTGGAGGGGCAGCCGGTGGAGCGGGCTCGCGCGCGGTGGCAGGGGATCGACGGCGCGACGCTCGTCGGGCACACGATCACGAAGGTTGAGGCCCGCGGCAAGCATTTGCTGTTTCACTTCGACGATGGGCGGGCGCTGCACTCGCACATGGGGATGACCGGCTCGTGGCACATCTATCGCCTGGGAGAGGCCTGGCAGAAGCCGGAGCACCGGGCGGCGATCGTGCTCGAGGGACCGCATTACCTGGTCGTGTGCTTCACGCCCAAGCTGCTGGAACTGCTCACCGCGGCGGGCGTGCGGCGGCATCCGTACCTGCAGCGGCTGGGGCCGGACCTGCTCGGCGGCGAGGTGGACGAATCGGCTGTGCTGGCGCGGTTTCGCACCCACAACGCGACGCCGATCGGCGAGGCGGTGATGAACCAGACAATCGCCAGCGGCGTGGGGAACGTCTACAAGTCGGAAGTGCTCTTTCTGCTGCACCTCCATCCGCTGACGCCGGTGGGCGAGCTCTCGGACGAGCAGATTTTAGAGCTGGTGCGCAAGTCGCGCGAGCTGATGCAGCAGAACCTCGAAGGGCGGCCGCGGACGACCCGGCATTCGCTCGACCGGCGGCGGTTCTGGACTTATGGCCGGAGTGGCCAGCCCTGTTTTGTGTGCGGCAGCCCGATCGAGGTCACGCGGCAGGGGGACCTGGGACGAACGACCTATTGGTGCCCGAAGTGCCAGCCGAGGCGAGCGGAAGGCCGCGAAATCGGGCTAAGTGGCGGCCCGGCTTGAACTTTCGAGCCCGTGCGCGCACATAACCTAGGCTTGCTGGTGGACTCAGCGTCCGCTGGGGCGAAAATGGCGGTAGTAAGGCCTGGGCGGGGGATGGCCGGTCGAAAGGTAATGGCCGAAACGTGTTGATGTTTTACGGGTTTGCTTTAGACGGGCAGGCTGGAAGCCTACCCTACGGGATGTTGACAACTCGTTGTTAATTGTTTGAGATTTGTCGGCTTGTCGTGGTGGTGGGCGGCTCGGCCGGTGTGGTCGATTTGATGACGAATTGAGGCCGGCCGCTCTGGGAAAGTGAGCGGAGGTTTATCAACAAGTTGGGGGCCCCTGTGGGGCGGGTGGGTGTTGATAAACCTGGTCTGCTGCGACTCAGTTTGATGACAATCGGCTCCCTGGCCGCTTGAGGAATGGAATCATGAATTCAATCGAATCACGTCGAAGCGCTCTGCGGACGATGGCTGCCGCCGCTCTGGCTGTCACCGTGGGGGGCGCCACGGCCCGCACGGCCCATGCGGGGAAGAAGGACCCCAAGTGGGAGGCGGCGATCGAGAAGGGACTGAAGTGGGTCGCTCGCACGCAGTCGTCGCTCGGTCACTGGACCGCGGGGGGATATCCGACGGCGATGACGGCGCTCGCCGGCACGGCCCTCATCGCGGCCGGCTCGACGACGACGCAGGGACCGTACGCCAAGCATATTCGCAAGTCGGTCGACTACCTGCTCGGCAGCAAGCTGCGCTCGAATGGTCTGATTGGCGATCCGCAGTCGGACAATCGCTACACGTACGGCCACGGCTTCTCGATGCTCTACCTGTCGCAGGTGATCGGCGAGGAGCAGGATGAGGACGTGCGCACCGAACTGGTCGATGCCCTCACGAAGGCGGTCGATTTCTGCTGCAAGGCTCAGGCGCCGTCGGGCGGCTGGGGCTATGTGAGCACGAAGGACCAGCCGGACTTCGACGAAGGTTCGACGACGATCACGCAGGTGCAGGGATTGCGCGGTTGTCGCAACGCAGGGATTGTGGTGCCGGGCGAGTCGATCGACAAGGCGAAGGAATACATCTTTCAGTGCAAGAATGCCGACGGCGGCATCTCGTACAGCTCGCGCAACCGAGGCACGAGTCGGCCGGCGATCACGGCGGCGGCGCTGGCGACGCTGTACAACGCGGGGGAATACGACAGCAAGCACGTGCCCGAGATGCTTGAGTACTGCAAGAAGACGCTCACCAACCTGAGCGAAGGGCCGAATTCGTTCGGCCACTGGCACTACACCTATCTTTACTACTCGCAGGTGATGTATCGCCAGGGCGACAAGGAGTGGGAGCCGTTCCGCGACAAACTGTACAACAAGATTGTCAGCGAGCAGTTGAGCGACGGCAGCTGGAACGGAAACATCGGGGCGATTTACGTCACCGCGTGCAATCTGATCATGTTGCTGCTGGATCGGGGCTTGTTGCCGATTTATCAGCGGTAGCGGTGACTTTCATGTAGCTGAATTCGCCAGAATTCAGACAGAATCGGCGTCCATTTGCGGGGCGTCTGAATTCGGGCGAATTCAGCTACGGCGAGTGTTGATCCTGCTCTGAGTGCAGGATCGCGTCGACGACGCCTTGCATGGTGAAGAGGCTCGCTTCGGCGCTGGGTTCGTAGCCGAGTTCGCGCAAGGTGGCCGAGGTGATCGGGCTGATGCTGGCGAGTTTTGCCCGGCGGAGGTCGTCGCCGAACATGCGCGCGAGTGAGCGGGCGATGGCGGAACTGGTCACCGTGACCCAGTCGATTCGGCCATCGTGAAGTTGGGCTGCGATGTCGGTCGCTGGGGTGACGATGTCGGTGCTGCGGTAGACGACGATTTGCTCGACCTGGGCCCCCGCCGCGGTGAGTTGCTGGCTGAGGATCTCGCGGCCGCGGCTGGCGCGGACGAGCAGGACGCGGTTTTGGTTCGAGTTCCCGGCGATGCGGGCGACCAGGGCCCGGGCCAGGGCTTCGGCTTCGTAGGTGTTGGGCACGAGGTCGGCTCGGAGGTGGTGGCGGGCCAGTTCGTCGGCGGTGCCGGGGCCGATCACGGCGAGTTGCACGTTGCCGAGCGCACGCAAGTCGAAGCCGAGATGTTGCAAGCGATCGAGCAGCGCGCGGACGCCGTTGACGCTCGAGAAGGCCAGCCAGTCATAGTTGCCCAGCGAGGTGAGCGCTCGGTCCACCTCGTTCCACGACTCGGGTGGTTCGATCGCGATTGCCGGCTGGACGAGCACCTCGGCCGCGAGTTCCTCGAGCGGACTGCGCAGGGCTTCGGCCTGGCTGAGCGGGCGAGTGACGAGAATCCGTTTGCCGAACAGGGGGCGGCGATCGAACCAGGAGAGCGTGGGAGCCAGGTCAACGACCTCGCCGACGACGAAGATGACCGGCGGGCGCAGCTTCGCGGCGACGATGGTTTCGGGCAGCTCGCCGAGCGTGGAGCGGAGAACCGTTTGATCGGGGAACGAGCAGCGGCGGACGACGGCGACGGGAGTGCTCGCCGGCTTGCCGGCGGCGATGAGCTGGCCCGTCCAGGTGGCGACGGTCGTCACACCCATGTAGAACACGAGCGTGCCGGGGAACTGAGCCAGGGCGGCGAAGTCGAGGGCCGACTGCGTCTTGTCGTCGTCCTCACGGCCGGTGACCAGGGCGACCGCCGACGAGAGGCCGCGGTGGGTGATCGGGATGCCGGCGTAGCTGCTCGCAGCCAGCGCCGCCGTAACGCCGGGGACAATTTCGAACGGGATCCCCTGCTCCGCCAGCGCGGTGGCCTCGTCGGCGCCGCGGGCGAAGACGGCAGGATCGCCGCTCTTGAGGCGGACGACCGTCTTGCCGGCGCGGGCGTGGTGGATCAGGTGTTCGTTGATCTCGGGCTGCGGCCAGATGCGCCCCCGGCCATGGCGGCCGAGGCAGACCAGAATGGCTTCGGGACGGCAGTGTTCGAGGAGCCGCGGATTGATCAGGTAGTCGTAGAGTACGATGTCGGCCGCCGCGAGGCAACTTGCCCCGCGCAGGGTAATCAGTCGGGGATCGCCCGGTCCCGCTCCGACGAGATAGACTTTGCCGGGAGAGACAGGAGCGGAGGAACTGGCGGCGGGTGAGGACACGGCTACGAGAGGGTTAAAGCGGCGAGGAACGTGGTGGCTCGCCAGATGTGGACCACAGGGATGGACGAGGCGATGAAACCTATCTTACACGCAAACGTGACGGGCGCATGACGGCAGGCGGACAACGAGCGCAGAAGCGGGACGAACCGCCGCGAGTGATCTCGCCGGACGAGCGGCGGCGCTTGCAGGTCCGTTATGCGCAGGCGCAGTCGTTGATGGCGCGGAGCGAGTACGACTTTCGCGAAGTCCATCAACTGCTCGCGAGGTGCCTGGAGGTGGACCCCGGAAACTTGCGCTACATCGATCTGCTATTGCTCAATTTGAAACGGCGACAGGAGGCGGGCACGCAAGCTGGTCTGTTCGCTCGCTGGATCGGGGCCACTCCGCTGGGAGCCCACGCTGCGGCGGAGCGGGCGCTGGCGGGGGAAGAATGGTCCGCGGCGATGCGCTTCGCGCTGGAGGCTCTGTGGGGACGGGGACTTGAGGCGGCAACGCTCGGACTGGCAGCCGACGCTTGCGCGGGAATGCAGCTTGGTCCGGCCGAGCTGCGATACCGACAGGCAGCCGTGGAAGCATCGCCCGGCGCGGCGGAGCCGGTGCGGCGGATGGCGCGGTCGCTGGCCCGCTGGGGGCAATTTGAGGCTGCGGCCGAGATGTGGCGGCGGCTGCTCGAACTGCTGCCCGGCGATGCCGAGGCCGCCGCGGAGTTGAGTGAATCTCACCCGGTGAAGTCTGATCCCAAGCTGGCCGAACTGGAGGGACGGATTGCGGCGAACCCAGCCGACATCGACGCGGTCCTGGAACTGGCGGCCGCGCGGCTCGCGGAAGGAGATTTCGAAGCTGGGCAGCGGCTGTTGACGCAGGCCTCGGCGGTCGGCGGGGGGGATCTGCGGATTCGCGAGGCCTGGGAGCGGCTTTCACTCGCCCAGTCGGAACACCGCCTGCGGACGGCACGGCAGCGGGCGGAGCGCGATGGCACAGCGGAGGCGATGCGGCTGGTTGAATCGCTTGTCGATGAGCACGAGCGGCTGGCGCTGGGAATTGCTCACTCGCGGGCGGAGCGCTTTCCAGGCGACGGGACGCTAAAGCTCGATTTGGGAAGAAAATTGAAGCAGAGCGGCAACTTCAGCGGGGCCGCGCAGCGTTTTGAGGAGCTGAGGCTGATTCCCGGCTTCGAGCAGGTGGCGCTCGTCGAGCTGGGGGAATGCTGGCAGCATTTGCGGCAGTTCGGCAAAGCCCTGGATTTTTATCGAGCGGCCATCGAGTGGCCGCCGAAGGAAGAGGATCGGAAGATTCGGCAACTGGCCCTCTACCGGGGGGCGATCCTGGCCGAGGCAACGGGCAGCCCAGACGAGGCTTGCGAGTGGCTCGAGCGGTTGCTGGACGCGGCCGGGGATTTTAAAGATGCCCGGGAGCGGCTGGACAAACTGCGGCCAATCTGCGATAAGAATGGATTCTCCGCTGGCTGAGCTGGGACGTTGTTGCGTCTCGGAAATGCTCGCCGGTGCGAGAGAATGGCCTAAGTGCAGTTTTACGAACCAGTTAGCGATAACCAGTTAGCCCATCCATGCCGACTACGAAAAGCGCCAAGAAGCGGTTGCGTCAGAGCCTCGAGAACCGA
>JAEZAS010000007.1 GCA_023430365.1 Planctomycetota bacterium
AGCCGTTGTTGATGAAGAAGTCGCTGAAATCGCACCCGGCCGTGGCGGTTCCTTCCATATCGTATTCGTCCGAAATCAATGTTCCGATGAACGCCTGCAGCACCCGATTGCCGGCCGCGTCGGCATAGTGGGTTGCCGCTTCGCTGGCGAAATTGATCAGGTCATACACGCGGCACTTCGCTGGCAGGATGCGCTGCCGCTTCTGGCTCAGGGCGTCCAGATTGGCCAAGCCGTACAAGTCGGTCAGGTTGCCCGTCAGCCGGTGGAATTTGCTGATCACGTCGGCTTTGACGCTGCCCTGGGCCCGCGTCTTTTGCAGCGAACGGTAGAGCTTGATGCACTCGTGCATCGAAGCCCAAGAGGCCTGGGCGCTTTCGAAACGCTGCCGCAGGGCCGCATAGCCGTCGCCATTGTCGTAGCTTTCGAGCGCCCGGCTGATGCAGTGACCGATGTCCTTGCCTAGGCTCACATCGCTGCGGAAAGCCCGGGTGTAGCCGATCGCGCCGTTGGAGCAGATCGTCCGCAGGAAAGAGAGATAGATCCGCGGCTGGCTGAAGCCGTCGATCGGTGTCTCCATGACAAAGCGATGCTGGAAATCGTCGGCTCCGATGGCGAAGGGGCGTTCCCCGCCGCGCGGGACGTGGGTGCTGCGAACCATGCCGTGTTCGTAGGCCACTTCGCGTCCTTCGTAGCGGCGGACCAGGTCCATCACGTCGCCGTAATCAATGACGGGCCGCTTCGGGCTGCTGACGGCGAGCAGGCTGGCTTCGCCGCGCTCGTCGCGTTCCACGCAGTAGCGGAGCGTGTCGTCCTTGGCCCGCATCGAGATCCGTTCGAACACCTCGGCTGGGCTGAAGTAGCGAAAGACGTTGTCCGCGACGCCAAATCGCTGGAAGAACGACTTCCAGAACCGCTGGGTCGGTCGTGCCGGCTGGCCATCGACCTCGATCGAGTTCACGGTGATCCGGCCGCTGCGATTCACCGTCTGATCGGCGATGCGAAGCTGACCAACGCGGGCGTAACCGTAGTCAAATGTCCGTGTCATGGTAAAGTTCCTTTCGGCGAGTGGGTCTTTTGGATTGTGGGTGAAATCCGCGACAGCGTTTTCCATCCATTCCCCTCTCCCAAAGGGAGAGGGATAGGGTGAGGGCGGTTTGCAGGACTAAGCACTAGGCCATGCGACGAGCTTTGTGCTTCCAGCTCAGGGAGAGGGAGAATGCACGGGCAGGCCGGAGGCCTACCCTACGGCGATGCGGTCTCTTGACCACGGTGTCGCTCGGCTGCGACTGGCGGCGACCAGTTGCGGCAATTCGACATTCGCGCTGGCGATCATCTTGCGGGCTCGTTGGGTGATCGCGGCGATTTGGGCGTTCATTCGGAGGGACCGCCAGGAATTGCCGTCCCAGAGATACTGTTCCTGGGCCGACGCGGTCCGCTGGAACGGATGCGGCGTTTTCTGACACTGCACGATCTGCTTGTAGGGATGGTCTTCGTGCTTCCGCAGCACTCGGCCAGCCATCTGCACGGTGCAGCCGCGACCCGAAGGGCGGCAGAAGACGGTCTTCAGCGCCGGGCAGTCGAAGCCCTCGGTGAGAATCGCCATGTTGATCAGCACCTCGACTTTGCCATTGGCAAAATCGTCGAGCTGGCGATCGCGATCGGTGTTCGCGGTGACGATCTCCGATCGCACTCCAAGCATCGCGAGTTCTTCCCAGCAAGCGATGCATTGATCGAGACGGTGGAAGAACATTAGCGACTTGCCCCAGCGATCCATCTCGCGGGCGTAGCACTGGGCGACCGACCGCGGGTCGTACTGGGGAATCGTGTAGTGGTGATACGGGCTGAGGTAACCGTCCTGGATCAACGAATGGATGCCCGCGTCGCGGATCACCTTGTCGAAGCAGAGTTTGATCCGGTCGGCGCGGTAGGGCGTCGCGGTCAGCCCCAGGATTTTCTGCGGGCGGATCTGGCAATGCAGGTTCGCCATGCTCATCGCCGCGTCGTGCTGGGCTTCGTCGATGATCAGCACATCGATGGCGGGGGGCTGCTTGTCGAACATCGAAATGAGTTGCAAGTCGACATCAAAGCCGCGCGAGCGGTTTTCACGCTCGGCCTGGGCCAACAGATTGCGTCGCATGGCCACCCAGCCGATTCGCAGACCATGCTGGCGCTGCAGGTAGCGGGCGATGGTCAGGCCCATCACCGTCTTGCCGCTACCCGTGGGGCTTTCGATCATCACCGAAGCTGCGGATGGCTCGAGAGCGCCACGATTGCGGTAGCGCCCTTCGAACTGCTGGATCGCCTTTTGGATGATCCGCTGCTGATAGGGGCGCGGATCGATGTGGACGCCTTCCAAGGCGATTTCGAGGGCCGGGTCGGGCAGGTCCTCGAGCGGCAGCATTCGCTGCGCGGGGTGGCTGAGCGCCAGTCGCTTGGTGAGTCGCATGTTTGGGCCTCCAGGTCGGGGACGATCACTCTCAACGCGAAGAATGATCGCCCCGGCGTGTGACACGTTTGGTCACGCCGCGCTTGGGCCCGCGAGAAATTTCAGAAAAAGTTTCCCGCCGCTAGCAAAGCTTAGATAGCCGGAGCGTAACACGCTCCGGAGAAGGGCGAGGCGAGCCGGATATGACAAAGTAACTCAAACGGCTCTTCTCCGGCGGATGTTATCCGCCGGCTGTGATGCTCGCGAAGCAGGTCGCTATTTGGGGAGCTGCATGATCGCTTCCGGCAGGTTCTTGTCTGCGACTCCGCGAGCGCCGCGGCCTTCGTTGTCGATCCGCTGGGCGACGTCGTCGCGCAGTTGATCGAGATCGGCATCCCAGAACTTGGCTCGGTCGGCCAGTTCGGGCGCTTGGAGCGGGCGGATGATTCGCATGCCGACGCTCAGGGCCGGTTCGCTGGTGAACCACCAGGGGCTCTGCGGGAAGTTGGGGTCCTCGGCGCGCCAATCGTCGTCGTCCGACGGCTGGCGGGTAGCGCTGCGGAGCGCTTCAGCGTCGTCGTCCCAGCCGCCGCCGCGAATGACGCGGGGATAGAGCTTCGTGGGCCACTGAATTGCTTCAACGGCGGTCAGGTTCTTCTTGGCTGCCAGAGCCTTGTACCCATCGTCGGTGAAGCCATCGAGCGTCCACTCGCCGACGTTGCCGTAGATGTCGAACAGGCCCCAGGGGCTGGGCTTCTTCTGGCCGACCTTCTGAGTCGATTCGCTCGCATTGTCGTAGTACCAGGCGTAGTCGCCGAGTTGCTTGGCGTCGTCGCCGAAGAACCAAGGAGTGGTCGTTCCGGCGCGGGCCGCGTATTCCCACTCGGCTTCGCCCGGCAGTCGGTAGAACTCGCCCGTGATGCCGCTGATCCATTTGGTGTATTGCTTGGCGGCGTACTGGCTCATCGTGACCGCCGGTTGCTGCGGGTCGGCGCCTTGCTTGAACGTGAAGGTTGGATCGTAGAGGTTCGAGGGGGCTGTGATCACGTAGGCTTCGTTCTCCTTCGTGATCGGTTGCAGCTTCTCTTTGGCGAGCTGTTTGAACGTGTCGTGCATGCTCATGTAGAGCTTGTATTCGGCCCAAGTCACTTCCTTGTCAGCCATCCAGAACGGGGCGACTTCGACTTCGACCTGCGGGGCTTCGTCGGCCTTGTGACCTTGCTCGCTGTCAGGGCTGCCGAGCTTGAACTTGCCGCCGGGGATCGGCTGCATGGTGAACGTCACGTCGGTTCCCGGAATCGTGACGGTGTAGGGAACCATGTAGCCCTGCTCGACCTTCACGAACCGGCCATCTTTCGGCTGGTCCTTGACCAGGCCGCGGGGCAATTCGTCGGCAACCAGGTTGCCCGCCGCGGCCAGCAGCAGGGCGGCCGACGTGGCGAGAAGTCGAGCGGGAAACGAAGACAAAGCGAAACGATTCAGCACGGCGAAATCCTCGTGACCAAGGCAGCGGCGGGCGTTGGGGGCCGCAAGGTGGGAGGTGATGCTTGCCCGAGACGCCCGAATTGACTGGTTTGACAGGCTTGCCAGTATACCTGCGCCGGGGAAACGCGTCTTGGGGACGCCCTGGCTTGCGTTCTCCAGTAGCAAATCCGCGGGAATTCGGGTGCCTTGCCAGTGGGGGCTGGGTTGGTCTGAATTCTGGCGAATTCAGCTACGGACGACGCGGGATACCAAAAGGGGCCTGGTCGGCAAAATTGGCGCAGTCGGCAAAGTTTGCCGGTCGTGCGTGCCGATAGTAAAGGGCAGCGCTACGGACGCATCGAAGTCGTCATTTGCCCGTCTCTCTTTCCTGGCATGAGCAAGCCTTTGCCACCCTCGACCTCCACCGGCCTGAATCCGTTTGAAGAGGGGGTCCCGATCCTCCCCTCCTACGTGCGTAGCCTGCTCAAGGTGCGCGTGCCGGTCGTGGTTACCCTGGCGACGACCAAACGCCCCCTCAACAAGATCCTCGAATTGAGCCCGGGCGAGATCATTCAGTTCACCAAGCCGTGCGATGAGCCGCTGACCCTCTCGGTTGGCAATCGCGACGTGGCCGTCGGCGACGCCGTGAAAGTCGGCGACAAATTCGGTCTTCGCATCTCCTCGATGGTGATGCCCGAAGAGAAGTTCTGGGCCCTGCGAGGCAAGCGGGACGTCGGGCCGGAAGGGACGTAGGACGAAAGAGTTCAGAGAATTGAATTCAGAGTTCAGAAGCCTGAGGGGAATGGTACGATCGGTAACGCCCTTCCCCTCCCTGCTCTCTTAACTCTCCGCTCTGACCTCTCTCCTCTCTCAAGCAACGAGCGATCGCAGCAAACGCAGATTCACTACGTCCATCGCTTCGCCGTTCTCTTCTTCTTTTGGCGTTTCCAGGTACATCGGCACTTTGCGGAACCGCTTGTCGTTGAGCAGCAGGCGGAAAGCTTCCAGGCCGATCTTGCCCCGGCCGATGTGGTCGTGGCGGTCGACGCGCGAGCCGAGGTCCTTCTTGCTGTCGTTGAGGTGGATCGCCTTGATCCGCTCGATGCCGACGACCTTGTCAAAGGTTTTCCACATCTGCTTGTAGCCGTCGGCTTGTGTCAGGTCGTAGCCTGCCGCGTACGCATGGCAGGTGTCAAAGCAGACGCCCAATCGCTCCGGCTGCTCGGTCGCCGCGATGATGTCGGCCAGGTGCTCGAACTTCCAACCGAGACAGCTCCCCTGCCCTGCCGTGTTTTCGAGCAGGATCTCGGCGGCGCACTCGGGCAAGCGGCGATGGATTTCGTCGATCGCCTTGGCCACGCGGGCAATGCCATCCGCTTCGCACAGCGTCACGCCGGCGCCAGGATGCATCACGACATAGCGAATGCCCAGCATCGCGGCCCGCTGCAACTCGACGATCATCCCTTCAATCGACTTTTGCCACAGCTCGTCGGCGGGCGAACCCAAGTTGATCAGGTACGAAGCGTGCGACGTCGGCTGACCGATCTTGTGTTGCTTCAGGGCGTCCTGGAACAGCCGGATGTCCTCGTCCGAGATGTCCTTCGCCCGCCACTGGTTGTTGTTCTTGGTGAATAGCTGCACAACGTCGCAGCCGGTTTCGGAGGCGATTTCGACCGAGCGGTAGTAGCCGCCGGCGATGGATTGATGAGCGCCGAGAAGTGGACCAGATCGGGGCAAGGTTCGCTTCCTTTGGGAGTGTCTGAGGTGAAAGTCGAGGGGAGTGTGGCACGCCCTGAACGTAGTGAAGGGCGTGGTGATGTGTAGCGGGGCTTTGCCACGCCCTTCGCTGCGCTCCAGGGCGTGCCACCCCTCTCGCATGGCTGGGAGCATTCTAACTGGCGATTACAGCGAAGAGGGCGATCAACACTCCCAACGCAAACAGGCCCACGCAGACCCAGCCCATCACCATGCCGGCGATTGTGAGGCCCTTGCCGGAGGGGTCCATGCGGCCGGCGTTCATCTCGCGCAGGTCAGTCAAGCCCATGAAGGCTGCCGGCAGGCCGAGCAAGCCGCAGACCGTCAGCCCCAAGATGCCGAGCACCAGAATCATCACGCCCCGATGTGGCTTGTAGTAGCGGCCGAAGTTATTGGGCACTCCGCCGTGGATCGTGCCGGCGTATGGGTTCGGTTGAACCGAGCGATCCGAGAACGGGTTCGTCGTTGCGAAGGGATTTCCGCCCGATGGCTGTGTCGAAGCGGAACCGCCGTACTCGCTGGCAAACGCTGAGCCCGCGGGAGCATAGGACGATGACAAAGTGGAATTCGCAGGCGCCGCTGCGGCCGCAAAGCCGGCGGAAGCGAGCTGCGGATAGACCTCGCGAGCCGAGCGCCAGTTGTCGGTCCCTGCTTGCAACAGTTGCGAGTCGGGAGTCACGCGTCCTTCGGTCAACCAGCGATCGATGTCGGCACGTGGCACCGGACCGTAGACATTGCCGTCGGCCGTTTTCAGGCGCCACTGGTCGAGTAACCCGACGTTAGCGCCGGCGGAGCTGGCGGTTTGGGGCGTGGGAACGGTGTAGACCGACTGGCACTTGGGACAGCGGGCCAGTTTGCCGGCGTGCTCGTCCGCGACTCGCAAACGGTTGTTGCAGGTCTGACAAAGGGTTTCGATTGGCATGGCTGCTGCGCCCAATAGCCGGAGCGTAACACGCTCCGGAGAAAGACCGGTGGATGGTGCTATGAAATTTCGGTTTGCGCTAGTTCATCGCGCGTTTTGGTTGTTGCAAAGTCGGTTCGTTGTTCTCCGGAAGGTGGTTACCTTCCGGCTGCGGAGTTGTTGCTTTACCCACGGTAGCCGGTGGCGAGCATCACAAAAAGGGCGAGCATGCAACCGACGATCCAAACGAGCGACAAGGCCATCCCGAGCCGTTGTCCGATGAGGGTGTGGTTTCGGCCGGAGGGTTCCATCTCGCCGGCGTCAATCGCCCGCAAGTCGTCGCTTCCCATCACCCAGGCCATGAGGCTCAAGATCGGACAGGCGACCACCACGCCGAGCAGTCCGAGTATCAGGATCAGGCCACCGCGATGCGGGCGGCGGTAGGGCTGATCATCGGTCCGCGGCGGAACGACTACTCGAGGCGTCGGCTGTGCTTCTGGGATGGGCGGAGCAATCGGGTCGGCCTGCTCGACGAGGATCGCTGGCTTGGGAACGAGCTCGCTGAACACGGCGGAGGCTGGCTCCCAGTCGCAGCCTTCGCCCGCCGCCAATTGGCATTCGGCGGTCACCCTCCCCTGCTCCACCCAGGCGCGCAGTTGCTCCCAGGCGGCTGGCCCGTAGACGCTTCCTTCCGGCGTCTTGAGGTACCAGAACCGCCGCTCCGGTGGTCGGTTGAGGGACGGATGGCTCGGCATGCGGGCATCGGGCTCCGAATCGCTTCACCTGCCCCGGTAGCTGAAATCGCGAGAAATCAGACGGCCCGCGAGCGGTTGCCGCATCGGCAATTCCTCTGAATTTGGCGAATTCAGCTACGGATTAGGGCGTTCGTTTCGGCGTAAACGGAGCCTGGCCAAAGATTGGTTGCCTTGTTTTCGTTCGACACCGTAGAATATTGGTCAGCCGAAGGCAGGGGGAGAGTCGGCCGGCGGTTTTGCCGGTCAATCGGCCCGGTGGTCAAGGGATTGATGGCCTTAGCGAGCTTGCCGGTGCAGCGGCCAGGTGCAATATGGTGGAGACGATTCTTGCCGCGCTTTTGATAGGCGGGTTGATTCTGGCCGTGTCCGCGAGCATGCTCTTGTTTCTGCGCCGCAAATCGCACGGCGCAAATCTCTCTTCCGCTCGGAAGCGGTTTCAGCTTCGCCGCGAATGGCTCGAAGCCAAGTTCTTCACGCTTGCCTCCGAAAGTGGTTCGCCGCGCGGGCTGGAGTGGGTCGATGTTGAGTTCGACGATGCGGTCAAGTTTGCTCGCGACCGAAAGAACGGAAATCTGCGGGCGCTGGTCGGCGTGACGATCCGCTTTCGGGCCATCGAAGGCGGGCCGTTGGAAGGCAATCCCAACGCCGACAATCCTCGAGCCGCCACCGCCGTGTTCTATCTCGACGGCGAAGAGTGGAGCACCAAGGGGCGAACCGTCTTCAATTTGAATCCGGCCCAGGCGATCCAGCATTTCAAGCAAGAGCTGGAATTGGTGGAGTAGGGCAGGGGAGCGGCTTGGTGACAGGCGCCGTCCGTGTGCCGTTTCTCAGCCATGCTGCGGCAAAGGCGCCGTGCCTGATGGTGTGCCGACTTTGCGTCTTATTCCGAATCTAGCGTCCGAGCGCTGGTTTTCGCATGACCTAGGTTTGTGCAGACGCCCAGAGCGAAGCGGATCGAACGGGCTGAAATTCCCTTCGGCTGATGTTGGGTGCGCTGGGTGCGCACCCGTTCAGCCGGGCCTGTGATCCATGTCGAGGACTTGCCGCCATGAATGAAGCCACTCCCTACTCGTCTCCGTCGAATCCCGAAGAACGTTCCGCCGTGCTGTTCGCCGCTTCGCCGGCCGCCGCGCGAACCTTTCAGCACAGCCTCGAATCGCTGCGTAACGACTGGTGGTGCTTCCTGTTGCTAGGGCTGGCGATGATCGTGCTCGGGTCGATCGCCTTGGGCAGCGCGTTCGCGGCGTCGGTGGTGACGGTCGTGATGTTCGGCATCCTGCTGCTGGCAGCAGGCATTGGCGAACTCGTGAGCGCCGTGTGGGCGGGTCGGTGGGAAGGTTTTCTGCTGCACCTGCTCGTGGGCGTGCTCTATACGGTGAACGGCTTGATCATCGTGAACGCTCCGGAGCAGAGCACGATCGCCTTGACGTTGCTCGTCGCCGCGATGCTGCTGGTCGTGGGCACGTTCCGCGTCGCCGCGGCCCTGACGCTGCGATTCTCCGGGTGGGGCTGGAACATGCTCAACGGTTTGATCTCGATCCTGCTGGGCGTGATGATCTTCCGCCAGTGGCCCGCCTCGGGTGAATGGGTGATCGGCCTGTTTGTCGGCATCGATCTGCTCTTCGCCGGCTTCACCTGGGTGATGCTCTCGCTCGGACTGCGTCAGCTCTCAAAGATTTCACCGCGCCCGCCAATGGCCTAATCCGCCGAAGCCGGAGGGTAACACCCTCCGGAGAACGGCAAGTTGGTGTGCACTCGCTGTCGACGTCACCAGCGCACAAAAAACTCCGCTATTGAAAATAGCGGAGTCGGTGTGAGGAATCTCCGGAGGGTGGTTGCCCTCCGGCTGCTTGCGCGAGCGGCGTCTTACTTCGGCCGTTCGACTTTGATTTCAACTTCGTTGTTCCCTTCGACGACCGTTTGTGTGAGCGGCGTTTGCGAGGGATCGCTGTAGACGTTGGCGACGGTGGGTTTGGCGCCATAGGTCTCGGTGTCGCCGGTGACCACCACTCGGTATTCGCCCGCCGGAGCCCCTTGGGAGTCGCCGAAGGTGAGCGAGAACGTGCCGTCCTGGGCGATCGGGCTCGAGGCGGCGACCTGCTTCTCGGCGTTGTTGAAGGTGACGGTGCCCACGGTCACCGGCGTGCCGTCGGTGTAGACCACCTTGCCGGTGACCGGGTTCAGCGACTCGCCGCCGCAACCGACTAGGGTCGCGAACATCGCCAGGAGCCCGCAAAAAGCCGCCGCTCGGAGGGAAAGGTTGCTGTTCATAATGCTGTCAGCCTTCCGCATCAAAGAAATGGCGGGACTCGTGCGACACGAGCCCCGCCACGGTGACTTGTACAACTAGTTTCTTAGTCACGCAGTTGAATCGTCGTGCCGTCGCGGCGATCGGCGATGTGCAGCAGCGTCTCGGTGTCGATCGTCTTCGAGATGCCGCGCACACTCGCGTCGCCCATCAGGAACTGGGCCACGGCAGGGTGCCAGCTGCCGAGCTTCTTGCGATAGTCGCCCGTGGTGTCGTTCGGGCCATTGGCCATCGTGAACTTCGAGTTGCGAATGACCATCCAGGTTTTCCAGTCGCTCACGTGCCAGAAGCCCCAGGTCCCTTCGCCGGCATTGGCTTGCTTCCGGAGGGCTGAGGCGGGCGTGTGCTTCTCGCCGAGCAACGTCGTGTTGCTCAGGCCGTCGGTCACGCTAGCGAAGTTGGTGCGGCTCCTGCGGCTGGGCTGCGGATCGGTGGAGTAGATCAGCATGCTCCAGTGCGAATCCTTGTCGTGGTCCAAGCGGTCGCAATCGTTGCTCAAATTGCGATTGCCCGTGATGACGTAATCGGTCGCCGGGCCAAGCTCGGTCATGGCGTTGCTCGCGCCACGAATCGACGGGCAGATGAAGGTCTTCACGACCGACGAGTTGTACATCAGCACCTGGTTGTTGGCGCCGGTCGTCATCGGCTGCGCCAGGTTGAACTGGTCGTAGAGATTGTTCTGTTCCATGAAGGGCAGAATCATGACGAAGTGCGACGCGTACTGATCACCGATGGCAGCCGGCGGCAGCTCGTTCATCGTGTCGTGGAAGTTGTGGTACGCGATGCCGAGCTGCTTTAGGTTGTTGGCGCACGACGTCCGGCGAGCGGCTTCGCGGGCAGCCTGGACGGCGGGCAGGAGCAGGGCAACGAGCACCCCGATGATGGCGATCACGACCAGCAGTTCGACCAACGTGAAGGCTTTACGCGAAGCGGAGCCGCTCTGAAGGCGGATAAGTGGCACTTAAATTCCCCTGGGAGAGAAGGGTTGGTAAATGAAGTGTCTGATTTCATGCTAACCAGGCGCTCCGGCTCGACAATTCGAACTCCACCGGGGAAGGGGTTTTCCGGGAGAATTTGCGGGAATTATCGCGAGTCATCGACTCGCCATTGGGGATAGCTCGAAGACCGCGAAACAGGGCGAATCGCTCAAACGTTATCTGCGTTGGACCGGCGCGACTTATTGGCATGACGGTGAAAACAAGTCGCGTCCGCCGCCGGCAGGTCGAGCGGAGCGCCAAGGGGCGCTGCGTCGAATCGTTCGATCAACTCGATCGGCAAGACCTCATCGCCTGCGGCGTCGTTGATCGATCTTTCGAGAGCTTGCCACTTTTGTAGCGCGCCGGTGAAACGGTCGCTTTCGCAAAACTGAAGGCTTCCAAATTGCCAGCCCGTCACCTGACGCCAAACGAATTCCCGCTTCGCCTTGCCGGCTCCTGATGCGGGTGGCTCCCGAAGTTCCGAGAGGAGAGTCTCGGCCAGGTCTCGAATCTCTTGTTCGAATTGCGGATGTTCGTTCTCAATCCGTCCATAGGTGATGGCTACCGCCGGAGCATTGGGGTTTTGCCAGATTGTCTGATAGGCGTCCTTTTGGAACTCGCACCGCCGCAGGATGGACCAGGTTAGCCCGTCCTTACAGACGAACGGGCGATAGACCGTCAGCGAGGTGAGCGAAGCGCCACACTGGCGGTTCTCCGTGAGTTGGTATTCCTTGTCCCACCAGAGCCCACCGCTGTGACCGGGCTGCAGCAGAATCGAACGCGGGCCCTCCACGATCCAGCGCGCGACCGCTTGGAAGTCGAGGCGATGGAAGGACTGGTTGGAATCGCCTGGGGGGATCGTCATGCGGAAGAAAGCGGATCAACGCTTATCTTGGGCGGTGTTTGAGATAGCCCCAGACGCCCACAATGCAGGCTACCAGGCCAAAGGCTTGGAGCGTGTACTGAGTGCCGCTTTGAAGACGAGCCGCTGAATCGCGGCGGGCTTGAACTGCGTCGAAGGCGGCTTGGGCTGCCGCTTTTTCCTCGGCGGCGCCGGCATGGGCGTGATCGTGTCCCGGCTGGCCGTGGCTGTGACCTGCGTGTGCTTTGGCGTGTAGGTCTGCGGAGGCTTGAGCGTATTGCCGGGCGTCTTCGTCGGACCAGACCGCGCTCGTCGGAATCAGCCTCGGAACCCAAGGAGCTATGAGCAGCATTACGACGCCGACGATCAGCGTGGGAACCGGCCAAATGGCTGGCCCCGCGGAGGCGTGTTGTTGGCTGCGCTTGAGCATCGGGGCGAGTCGTGTGCGATCGCACGCGTTGGAGCGTGGTTAATATCTTTGCGACGAACGTGGTCGGCCGGCTACGGAGGCGAAACGATTTCGCCGTCGTAGATGCTCACGAGGTTGGCGAGCAGGATCGGATCGATCGTGTTGCTCAGGAAGCCGTAGTGCCCGTCGACGTAGACCGCGTTTGCCCCGCCCGGATGTCGGCTGCGCGGGGCAGCCGACAGGTAATCGCTGGGGGCAGACGTGGAGGCGGTGTTGCAGGGCATCCGTTGCATCTGGGCGTCGGCTGGGTTGTCGCAGTCGTAGAGCATGTCGAGGTTCGGCCCTTGATTGTTGGGGGGCTGAGCGATCGAGGCGCTGGCGATGTCCGCCTTGTAGGCGTGCGGCGACGGCGGGTTGGGCGTTGCCGGAGGCGTGTAGGGGAAGTTGCCTGCCGGATGCATGTCGACCGAAATCTGCGAGGAGCCTGCCCAGGGGAGCAGCCACGCGCCTCGTTGGTCGGTCGCGTTGGCTCGGGTGAGCACTTCGCTGGCGAGCAGCGTGTTGCTACTGCCGTCGAGGGCGACATGTTGCAGCGTGTGGGGGACGTGCGAGGTTAGCGTGCCGGGAAAGCGGGCCTGGTCATCGATGTGGTACGGGCTGACCAGCGCGGCGTAGTTTCCCTTGGCGAGCGAACGGCTGCTGGTGAGGTCGGCGCTTTGAAAGTAGCGTCCCTTCGCGCCGTCGCTCGGGCAGACGACGTAGGGAGGCTGGGCCTTGAGAACCGTCTCGGATTGATCGAGCGCGGTTTTGCTGAAGTCGATCTGTTCGTGCAGCGTGTTCTGCTCGGCGAAGGGAAGCGTGAGAACGAGCCAGCTATACATCTTGCCGCTGCGTGGGCGAAAGCTGGGCGTCGTAGTGTCGACGATGCCGGACGCGGGGAAGACGTTGAGCGCGTCGTGATACGTTTGAACCGCCAGGCCAAGTTGTTTCAGATTGTTCGCGCACTTGATCCGGCGGGCTGCTTCGCGGGCCGCCTGAACGGCGGGGAGCAGCAGCG
>JAEZAS010000061.1 GCA_023430365.1 Planctomycetota bacterium
CACCACGAGCGATTGCTCGCCGCCGTAGGCTGCCAGGTCCTTCTTCACGTCGCGAATCACCCGGCCGACAATCGCCGTCTGGTCGCCAACCTTGAATTGGTCCTGCGGGTTCTCGGTTGTTACGACAAAGACCACCCGTGGTTCGCGCCCGGGCATTTCCAGGGTCGTTTCATAGAGCGAACCGACCGACTTGAAGTCCTTCACCGTGCCGACCAGCAGGATGCCGGGGCCTTCTTCGGGCGTGTCGAGGCGCTTGGCGGCCAGGAAGCCGAGCGTGTTCCGCTTGCTCGGTTCGGCGAGCGTCGTGACTTCGCTTTCGAGCTTTTCGAGCGCTTCGTTGAGGCCGGCGTCGTCGGTCGAAGCGCCGGCGAGCATGGCTCCGAGGTTGCTTGCGGCGTCGTACATTTCGGTGGCTAGCTGCTGGCGCACTTCGCGAGCCTGGCCGCGCGAGTTGTCAAACGCTTCGCGAGCCGCAGTCGCCGCGGTCACGGCCTGAGTCACTTCCGAGGCGCGAGCGACCGGCTTCTCCGTCGGCTCGGCGGGCGATGGTTCCGGCATCGGAGCGGGCATCGGGGCCGGCGTCGTCGGTTCGACGGCTGGCGGAATCGTGTTGGCCGTTTCCGGAGCGGGCGGGGTTGTTTCTGGCGTCGTCGGCTCCGGCGTGTCTTCGGCGGGCGGAGGAGTCTCCGGCATCGGCGGCGACGCGGGAGCCGGCGCGAGCGGATCGGCTAGCGGGTCAGCCAGCGGATCGCTCAAGGGATCGGTGGCGAGCGGATCGGGCGTTTCGCTCGGCGGTGTGGCGGGAGCCGGACGCGTTGTCGGTTCATCTTCGGCCGGGCTCAGGTCGGGAGCGTTGTCGAGCGCGTTGAGCGGGTTGTTGTTGCCGGGAGCTTCCATCGCCGGATCGTCGAGAGCCCCCAGCGGGGAATCGATGCTCAGGCTGGCTGGGTCAGCCAGCGGATCGAGGCTCGGCGGGTCGATGCTCGGCAGCGAGTCGGCCGACGCATCGGGAGCGCTCGGCGACGGTGCCTTCGGGGCGCCGGGATTGTCCGCGTTGAAGCTGTTGGCCGCGGCTTCCAGATCGGGATTGGCACTGCTGAAGTCGCGCGAGCCGAACTCGGGTGCGGCCGGGGCGCTGGGGTTGGCGGCGATTTCGGTTCCGCCGGAGGTATCGGGTGTGTTGTCGGCGGTGGTCTTGCCGTCGAGCTTCGGCTGGGCGCCCTTGCCGTGGAACTTGGCAGGGACGATCCAGGGAGCGTACTGGGCGACGCTCGGACCGATCTGCAGCGGATCGCGGTCAGCCACCCACCACAGGATGAGCATGCCGGCGGTCAAACCGACCACGCCGCCGAGCACCACCTTGATGATTTCGGCCACAGCCGACTTTTCTTTCCGCTTCGGCCGCGGAACGCCGGTCAGCATGGGCGTCGGAGCGGCGGCGCCCGTATCGGCGAGCGCGGTTCCGCCGGGACCACCGGTCGAGAACACCGGGTCCCCTCCGTAACCGCCGCCGCGATCGAAGCCGCTGCCGCCGTATTCGCCGGCGACCTTGTATTCGCCGACTCCTGCGCCGACGAGTTCTCCTTCGTCGTCGTCATAGCCCCCGTCGATCACCACCAGCGCCGGCGGCAACTGGTCGAGCGCTTCCTCGAGCCGATACTGCTCGCGGCACAAAGGGCAGCGAACCAGGGCGCTCGGGTTGGCCTTGGCTGGAACGGTAACTTCATCCCGACAACGAGGGCATGAAACGATAGACATCGCAAACTCCCAGCGGGACGAACGTCCCGTGCTTCGATCAGAGCCTCTACGTCAACCCAGTTTAACCAGCCGGGAGAGGCGTTGGCTAGCGATTCACCCGTAGGGTAGGCCTCCGGCCTGCCCGCGAAAAAACACAACTACCCTACTTTAGAACGCCCCTAGATCAGGGTGTTCCGCCGGGCAGCCCAGCCGACCAAGGCGGTTTTGCCGGCTGGGCCAGCGACAGGCCGCGAAAATCGACACAATTCGCCAAATAGCCGGCGGATCACATCCGCCGGAAGCCCCGCGCGAGGATGACGCTATTAAGAGAGGACCGCGGACCGGTCTCGCCTGGCCGACCCGATCGGTTGTTTTCGGCGGGTGGTGACCCGCTGGCTGATGGGGCGACGTCCTCGCGCGGGGCTGGCCCGGAGGCGGTTCGCCTCCGGCTGCCTTCTATTGAAGTAGCTTGATCCGGTTTATGGCGTGATTTGCGGCGGGGCCGGGATTGTGCCGGCCGGGGTGATTTGCAGTTTGGGGACTCGCGGCGGTTTGGTTCGGCCGGAGGCTCCTTCGCTGAAGCCGCGGAGGAACTGTCGGGCGTTGATGCCGAGGGTCCGTGTCCGATAGCCCCCTTCCTGCACGACGAGCGTCGGTAGCGAGAGCTGGCCGATCATCCGGCCGTTCAGTTCAAAATCGCGGGCCGTCAGCAGCCAGGAGCCGGTTGGGTCGCCTTTCGCCGTGTCGAGTCCGAGCGCGACGATCAGGAACGCCGGGCCGAACTTCGTCACCTCGTCGAGCGCCTGCTGAAGCGTGACGCGATACTGCTCGCCGGTTTGCACCTCGGGGAGCGGGTAGTTGAGGTTGAACCCTTCCCCCCGCCCCGCCCCGCGCTCGTCGGCAAACCCGGTGAAGTACGGATAGGCGAACTCCGGATGGCCGTGGATCGAAATCGTGAGCACGTCCCGGCGCTTGTAAAAAATCTCCTGCTGCCCGTTGCCGTGGTGGTAGTCGATGTCGAGGATCACCACACGTCCGTGTTTGGTCAGGTAATGAGCGGCGACCGCCGCATTGCAGAAGTAGCAGAAGCCGCCGAACACCCGCCGCTCGGCATGATGCCCGGGCGGACGGACGAGCGAGTAGGCTAGATGCCTGCCGGCGAGAATCTCGTCCGCCATCGTCAGCGTGCAATCGACGGCGCGCTTGGCCGCGATGAAGGCGTTGCGATGGATCGGCGTGAACGTGTCGATGCAGTAGTAGCCCGCCTGCAAGCCGAGGTCTTTTGGCGGCCGCGTCGCATTGCGGATCGGAAACACGTAGGGATAGATCGACTGGTTTTCCTTCGTCGCTTCGCAGGCCCGTTCCAGGTACTCGACGAACTGCGGATCGTGCACGGCGCGGATGTGATCGAGCGAGTACTCCTTCACCGGAAGGATTTCGACGAGGCCATTCTGCGTGATCTCGTTGAGAATCGAGCGGATGCGGACCGGCGCTTCGACGTAGCCGCGCTCGCGGATGTGGTGGATGTCGTGCTTGTCGTTCACGGCGACCGCGATCTTTTCAATCGGTTCGGCCTGGGCCGGTCGATGCGCCGGCTGACGGACGTAGCGCGGTTCGCGGCGACGCACGGGGTCCTTGATCGACGCCACGACCCGGTCGATGTACTCGGGCGGGCAAATGTCGGAGTACTTGCGCTCGAGAATCACGCGGACGACTTTTCGCACGTGCTCGGCCCGCAAAGACACGTCGCGATCGAGCAGATCGACCATCAGGTGCGGAATGTTGTCGCTGCTGCCGCCGGGAACCGGGGTTTCGTAGCCGGTGTTGATGATCGGCCGGGCGTCGAACTCCTCGTAGAAGCGGAGCCGGGCGGCGTTCTGCTTGCGGACGGCTGGATCGGCGCAGCGACCTTCCTCATCGGGCAGGCACTCGAACCAGAGTCCCTTCGACTCGAGCGCGAGGGCTTCGTCGCGGACCTTTTCATACAGTGCCGCTCCCACGCCTCGCCCTGCGACTCCTTTTTTAGTCGCCAGGTAATCGAGGAAGCAGAACGAGATCTGCGGATCGTGCAGCAGCAGCGCAAAGCCCAGCAGCCGGCCGACCCCTTTCTCGGCGACGAACAGAATCGTGCGAAACCGCTTGGCGAACGGATTCCGGAGCCGAGCGTTCAGTTGCTCGATCTCTTGCGCTCCCACGCCGGGAAACTGATCGGCGAGGATTTTTTTGACCTCGCGAATCGCAGCCTGGTTGCTGGGAATGACATCGTCATAAATGCGGCGAATGCGAAACATGGCCGCATTGTAGTGGTAGCGGCAGAGTAGATGTCGATTCCATCTTCGTCCTAACCGAAGTTTTGGACGCTTTGCCATTGATTACGCCGAAGGCGTATCACACCAAAGCCCAGGGTCGCGGCACGCGCACCCTGGGTAGCGATCGCCCCCCAATTGCCATCCCAACCCTGAAGGGGTTACATCGATCGAGCGGCGACACAGATGAAACCCTTGCAGGGTTTACGGATCAGTCTGATTCCCGCTAACCCAGGGTGCGCTGGCGCGACCCTGGGCTCTGTTATGAAACGCCGTTGGCGTTATTGCTTCCCTGCTGTCCTCGCTCAGCCGTAGAATGCGGATCAGTCTTCCCGCTTCTCTGGCAGTGGCGATGTCCAACGCATCATCCAAAGCCTCTCCAAGGGCCAGGCCCGATCGCAAATGGCAGGCATTGAAACATTTAGGGTCAATGAAAAATGGGACGTTGATGTAGTCATCTACTTTGACTGCTGCTACGTCCTTGCTGACAACCGACTGCTCACCACGCGCCAATGGGCGTCGTGGTGCCGTAACTGTCAAACGGTCGTGGCGGCGGAGTGCATTCAGACAGTTGCCGAGATCGACGAAGAACTACGTCAGTTGAGCGATCCGTCCGACAAAATACATAAATGCTTCAGCCGCCGGACCATTGAAGAATGGCTTCAGGAAGACCGGGTTCGACTCGAATGGCTGAGAACGCGGAAGGCCCCGGCACGATGCCTGGAATGTGAGAAAACTGACGTCGTCCACATCGACTCGAGCGACTTTGTCGATGCGGTATCCGGTACTCGAATCAAGAACATTTCCACCGGGCATGCATCGATGGTGCATGAGATCCGTCGGCGCCTGACGTCCGAAGGAATGCTCATCGAAGTGCACTGAGGCCAAAGCGGGCATAGCTTCCGGCCATCAATGGGAATGAAACGTGCTCGTCCTTCGTACTGCGAGCCTCTCTTACCCTTTCCCTCACCCTGGTGGGAGAGGGGACCGGTGGGGCGCGGGTTGGCGCTGCTGTCCGCACACGGAGTG
>JAEZAS010000137.1 GCA_023430365.1 Planctomycetota bacterium
TCGTTGTTCTGGCGGTCGTGCTGTTTTCCATCGTGGTGGCGATGCAGCCGGACGAGTTCACGATTACGCGGTCGGCCACGGTCGATGCGCCGCCCTCGCGAGTGTTTGCGGAGGTGAACGACTTCCAGCGCTGGCGAGCCTGGTCGCCGTGGGAGAAGCTCGATCCGAATCTGAAGCGAACCTACGAGGGCCCGACCACCGGCGAAGGGGCGGAATATGCCTGGGAAGGGAACGGAAACGTCGGCGCCGGACGGATGAAGATCATCAAGAGTCAGCCGAGCGAGCAGATTGAGATACGGCTGGAGTTCCTGCGTCCGATGGCGGCGGTCAATACGACGGTGTTTGACTTTCAGCCGAAGGGGGAAGGCACGCTCGTCACCTGGACGATGAGCGGCAAGAACTCGTTCATGGGCAAAGCCTTTGGCCTGCTGATGAACATGGACAAGATGGTCGGCGGCAGCTTCGAGGAAGGGCTGGCGAGCATGAAGCAGGTGGCCGAGGCCGACGCCAGGTCGTAACGCTGTCTGCTTGTCAACGATTGCTGTGCGGTTTTGAGATCATTCCGCTTGCTCTGCAAAGGTTTCGACGATGACTCAAGCAACGAGTACTCCCCCTGCCCTTCCCTCGTCGGCCGACCGCGAGGTGCTGATTACCCGCTTGTTTACCGCTCCGCGGGAGTTGGTTTATCGGGCCTGGACCGACCGGGAGCACTTGCTCCGCTGGTACGCGCCGGACGGTTGTCGCATCGAGTTCCGCGCGCTGGACCTGCGGGTTGGCGGAAAGTTTCATTCCTGCATCCACACGCCGGACGAAAAGCAGTGCTGGTGCATCGGCGAGTACCTGGAAGTCGATCCGCCGCAGCGGCTGGTCTTTACGATGCGAACCGCCGACGAGCAGGGCAACGCCGTGACGTCAGCTGACGCGGGCAAGGAGTCGGACTGGCCGGAGGTGACGACGGTTACCGTCACCCTGGAGGATGTAGCGGGCGACACGCGACTCACCTTGCAGCAGACGGTCTCCGAGGAGCTGGCGAAGCGGACCGGCGCCTACCCGAGCTGGCTCAACATGCTCGACCACCTCGCCGCCGATCTGGCCGCCGAGCAAGGCGTTGTGAGCCTGGTGAGCGAAGAAGAGGGAATTGTCGTCACGCACACGTTCGACGCTCCGCGAGAGCTCGTGTGGCGGGCCTACTCGGAGGAGAAAGAACTGCGGCAGTGGTGGGGACCGCAAGGCTTTCGCATGGAGTCGGCCAGCCTCGATTTTCGCGACGGCGGACGATTTCACTATGGCATGCGGTCGCCTGATGGCACGATGATGTGGGGTAAGCTGTTGTACTGCGAAATCAAGCCGCTGGAGCGCCTGGTGAACGTTGTCGTCTTCTCTGACGAACAGGGCGGGACGACGCGTCATCCTTTCGCGCCGAACTGGCCGCGCGAGTTGTACGGGGTGATGACGCTCGCGGAGGAGAGCGGCAAGACAACGCTCACGCTCCGCGTCCGGCCTCAGAATGCGACACGGCTCGAACGCGAAGCATTCGCCGCCGGCCGCGAAGGGATGAAGCAGGGCTGCCAGGCCTCGTTTGCCCAGCTGGCGGAACATTTCGCGCGGATGAAAGCGGAAGGCGGAGAGCGGAAAGCGGCAAAGTGAGTTTCATCCGCCACCACTAGCTTCAACACGCAGCCCAAACGTCTGACTCCTGTCTTCCGACTCCTGATCTCTGAATTCTGACCTCTGACCTCTGACCTCTGCCCTCTGACCTCAGACCTCTGACCTCTGCACCACCAATGGACACAACCACAACCAACCCATCGGCCAACCGCACCCCGACCTGGATGCTTTGGACCGGGCGCGTGATCAGCGTTCTGCCGGTCCTGGGGCTGATCATGAGCGGCGTTATGAAGGTGCTGCAGCCACCTGAGGTGCTCGAGGGAATGGCGAAGTTTGGCGTCAATCCCAAAGTGCTCATCCCGCTGGCGATTGTCGAGATCACCTGCACGGTGCTGTACCTGATACCACAGACGGCCGTGCTGGGAGCGATCTTGCTGACCGGTTATCTCGGCGGCGCCATCATGACGCATATGCGGGTCGACGACGGATTCGTCCCGCCGATCGTCATGGGAGTGCTGATCTGGCTCGGTTTGTATCTGCGAGACGCCCGCGTGCGTTCGCTGGTCCCGTGGCGCCGGCTCGGCGATTGAGCGCCCGGCGCTGGGACTCTTTTCCACTTCGTTTCTCCTCTTGGCAACAAGGAATTTCAGCATGTTTCCCGAACCGCAAAAAGAACATCAGTGGCTCTCGCGGCTGGTCGGCAATTGGACGGCGCAGATGGAGTGCGTCATGGGGCCCGATCAGCCGCCGATGAAATCGGAAGGGAAGGAGACGGTGCGCTCGCTCGGCGGGCTGTGGACGCTCGGCGAAGGGACTGGCCAATCGCCCGGCGGCACGGACGTGACCTCAATCATGACGCTGGGCTACGACCCACAGCGCGGCAAGTTCGTCGGCTCGTTCGTGGCTTCCTGCATGACCCACTTGTGGATTTACGAGGGGACGCTCAACGAGGAGGGCACCATCCTGACGTTCGACACCGAAGGGCCGAGCATGGCGGGGGACGGCTCGACGGCGAAGTATCAGGACATCATCGAGTTCATCAGCGACGACCATCGCACGCTCAGCTCGCAGGTCCTGCAGGACGACGGCAGCTGGATGCGGTTCATGACCGCGCATTACCACCGCGTGAAGTAGTTTGCCGCGTGCATTCACTGGCCGACGTAGCTGAATTCGCCAGAGTTCAGCCCCCAGTCGTGGCCACGAAGTGGAGCGAGCAGCCACTGGGCTGTTCCGCGAGGCGCGTGTGCGCCGGTGCTGGCGACGTTTCTCTTCTCGCATTCAGGGTGTCTATCTATGTCCACCGAAACGGCAACGATCGAACTCCCCCGCGTGGCGACGCGTGACGAGTGGCTGGCGGCCCGTAAGGAGCTGCTGGCCAAGGAAAAGGAGTTCACCCGGCTCAAGGACGAACTGAATATCCAGCGCCGCGCCCTGCCGATGGTCCAGCTGGACAAGGACTATGAGTTCGAGGCCGCCGACGGCCGGCGCGTGCGGCTGCTCGATCTGTGCCAGGGGCGGCGGCAGTTGATCCTCTATCACTTCATGTTCGATTCCGACGAGCCGCCGCCGGGGCAGACAGCGCCTTGGACGGAAGGGTGTCCGGGTTGTTCGTACTTCACCGACAACATCCCCCCGTTTGCCATCACTCACCTGGAGCAGCGGGACACCACGTTCGCGCTCGTCTCCCGGGCTCCTCAGTCCAAGATCCAGCCGTTCCAGCAGCGAATGGGCTGGAAGTTTCCCTGGTTCTCGTCGTACGGAAGCGATTTCAACTACGACTTCCATGTGACGATTGATCCCGAGCGGGGGCAGACCGAGTGGAACTATCGCAACACGCAGGAGCTGGTGGACGAGAAGAAGATTCCGGACATCAAAGGTGAGTTGCCGGGGCTGAGCGTGTTTCTCCGCGATGGCCAGCGGATCTTTCACACCTACTCCACCTATGGTCGCGGCCTCGACACGTTCCTGGCCACCTACCAGCTTCTCGACGTCACTCCGTTCGGCCGCGGCGAGGGATGGGACGGCATGCCCGACCTGGACGGCAAGGGAATGTGGTGGGTGCGCCATCACGACAAGTACGAGCAGCCGGTGGAGAAGTCGGGCTGCTGCCATTGTGACGGGTAATGTGCCACTGCGGGGCGGGGGGGGGGGCGGGGGGCGCGCCGGACCCGCCCCC
>JAEZAS010000189.1 GCA_023430365.1 Planctomycetota bacterium
GCTGCCCAGGCGGCTGCCAGGGCGCGTGGTCTTCGAACCGCTGGAGGCGCAGGAGGCGTCGTACTTGGCCGCGTCGGCGAGAATCGCCAGTTTGGAGGCAACATCCATAACCGCCTAACCGCAAAGAGCCCGCCGCGATTCACACGAACGGTCGTATACAAATGATCAGTTCATTGTAGCAGGGCGACCCCAATTGGGCCACGGAAAAACGGCAAAGCGCTCCATCGCCCCAGGAGTGTGAATATCTCGCACGGCTGCGGCCAATCGCAATTCATGCGGCAGAATTGACCGTCTGGCCGAGCGATCGACAATCGCCGCCGACAGGCCCCGAGGCAATTGCCCCGCATCGGGGCTCTTTTCACGCGCGGGCTGCTCCACCGGCCGCAAAAGGAATTCTCCGGTCCGCGACTTGCATCTCTTCCGCCTCAACTGCGGCTGACTCCGCATCGTCAGCCGCCTGGACGGAGAACAAGGCAATGATTCGCGAGGAACAGAGGACGCCCGCGTCGCGTCCGGAGGAACCGGCAGCAAAGCCGAGGGTTGCCGCCCTCATTCCGGCTCACAATGAAGCGGCCACGATCGCAGAGGTCCTGCGTGTCGTGCGATTGTCGCCTATGGTGGACGAGGTGATCGTCATCGACAACGCTTCGACCGACGGCACCTCGGAAGACGCGATCAACGCGGGGGCCCGTGTGGCCCTGGAGCCGACTCCTGGCAAGGGCGAAGCGATGCGCCGCGGCTGTAGTACGACCAGCGCGGAGATTCTCGTCTTCTTCGATGCGGACCTGCTGAATCTTACGGTCGACCACGTCGACAGCCTGATCCAGCCGATGCTCAGCGGCGAAGCGGAAATGGTCTGCGGCTTGTTCGATCGCGGTCCGCTGATCAACCCGATCTATCTCTACGGCCTGCCGATATTGACCGGCCAGCGGGCGATTCGCCGCGACCTGTTCTGTTCGTTGAGCGAGTCGGCTGCGACCGGGTTCCGGATCGAGGCCGCGATGAACCGGCTGATCAGCGTGCATGGATTGCGACGGATCGATTTCATCTGTCCCAATCTGTGGCAGCGGTCCAAGGAAAAGAAGCGCGGCTTCTTCACCGGACTATTCGCCCGCCTGAAGATGTACGGCAGTGTCGTGTTCAGCTACGCGATGTGCGTGGTCTCGCCGCAATGGAGCCGGTCGGAGAGCAGCCACCGCAGCCCCGCCATGAGCCGTTAGCCGGCCGGCCTTTCCTCAGTCTTGGCCAGCCGTTGAGAATCGCAGGGGCGTCTGGGATATTGAAAGGCGATTCACCACGCTTGCCCGATCTGGGGAGGATCGCCATGAACCGCCGCCTGTTTGCCCGCTTGGTTGCTGCCACCGCCCTGCTCTTCCCGTTGCCGCTGCTGGCTCAGCCCCCAGCCGCTCCGGAACAATCCTCCGCAGAGCAAGCCGCTCCCTCGCAAGAGCCCAACCGAGAGGAACTGATCAAGCGGCTGGAAAAGACGCTCACCGGCGCCTACTTCGACGGCCAGTTCACGATCGAAGGGAAGAAGGAGCAGGTCGTACCTGGCGGCGACGAGACCTACACGATCACCAGCGCCAAGAAACTGCCCGAGGGGGACCTTTGGCTGATCAAAGCCCGGATCAAGTACGGCAAGACCGACGCGGTCGTTCCGCTGCCGATCGAGATCAAATGGGCAGGCGATACGCCGGTCATCACGATGACCCGCTTTACGATTCCGGAGATGGGAACTTTCTCAGCGCGCGTCGTTATCTATGAAGGTCGCTACGCCGGCACCTGGCAGCACGACAGCGTCGGCGGCCACCTGTTCGGCGCCATCCGACCGGCCACCGAGAAAGAGAAAGCGGCGGCGGACAAACCAGAGCAGGCAAAATGACGTATGACCAATTCCCAAATGACCAATGACCAAGGTTCTCTTCAAACCTTGGTCATTGGGGTTTGGTCATTGGTCATTCAAGCTCTTACCGCATCCGCTCGAACTGCATCGCGCCGAGGTTCGCCACCTCGGTCTTCAGCGGCATCAGGAAGCGGTCGTTGCCGTCGAACATCAGCACGATGTCCTTCTGCGTGCCGTCTCCTTCGATCGACCGCAGCGTGAGCTTGTCCCCTTCTTCCTTGACGAGCTGCCACGCACCGCGGCTCTCGTACGGCTGACCGTTGTTGTAGCCCGAGAGGACCATCTCGCCTTGCGGGCTGAAGGAGATGCCCATCTCCATGGCCTTTAGCGCTTCGACCTTGTCGGCCGGCAGTCCTTTGACTCCTTCCTGGTCGATCACCATCACGCCAGCCCAATCGCCGGGCAGACGCTCGAGCAGCGGCAGCAACTGCACTTCCGCATTGGTGGAAGCAGCCGTCGTTTCGACCGTCGGGGTGCTGGCCGAACCGCCGCAGCCGACCAATCCCGCGAACACAAAACCCGCCACCAGCGCAGGCATCCATCCCTTGGCCAACATGATGATCCTCCTTGATCGTCGATCTGCAAAATCGTTGAGTCGATTGAATGGGTTACTTGGGTTTGACGCGGACAAAGGGCACGGGCCTGGCCGTCGTCTGCGACACCCAGGAGGGTGGCGCCATCTCGAGATGGTCGGAATCGACCAGCCGCACCCGCACTTCCTGCTCCGTGCCTTGATTGGGTTTCATCATCAGCACGAGCGTGTCGCCATCGCTTTTCACATAGCGCCAGCTTCCCTGGGCAGTCTGCGGCTGACCGAAAACACTGCCAGTCACGGTGACGTTGCCGTCTCCCTTGAACTCCACATTCATGCTGAACGCCTGAGCGAGATTCGCTAGCGCGGCAAACGTTTGGTTGCCACCCGACAACTGCGACGCAGCGCTGCTGGTGTCGAGTTGCCACGTCCCCACCAGCTTGGCGGCGGGACTGCATCCGGGCAGGATCACCGCCGCCAGCAATGCTGCCGCAATGAGCGTGAAACGTCGTGGCGACATGTCGATGACCCCCTGAAAACGCTCCGCCGGAGCAGGTCCAGCGCGTTGTATAGGCAAAACATTCCCGCCGGGCAAGCACAATTCAAACTGCAAGCACGCGGCGTTTGCCGTGCTGGCTAAGCGCCGGCAGGGAGGCATAGCCGACCCCGCTCCCCTCTCCCTCCGGGAGAGGGCCTGGGTGAGGGGCCCCGCCCCGCAGCAGCCCACCGCAGTTCAATTCCACTCCGACACAACTACGGACTTTGTGGCTGCACCGGTCCAAACAACCGCTGCAGACCCTTGTTCAGTTCCTTCTCAATCGCGTTCTGCGCGGCGCCCCGAATCAGATTGGTACCCAGGTCGGTGAGCGCCTTGGCGTCTGGTTTTGGATTCTTCAAATCACCGCGAATCGGAATCGCGATCGACTGTCCGCGGAGCGCTGCCAGCGGGCTGCCCGACTGCACCCAGCTATCCTGCACCGGAATGTTGGCAACCAGGTCGATCTTCTGATCGAACCCCACGCTGCCGTGCGTCGTGATCACCACGTCCTTCACCGTCATCTTCAAGCCGCGGTGATGCACCCGGCCGTCGATCACCTGAAAGTCGAGTTGCTGCTCGGGCAACACGAGCACGCCTTTCTCCGGATCGATGAGCGGAGCGATGTTCGGATTGCGTTCGACGAGGCCCCGCACCTGTCGCGCGAGCGCCAGATACTGCTGAGCCAACGGACCCGGTCCCACTTCCGCCCGGTGGATGACCAGCGAACCGGCCACATCGGCCTTTTCGGGCTGAGTCAGCGGCACCGCGGCCCCTGAGAGTCCAACGGAGAACTTCCCTTCCGCACGCGTTGCGTCCGCCAGCAGCGGGGCGACGTACTTGAGCCACGTATGGCAAATCTCGGGGGATAGACGCACCTGATCGACGACCTGACCGCGATCGATCATCAGCGTCGGCGTGGCTTCGTTCAACGCCACACGCGGCGTCGCGGCGATGCGCCCTTCGCTGACCGGAATGTTGAGCGGCCCAAACGTGATCACTCCCTGGCTGAGCCCCGCAGGAACCTCGGCCGCCCCCGCCGTGAGGCCGACGAACTTCACTTCCTGCCAGGCGACGCTCCCCTGCCCTTGCAGATCGTTATGCACGAGCGGAGCGATGCCCTTAGGCGACACGTAACCGGCCGGCGGGAAGAGCGGGCCGCGAAGTGCGAATTTCCGCTGCTCCTTACCCGTGATTTGCAGCGTCGGGCCGAGCATCGGTCGTAGCTTTTCGCTCACGCTGACGCCGTCGTAATAGATTTCCCCTTGGAGATCGGTGATGCAAGCGGAACTAACTCCGTCGACCTTCCCCGCAATCGCCAAACCCAAGGCCGACGACGTCAGTTCGTTGCTGGCGATCTGGAGCGAATCGGATTTCGGGTCGTACTGCCCGCGTCCCTTCAAAGTCACACGCGGCTCGACCCACTGCGGCTGCATGCCGGTCTGCGGCGCGGTCGAAACGTTCGCGAGCGGCGGTCTAGCCGGCGCTGGAGCCGGAGTGGAGTACGAGAGCTGTTCGATGTCGGTGTTCCAGGTGGCCTGAACCACTCCCTGCGTGTACTTGGCTTCGACGCTGCCCATGAGCGATCCGCCAAGCTGCCAGGGGCGCGGCTCATAAGGGCTTACGAGCCAGCTCGAGAGACGCTCGAGGTCGCCGCGATAGTCAATCGTTCCGCTGGCCATCATTGCGTCCGGCGTCAGGTCGATGAGCAGTTTGTCCCCGCGCAGAGCAATCGCGGTGCTGGCGAGCGTCATCTGCGGCGAACTGAACTGCCGCCGGGCAACGTCGAAGA
>JAEZAS010000484.1 GCA_023430365.1 Planctomycetota bacterium
CGCCGCTCCGGTCGTGCTCGACCGGCAGCGAACTCCGGCGAGCGATGTTCGCGTGGTCGCGGTGAATTCCGGCAACGCGAACGCCTGCACGGGACAGCGCGGCTGGAACGACGCCGTCGAAATGGCCCGTCTCGCGGCAGAGGCCTGCGGCGCCAAACCGGAGCAGGCGCTGGTGATGTCGACCGGTGTGATCGGAGTGTTTCTCCCGATGGAGAAGATCGCCGCAGGCACCAAGGCGGCGCAGGCGAAGCTCGCCCGTGATGAGGCGGCGCTGCACGTCGCGTCGCGCGGCATCCTGACGACCGACAACGGTCCCAAGATCACCAGCCGACAGCTCCAGCTCGGTGGGCGGACGATCAATCTGGCCGGTATTGCTAAGGGAGCCGGGATGATCGGTCCCAACATGGCCACCCTGCTCGCCGTGATGATGACCGACGCTCCGCTCACGCCCGAGGTCGCCCAGGCGGCGATTAAGGCCGCAGCCGATGAGAGCTTCAACTGCATCAGCGTCGAAGGGCATATGAGCACCAACGACACCCTGCTGCTCCTGGCCAGCGGCCAGGCAGGCGGAGCTCCGCTGGCGGGCGAAGATTTGCAGACCTTCCAGGCGGCGCTCACCGAGACCTGCATCGAACTTGCGAAGCAAATCCCCAACGACGGCGAGGGGGCGACACACCTGATTTGCGTGCGCGTCGAAGGCTGCCGGACCGCCGCCGAGGCCCGTCAGATCGCTCAGACGGTGGCCAACAGCGCCCTGGTAAAGACAGCCATCACCGGCGGAGATCCTAATTGGGGAAGAATTGTCTCGGCGGCGGGCTATTCCGGCATAACATTTGATCCTGCGGGAGTCGACCTGACGGTCAATGGTCACAAACTCTACGAGCGGGGAGCTCCCTTGCCGTTCGACGCCAAGACGGTTTCGCAGGCGATCAAGAACCAGCGCGAGACCGAACTGGCGCTCACTTTCCGCGAGGGCTCGGCCGGCATTCGGTTTTGGACCAGCGATCTGACGGTCGACTACGTGAAATTCAACGCCGATTACACGACGTGATCTCGGCGAACGGCTACGGGTTTTTGGGCTAACAAGACGGACATTTCATGCTTACTGAAGCCATTGCCCTGCTGGCCCTAACGGCCATGGAAATCGTCCTTGGGATCGACAATATCGTCTTCATCTCGATCCTGACCGCTCGCCTGCATGAGAGCCAGCAGCGCAGCGCCCGGCTGTGGGGCCTCGGCCTGGCGATGGGCATGCGGATTCTGTTGCTGCTGCTCATCACTTGGATCATGGGGCTGACCGAGCCGATCTTTCATCTCGCGCAGCTGGGCATTGCCGCTGATTGGCTCGGCGGGCACGAGGAAGTGAACGATATTTCGGTCAAAGACCTGATTCTGCTTGGCGGCGGATTGTTCCTCATCCAGAGCAGCGTCCGCGAGATCCACCACAAGGTGGAAGGGGCTCACGATGAAAACGCGGCGGCGCGGCGGGGATCTTACTGGTCGATCATTGCCCAGATCGTCGCCATGGATCTCATCTTTTCACTTGATTCGGTCATCACGGCAGTCGGTATGGCCGAATCGATCTGGGTGATGGTCACTGCAGTGATTATCGCCATCGGGGTGATGATGATTTTCGCCAGCCGCATCGCGGAATTTGTGGAACGTCATCCGACCGTAAAGATGCTCGCCCTCTCGTTCCTGCTGTTGATCGGCGTGATGCTGGTGGCGGAAGGAATCGGCACCTCGATCAACAAGGGCTACATCTACTTCGCCATGGCGTTCTCGCTGATCGTCGAGTTCCTCAACATGCAGGTCCGCAAGCGCTCTGCTCGCAAGGCAGCCGAGCGAGCGGCGGCGGCCGCCTAGGAAAAACGCGAGCGAAATCTGGCTTAGCGCTTCGGCACATCGTAGACTGGGCGGCGATTCAGCCCTCGTTTTCGATGCCATCCCGCCTTGAGGTGCCCCGCCATGCTGCCGCAACGTTCGATCGGGCGTTTTAGTTCGGTTGTCTCCCTGGCGTTACTTTTTTCAGCGGCACTGATCGCGACCGAATCCGGTAGCGCTGCAGATGCTCCTCCACGCGTTTTGGAGGCGGGCAAGCAACCCAACGACGTCCGGCTGAAGCCACTCAAGGACTTGGACGGCTATTTCCCCTTTGCCGTGCCCAAGTCGGTCGATGAGTGGAACAAGCGAGCCGAATTTGTTCGCCGGCAGATTCTCGTCTCGCAGGGACTCTGGCCGCTGCCGGAGAAGACTCCGCTCAACGCCGTGATTCACGGGCTCGTCGACCAAGGCGACTACACGGTCGAAAGAGTCTATTTCGAGAGCTTCCCCGGCTTCTTCGTGACGGGCAGCCTCTACCGACCCAAAAACCTGACCGGCAAAGCGCCGGGTGTGCTCCATCCGCACGGACATTGGTCGAATGGCCGGTTTCACGATGCGGGCGAGCAGGCCGTGCGCCGGGAGATCGCCCGTGGCGCTGAGCGTTTCGAAGAAGGAGGACGCAGTCCACTGCAGGCTCGCTGTGTGCAAATTGCCCGGATGGGATGCGTCTGTTTCCACTACGACATGATCGGCTATGCCGATAGCACTCAGCTTTCCTTCGAGCTCGCGCATCAGTTCGCCAAGCAACGCCCTGAGATGAACTCGAAGGAGAATTGGGGCCTCTACAGTCCTCAGGCCGAAGCCCGCTTGCAGTCGATCATGGGGCTGCAGACCTGGAACTCCATTCGCGCGCTCGATTTCCTGCTGTCGCTGCCTGATGTCGATCCGTCGCGCATTGCAGTAAGCGGCGCCAGCGGCGGCGGCACGCAGACGATGTTGCTCTCGGCGATCGATCCTCGCATTGCGCTGTCGTTCCCGGCGGTGATGGTCTCCACGTCGATGCAGGGGGGCTGCACGTGCGAAAACTCCAGCTGCCTCCGCGTCAACACCGGCAATATCGAGTTTGCCTCGCTGTTTGCTCCCAAGCCGCAGGGCATGACGGCTGCCGATGACTGGACGCGCGAGATGGCGACCAAGGGATTCCCGGAGATCAAGGGCCTCTATGCCTTGCTGGGGGCTCCGCAGCAGGTGACGCTCGTCAACCTGACTCACTTCGGCCACAACTACAACTACGTCAGCCGGTCGGCTTACTACAGCTGGGTCAACCAGTATTTCAAGCTTGGCCTGCAGGAACCGGTCGTGGAGGAAGATTACAAACGCCTCTCCCGCGAGCAATTGACCGTCTGGGATGAACAAGACCGCAAGCAACCACCGGGCGGCGACGACTTTGAGCGCAAACTGCTGCAAACGTGGGACGACGACACCGAAAAACAACTCGCCGCACTCAAGCCCAAGGACCAAAGCTCGCTCCAGCGCTGGCGGGAAGTTGTCGGCGGCGGTCTCGACGTGCTCATCGGCCGGGATTTGCCTTCGGCTGCCGATGTGAGCTATGAGCAGACCGAGAAGCTCGATGAGGGAAAATGGATTCGCATGTCGGGCCTTGTGCGCAACACGCGCCACGGCGAAGAGCTGCCCTTTACGTTTCTCTACCCGAAGGACTGGAAGGGAAGGGCGGTCGTTTGGGCACATGAGCAAGGCAAGGCGGGGCTGTTCACCGATCGCGGCGAGCCCACCGCCGAAGTCAAGCGACTGCTGGATGCGGGCGTGACAGTGATTGGTCTCGACCTGTTTATGCAGGGCGAATTCCTCGCCGACGACAAGCCAGTGGAGCGGACCCGCAAGGTGGCGAACCCTCGTGAGTTCGCGGGCTATACGTTCGGCTTCAACCACGCGCTCTTTGCCCAGCGGGTGCACGATTTGTTGACAGCCGTCGCCTTGGTGCAGAATCACGAGCGCAAGGCGGAGAAGATCGACCTGGTCGGTCTTGGAGCCGCCGGAGCCTGGGTTGCGGCCGCACGCTCACAGGCTGAAGGCGCGGTGGACCGGGCTGTCGTCGACACGACTGGGTTCCGCTTCGCGGAGCTAAGCGACTTCCACCACCCGCAGTTCCTGCCGGGTGGAGCCAAGTATGGCGACCTGCCGGGGATGCTGACGCTGTCGGCGCCGCAAAAGCTGTTTGTCGCCGGTGAGCCGGCAGAAAAGCTGGAATTGGTGCAAGCAGCGTACAAAGCCGCTGGCGCGGAGAAGTCGCTCGAAGTGTCGTCGGCCGGAAAGGACGAACTGGCGCAGAAGGCCGTGGATTGGCTGCTTCAGTAAGCGCCGCGGGGCAGACTCAGCCCGACGAAAGGCAACTAGCAACCAACTATCCGCGACGCCAGGCAATCACGTCGCGGATGATCTCGTCCAAGCCAGATTTCGGCTGATAGGCGATCGTGCTTTGCAGCCGGGACAGATCGGGCACCCGGTGCCGGATGTCTTCGAAGTCGCGATCATAGGCGTCGGCGTAGGTCTGGAACTGAACGGTCGAAGACGAACCAGCCGCGGCGATCGTGCGTTTGGCCAGTTCCAGGATGGTGACCGGCTTGTCGCTTCCGATGTTGAACACCCGGCCGAGCGCTCCGGGCGCCTCCATGAGTCGGATCACCGCTTCGACGATGTCGGCCACGTGGGCAAAGCAGCGTACCTGTTGTCCGTCGTCGTGGACGACGACCGGTTCGCCCCGCAGCGCCGCATCGACAAACCGCGGCAGCACCATGCCGTAGGCCCCGGTTTGCCGCGGACCGACAACATTGAAAAACCTCGCAATGACAACCGGCAGTCCCCACTGTCGGGAACAAGCGAGCGTCAGAAATTCATCGATGGCTTTCGAGGCCCCGTACGACCAACGGGGCCGCGTCGTCGGACCGAAAACCAGGTCGTCTTCCTCGTTCCACTTCAGCTTGGGGTTCTTGCCATAGACCTCGCTGGTGCTCGCCAGAAAGAATTTCACCTTTTGACCCGCCTGGTGGCGGGCTGAGAGCTCGTCGAGCAGCAGTTGCGTGGGGTAGATGTTTCGCTCGATCGTCTGGAGCGGCTGCTTGGCAATCAGCGCCACACCGACGGCGGCTGCGAGGTGATAGACCTCATCCTTGCCATCCAGGGCCTTGCGGACGAGCGACTGGTCCGAGACCGACCCTTTCAAGAGCGTGAAATTAGGAGACTGCTGGGCGGCGGCAAGGTTCGTCGCCCGGCCGGTCGACTCGTCGTCGATCACCGTTACACGATGTCCTTGTCCGAGCAAGGCTTCGGTCAGGTGAGAGCCAATGAAACCGGCCCCGCCGGTGATCAGGATGTTTTTCACGAGTGGCTCAGTAGTGGTCAGTGGAGGTGTCTAAAGGCGGAGTCGGGCATTTCCCTCGGTCTCCCCGCGGGAACCGGCGTTGGCGGAATGCTTAACCGCCTGGTGCTGTTTTAGTATCGGTCAGGTGGCGGGATTCCGCCGCTTGTCAAAAAATTTCGGCCCGCCTGTAACGAAAGACGCGGTTGCCAGCCAACTCCTGATGCGTAAGGACCGCCGTCCGATTGCTTTACCGCTTCCGGGGCCGCTTGTAGACTGATCTAGTGCGGCCGCCAGAACCTATCGAACGCTCGTCGAGCGGTTCAATCGCTGGAAATCGTAGCAGAACTGTCGCCCCTCTGCCGGGCAACCGAGGCGATCGCAGGAACTGGAACCGGAAGTGGCTCTTCGCAGCGTAGAGGCAAACCAGCGACCAACCGCGTTCGTACCACCGCCAGGCGTCGGACAGGCGTCGGCGCTCGGTGCGTTCCTTTCGACGCCGGCGGCGCCGCTTCCGCCGGGCGACGCTTTCTGCAAATTAAGGGTGCATGGGATGATGCAGCTACAGTCGTATTCCATCTTCAGGCTGGCCATGTGGCTTGTGATGCTGGCGGCGCTCGCCCTGCCGGCCCAGGCCCAGGACGCCGGGGCCGAATCGTCGGACGAAGCCAAGCTGGCATTCAATGGCGCGGTCAACGCCCAGAAGAACGGTTTCTTCGAGCCCGCCGCCGGCCAGTGGCAAAAGTTCCTCAAGGACTTCCCCAAGGATCCGCTGGCTCCTCGCGCCCAGTTCCATCTGGGGCAATGCCAGCTGCAACTGAAACAATTCGCCGAAGCGGCCGACAATTTTGCGGCGGTCATCAAGGATCATCCGAAGTTCACATTCCTCGAGGATGCCTACCAGAACCTCGCCTCGGCGGAGTACTCACTCGGAGTGGCCGGAAACCGGGAGATGTTCCAGCGCGCCGCCAACCATTTTGCCGAGTTGGTAAAGCAGTTCCCCAAATCGCGGCACGCCGAGGAGGCGATCTACTTCCGCGGCGAGGCGCTTTACTCCCTCGACAAGAAGCCTGAGGCGATCGAAGCCTATCAGCAACTGCTCAAAGACTTTCCGGAAACGGGCCGGCGGGCCGAAGCCCTCTACGCCCTGGGTGTGACGCAGGAGGAACTCGGGCAATACCCCGAAGCGGGCATGACCTATGACGCCTTCCTGAAAGACTTCGCTGACAATCCGCTGGCAACCGAAATTCGGATGCGCAAAGCGGAGACCATCTTGCAGTCTGGCGACAGCGAAACGGCGGCCAAAATGTTTGCCGACGTCGCGGCCACGAAGGACTTTGCTGCTGCCGATCACGCGCTGATGCGGCAGGCGTTCGCCCTGGCGAAGCAAGAGAAATTTGCAGAAGCCGGGGTGGTGTATGCGAAAGTGGTCATCGACTTTCCCAAGTCGGCTAGCGCTCCCGAGGCCACCATGGCCGCGGGGCGCGCCCTCTATCGGGCTGGCAACTTTGCCCGTGCCGCACAGTGGCTTGAAGCCGCGATCAAGGCCAAATCTCCCGACTCGGTCGAAGCGGCCCACTGGCTGGCTCGGATTCACCTGCGCGACAAGCAGCCGCAAAAAGCAGCCGACCTCGCGGATCAACTGCTGCAGCAGGGGGGCGACAGCCCTTACCTGATCAACCTGCAAATGGACAAAGCCGACGCGCTCTACGAACTCGAAGGCAAGCGGCCCGACTCGCTTGCCTTGTACGCCAAGATTGCCACCGACCAGCCGCAACACGAAATCGCCCCGCAGGCGCTCTACAACGCAGCGTTCGCGGCGCTCGACCTGAAGCAGTTTGATGCCGCCCTCCAGCACTGCGCCGCCTTCCGCAAAGCGTATCCCGACAACCGGCTTATCGGCGATGTGAACTATGTGGCTGCGGAGTGCAACCTTCAGTTGAAAAAGTATCCCGAAGCGGAGACCGCTTATCGTGAATTGATCGACAAGCATGCCGATCATCCGGACGCCGCGCTTTGGCAGGTGCGCCTCGCGCTCGCTCAATTCCTGCAGAAAAAGTACGACGAAACCATCCAGTCGCTCGCCGGCGCTGAGAAGAACCTGAAAGCGCCGGAACAGGTGGCCGAAGCCAACTACCTGCGGGGCGCAAGCCAGTTCTTCACGGACAAGTTTGCCGATGCCGCGAAGTCGCTTGCCGCTTCGCAGGAGGCCGCTCCGAACTGGCGTCAGGCCGACGAGACGTTGCTCCTGCTGGCCCGCTCACAGCAGAAACTCGGTCAGTCCGACGATGCGAAGCAAACCATCAACAAGCTGCTGACCGATTTCACGAATAGCGCCTTGCTCGATCAGGCTCACTATCGCCTGGGCGAATTCAGCTACGCCTCGAACGACTTCAAGTCAGCCGCTACCGAATACGGAGTCGTTGCCGAGAAGTTTCCGGAATCGGCGTTCGCTCCCTATGCCTTTTACGGCAAGGGATGGGCCCACTTGAAGCTCAAGGAACTGGAGCCGGCCACTCAGAGCTTTACTTCCTTGCTGGACCAGCACGGCGACCATGCCTTGGCCGCCGATGCTCGTCTGGGCCGCGCCGTCAGCCGCCGTCAGGGAGGCGATTTTAAGGGGGCTCTCGAAGACCTGGACACCTTCCTGAAGTCCGATCCGAACGAAACCAACCGCACAGATGCTCTCTACGAGAAGGGACTGACTCAGGTTGGGCTGAACGACTTCCCTGCCGCCGTCGCCACGTTCGAAGAGTTGCTCAAGGATCATCCCAATTACGAAGCCGCCGACAAGGTGCTCTACGAACTCGGTTGGGCCTTCAAATCGCAGGAGAAGCATGCAGAAGCCGTTCCGGTGTTTCAGCGACTGGCCAGCGAGTTTCCAGAGAGCGGCTTTGCGGCCGAAGCCTGGTTTCACGTCGGCGAAGGCGCTTACGACGCCAAGAAGTACTCGGACGCGGTGGCGGCCTATGAATCGTCGCTCGGCAAAAAGCCCAGCGACGAGCTGGCGGAGAAGGCGACTTACAAGCTCGGTTGGTCGCAGTTCCAGCAGAAGCAATACGCCGACGCTCTTAAGAGCTTCGACCAGCAGCTGGCCAGCTATCCAGCCGGACCGCTGGCTGCGGACGGCTTGTTCATGAAGGCGGAATGCCTCTTCCGACAGGACAATTTCAAGGAGGCGCTCCCCGCCTACCAGGCCGCGGCGAAGGCCAAAGCGTCGTCCCCCACGATTGAGCAGCTCACGCTGCTGCACGGCGGCCAGAGCGCTTCGCAGCTCAAGGACTGGAAGACAGCCCAAGAGCTCCTTTCGCAAATTCCAGAGAAACACCCGCAATCGCCAGTGCTCGCCGAGGCCCACTACGAACTCGGCTGGGCCAGTCACCAGGCCGGTGACAGCGAAGCGGCACTGAAGGACTACGCCGTGGCCGCCGAGAAGTCACGCGACCATGTCGGCGCCCGGGCGCGCTTCATGATGGGCGAGGTCCACTTCGAAAAGAAGGACTACGACACCGCGATTCGCGAATTCACCACCGCCATGTTCCAGTACGGCGGCGACAACGCCTCGTCAGAAACCAAAAACTGGCAGGCGAAGGCCGCCTACGAAGCGGGGCGTTGCTCCGAGGTGCAGATCATGGGCGCCAAGGATGCCGCCCGCGCCAAGCTGATCGCCGACGCGAAGCGGTTCTATGGATTTGTGGTCGACAAGTATCCCGACAACGAACTGGCCGCCCAGGCCAAAAAGCAGCTCGAGAAGCTGGCCAAACTCTAAACGCTGATGGTTCGTCGCTCGCAGGGGCGGCTCACTTTCTGGACGGAAGATATATGAAGTTACCGACCTCACCCCTGGTGCGGCTGACCTTTTACGCCATCGGCGCCTTCGCCTTGATGGGCATGGTGAAGCCGTTCACGGCGATGCTTGCCGCCCAGTCGGAAGCCGACGGAGGACCGAGCGCATTGCCTCCGCCGACGGGCAGCGACGAACCAGCGGCTCCGGCCGCCCCCGTCACGCCTCCGCCGAGTCAAGACTTGAATGTCTTCACGCTGGCGATGAACGGCGGCATCTTCATGTACCCGATCTACGCCCTGTCCATCCTGGGCGTCACGATGACGATCGAGCGGGCGCTCGCCCTCCGCCGTTCGCGCGTCATCCCGACCGAATTGGTCACCTCGCTCGGCCAACTCGGCAGCCAAACCGGGTTCGATCCTCGCAAGGCCTACCGGATCTGCCAGCAGTATCCTTCGGCCGCCGCCAACGTGATTCGCGCCATGCTGCTCAAGGTCGGCCGACCTGTGTCGGAAGTCGAGCACACGATTGCCGAGACGAGCAACCGGGAAGCGGAACGGCTGTACTACAACATTCGCTGGATCAACCTCGCGGCGTCGGTAGCGCCGCTGCTCGGTCTGATCGGAACCATCCAAGGCATGATTATCGCCTTTCACGAGTTCACGGGACTCGCGCCGGGCCAGAATCAGGCGGCGACGCTCGCGGCCGGCATCTACGTGGCGCTCGTTACCACGTTTGCCGGTTTGACCGTGGCTATTCCTGCCGCGGTCGCGTCGCACTATTTCGAAGGCCGGATCATCTCGTTCTTTCACGAGATCGACGAACTGGCGTTCAACCTGCTGCCGCAGCTTGAACGCTACGAAGGCCGGTTGCGCTTCAGCCGGCAATCGGCCGAAGGAGACAATGACCGGGAGCCCGGAGACCAGCCCATGCCTGCGGCGGTCGGCAAGTAGTTGGAGCTGACCACGGAGTCGAAGGCGCTGCTGTTATGGCACTGAAAATCAATAAAGGTCGGTCCGGGGAGCTGTTCAACTTCACGCCGATGATCGACGTCGTCTTCAACCTGCTGATCTTCTTCATGGTGGCGACTCGTTTCGCCGAGGAAGAGCGATCGCTGGAGGTTGAACTGCCGACGGCCAGCGAGGCGATGCCGCTGACCGCCAAGCCGCGCGAGATCTACATCAATATCGACGACCAAGGCCGTTTCTTCGTCGGCAACCAGCAGGTGACCGCCGCCGAGTTGGACGCCCTACTGCTGCGCGCTTCGCGCGACAATCCGCTGAACCAATCGGTCGTGATCCGCGCCGACAAACGCGTTCCCTGGGACGCTGTTGCCACGGCAATGAACGCCTGCGTGAAAGCGGGCATTCGCGACTACACCGCCGCCACCGCCGAAAACTGAACGACGAGGATCACGCATGGCAAAAGTCCGCCGCGTCGTTCGCCGCGTCGCCAGCCCGCATGGCGACGTGTTCGACGAACATCTTTGGCCGACCTACATCGCCTTGGTGGTGCTGGGCGCTTTTTCGATGGGCGTCACGGCGGCGTACCTCAAGTTTCGCGACACGCACTGGTATGCCAACGCCATCACCTGGCTGATCCTGATTCCGCTGGTCGTCGTGGGCTTCATGCTGGCCTTCCGGTTCGTCGACAACCGGATGTTCCGCCGCTCGATGCAGTTTTCGATCGTCGTCTGCGTCATTTTGCACCTGGCGCTGGTCGTGCAGATGCTCGAGACGACCCTGTTCCATCAACAGGACCTGGTCGCCGTCAGCAAACAGACGATCGAACCTCGGCCTCCTAAGGTGATCCGCGAGTATCACCCGAGCCAACTCCTCCCCGATGAGGATCGCCCTCGGAACGACTTTGAACGCCCGGTCGAAAGCGAAACGCCCCAGCCGGAGCCTGAACCCGAGCAGGTCGAACGTCAGCAGGCGGAGGAAGAGATCACTCCGCCGCCCCAACCGGTCCCCGTCCCCGAAACGGTGCCCACCACGGAGCCCAACGTCGTCCGGCGACAACAGCCGAACGAGTCGATGCCCCGACAAGCGTCGCAAGCCTCGCGCCTCAGCCGGCAATCGCAACCTTCGGAGCTGAAGATCAGCCAGCAACTCATCGAAGCTCCCGCCGCTCCGACGTCGCGCGCTCAAGGGGCTACGGCCCAAGCAGCGTCAGCCCCTGTCCAGCGGCAGCAGCCGAGCGAGTCCCTCGCCCGTCAGACTCCCACGGAGCCGACGACGAACGTCGAGCGCGCCTCGCCGCAGGTCTCGCGCCGCACGGCGGAAGACACTCCCCAGCCCGAGGCGTCCTCCACGCCCACGCTCCGGCGACAAGTTGCTCAGCCCGCGGCAACTCCGCGCTCGCAACTCGCGTCGGCCGAGCCCCCAGCCGCCTCGCAGCGCACGGAGCCCACCGAGCCGCGCCCGGCCAATACAAGCTCGCAGAAGCGAACCACGGCCAGCCCCGAAACCTCGCGTACCGCCTCGGAACCGATTCCAGAAGTCTCGGCTGAACCCACCGCCCAACCCCAGCGACGTCAGGCTCCCTCGGAAAGCCAGCCGACGATCGCCCAAACTCCTTCGCCGGTCCCCAATCGCACGCCACGGTCGACCTCGCGACCTGACGTGGCCACGCAGGCTGCTGTCGAAGCCCCGTCGCCCACGAGTGGCCCGCAGTCCGCGACGCCGACCGAGGTCGCTCCTCGCCCAACGAACGTCCAACGGGCGACCGCCGCCGTCACCGCTCCGACCCCGAGCGCGATGCCGTCGGCCGAGCCCAATACGGCCCGCACCTCGGAGCCCGCCGCCAGCATTACCCGCAGCCAGCCGCAGACGAACCCGGCCGCTCAAGCGACACCCGGCGCAGCGACCCTAACCCGCCGAACCGCCGCTCCCAGCCTGCCACAGGCGAGCACCGCCGCTGAAGCCACCCCTGCAGCCACCGCCACTGCGTCGACCTCCGGCGAACGCTCGCCGTCGAGCACCGCGACTCGCCGTCAGCCGGAGGCCGCCGCCCAGTCCGCCACCGCCACGGGGCGACCACGTACGACTGAAGTCGCTTCGAACTCCACGACTCCGTCGTCAACCTCCACTCCGGTCCGCCGGACCGCGACCAGCGATTCCCCCGCCAATTCGCCGAGCGTTAGCGAAACGACCAGCGCCACCGCAAGTCGCACCCGCAGCACCAATTCGGCGGTGGCCAATGTCGTCACCAACGTGAGCGACGTGGCGGCCAACACTGGCCCGCGAACCTCGAGCGAGCTTGCTCCGGGTCCCTCGGCGACGAGCGTATCGCGGCAGTCGAGTCCCACGACGGCGACAGCGTCTCGTACTCAGCCGGCGCAGACGTCGCCCACCGCCAGTCCGAGCGCGCAGGTTGCTCGCGGCGGGGCGACGCGTGCCCAGCCCGCCGATGCTCCGAGCATCAGCCCAAGCTCGGCCGCCAGCGGCCCACCGGCTCGAGCTGTAGCGAGTGCCGCGACCGCCACATCGCCCACCGCTGTTGAGAGTCCCGCCGCCAATGTCGCTGCGCAAGGCGCGGGAGATCCCACGGCTCAGCCTGCCCGTATGGCGCTGAGCAAGTCGCTCGCCGGCACGGCTGGAGCAGGACGATCACCCAACGCCGATCGGGCACAGCCGGCCGGAGATAGCCCGTCGCTGGTTGCCTCGAGCGCTGCGCGTCGGGCGGAAGCCACTCAAGAGGCTCCGCCGGGCGACGCGTTCTCACCCAGTGCGCCGGCGGCGGTTGCTCGTTCGATGGCGGGGGCCCAAACGCCCATCGCGTCGCTCCAGGCTCAGAATGTTGAAGTGGCCACGACTGGTGGAGGAAGCGAGATTGCTCCGCAGGCTGCCTCGGCGTCGGCTGCCCTCACTCGCGCCGATGCAGCCGCTCGCCGTGGCGAAGTCACTGGCGCTCGGGGCAACACCGATGTCGACCTCGGGCCCACGCAACTCGTCAGCGAAGCGGGAACTGGCCGCGCGGCCGGCGGCGGTCAGCCGGAGCTGAATTTCGAGACGCAGTCGAGCCAGATCGCTCGGAAGGCAAACGTCGGCGGCAGCCCGCTCATGTCGCTCGCCGCCGCGCAAGTCGCCGAAACGGTCGCCGCTCCGGAAGCCGCCGGCGGTGGTCAGCCCGCCGAGATGGAAGCCGGTCCCACCGCCCTCGCCGCCGTTCGGACCGACGCCGGAGGCGAATCGCCCACATCCGGCGGACCATCGACCTCGGAAGAACGCGGACCGCTTAGCGAACCGGGCTCCGCCGCGCTCCTCGCGGAAACCTCCCTGAGTCGCGCCGACGCATCCGAAGGAGCTGCCGGATCACCCGGGGCCGCTGGAGAGCCGGGCATCGAGGACGAGGAAGAGCGCGCTCGCCGGCTGGCCCGGTTGGCACAGGGAGGAGCCCCACAACTGGCCATCGCAGCCCCTGAGGCTGCCGAAGTCCCCGTTTCGCCGATGGGCAGTGGCGGAGACGGCGGGGCTCCACGAAACAATCCAGAGGCTGCGGCAGTCACCCTCTCCACGGGACGCCAGCGCACCGACGGCGGCGCTCCTCGGGGCGGTTCGCCCGTGGCGGTTGGTGAGCCGGACGCCGGCGAAGGCGCCTCGGGAGCCGAGACGGTCGGCGCCGTCAGCGTCACACGGGCCGAGGCGAGCGATGCCGCCGAAGGGCCATCGATTCTCGGCGGTGGCAGTAGCGCTCCAGCTCGCGCCGCCGCCGGACCCACGATCGCCGCAACCACCTCCGCCGAGCTGGTCGAAGTCGCCGGCGCTCCGGCGTCCGAAGGCGTCGAAAAGGGCGCTCCCCTCGAAGCTCAAGGTCTGACAGCCGCACGCACCAGCGGCGGACCCGCGGGCGCGATGGTCGAAGGCCCGACGGGCGCGGTCGCGGGCGACGAGATTGTCGACGCCGCCTCGCCCGGCCTTCCCGGAAGCGGTATCGGCAGACGCGAAGCCAGCTCCGGTGAGGACGGCCCCTCGATTGGCGATCTGGCGATGTCCGGCGCTCCCGGACGTCGCGGACCTTCGACCAATATTGCCGCGGGCGCTCTCGAAATCGAAGCCATTCCCGAGACCGGCCCGAACTCAGCCGTGGCCCAAGCCGAACTCGACCACATGATGGGCAACATGGGCACAGCCCCGATGAGCCGCCCGTCCGACGGCGATGCCCTCGCCGTGAACGTGGAAGCCCCCGAAGGGCCGGGCGGAATCGGTGTCGACTATTCGCCGGAAGTTGGAATCAACACCCGGCAGGCCAGCCCCGATAGCCTCGAGGTGCATGTCCGCACCGCGCGCTTCGTCCGGCAAACCGTCGGCGGCCTGCCGGCGATGAGCACTGCGGCCGTGGTCTCCTCGGAATCGTTCTCGCGCCGGGCGACGCGCGGCAAGGGTGGCGGCGCGGCCGGAGGCCGAGGCTCGCCGCCGCCGCAGACCGAGGAAGCGATCGAAATGGGACTCAAGTTCCTCGCTCGCTACCAAGGCGACGACGGCAGTTGGTCGCTGCAATCGATCCCCGAAGAAACCGTCCTGGTGACCGATACGGGAGCCACGGCGCTCTCCCTTCTCGCCTTCCAAGGGGCGGGCTATCACCATCGGGAGCACCAATACAAAGACGTCGTTCGCAACGGCCTGAGCTACCTCGTCAAAAACCAGAAGGAAAACGGCGACCTGTTCGTTCCGCTCGACAACAATTCCAACCGCAGCGTCTGGCTCTATAGCCACAGCCTCGCGACCATCGCCCTCTGCGAAGCCTACGGCATGACGCAGGACCCCGAGCTGCGTGAGCCGGCGCAAAAGGCGATCGACTTCATCGTCGCCGGCCAACATGCCGAGCGCGGCGGCTGGCGCTATTCGCCCGGCATTGGTTCCGACACCTCGGTCACCGGCTGGATGATGATGGCCCTCAAGAGCGGCGACCTCGCCGGCCTCAAGGTTCCCGACGACACCTACCAGCGCATCGACAAGTGGCTGAATCTCGCCCAGCAATCCCCCGGCCAGCCGCACCTCTACCGCTACAACCCGTACGCTCCCGACACGGTCGAGCAGCGTCACGGGCGAACGGCGAGCAAGACGATGACGTCCGTCGGCCTGCTGATGCGGCTCTACTCCGGCTGGAAGCGCGACAATCCGAACTTCGTCCGCGGCGCCGACTACCTCCGCGAGCACCTGCCCGAAATCGGCACGCCCCGCGAGCCGCAGCGCGACACCTACTACTGGTACTACGCCACGCAGGTGATGTTCCACATGGGAGGCGACTACTGGACCGAGTGGAACGGCAAGCTGCACCCCCTGCTGGTCAATTCGCAAGTCAAGCAGGGCCCACTCGCCGGCAGTTGGGAACCCCGCGGCCCCGTCCCCGACCGCTGGGGCGCTCAGGCAGGCCGACTGTACGTCACGACCATGAACCTGCTCTCCCTCGAAGTTTACTACCGCCATTTGCCGCTCTACGAAGACACGGCGAAGTAGAACGAACCAGTAATCAGTAATCAGTAATCAGTTGTCAGTTGTCAGTTGTCAGTTGTCAGTTCGGAAGCCCCGAACTACCTCTGCTCTCTGAAATCTGAAATCTGAAATCTGAATCTGCCTTCCGAAATCCCCTCACTCCATCCTCCCCAGCGTCTCGTCCACGATCGCCGGCAGCGTGGCCAGGCCTCGCAGGTCATTCGCCAGGCTGGGATGGACGAAGATCCGCACTCGCTTCACGTAGTCGTCAAACTGCCGCGTCGCCAGCGTGTGCACAGCCGGCGACACATCGGCGAGCGGTCGGTAGACGTTTTCCTTCTTGAAGAACACGTCGACGTTGAACTCCACCTCGCGCTTCACCGGCGGCGCGTCGATCAGGATCTCGTGCGGTGCGATCCGCCGGCCGACCACCTTGCTCGCCGCCTCGGCAAACTGCTCGCTGCACGCGGCCAGCCAGGGATACGGCTTGCGGGCGATCTGCTCGTACAATCCCCGCTCCTGAAAGAAGCTGTACTCGGCGACTCGCTTGTACAGCCGTCTGGCTGGACCAAACAACCCGCCCAGCAGATCAGCCGCCGGGCTCCGGCCCGCCGCTTCCAGCAGCGCCTCGATCATCGGCTGCTCGGCCAGGCGAAACAGCGGATCGAGATCGAGCTGACCATGCAGCAGGTAAAACGCCCGCTGCAACATCGCCGTCGCGCTCCGCACCGCCTGATGCCAGTACACTTCGCTGAACATCACGTACCGCGCAAACACCATCATCTCGGCCGCCGTGCGCCCCTTGTCCGTCACCGCCAGGCCGTTGCCCTTCGCGTTCAGGCAGAGGCTGCCAATCAGCCGCTGCTGGTCGAAGTTTCGTCCGTAGGGCACGCCCGCGTGGAGCGAATCGCGGCCGAGGTAGTCCATCTTGTCGATGTCGATCGGGCCCGAGAGCATGCTCTTGCGAATGCGATCGACATTGTTGTCCGCCTTGCCCGAGAGGAGCTGCGTCACCTCCCGCGGCTGGATGTTCCATTCCGTGCGCAGGCAGTCCGCCACCTCCCCCTCGAGCAGGAAGCTGTTGGCAAACAGCTCGTGGTTGGGCACCCCGGGCAAGCGCATGTCCTCGATCAAGTGACAAAACGGCCAATGTCCCAGGTCGTGCAGCAGCGCCGCCGCGATAAACACCTCGGCGTCCTCGGGGCGAACCTGCTCGGCAAACCGCGGCTCGCCGCCGAGCTGCTTCACGTAGAGCAGGGCATTGCGGTACACCCCCAAGGAGTGCTCAAACCGCGAATGGTTCGCCGCCGGATAAACGAGCGATACCAGCCCCAACTGGCTGATCCGCGCCAGGCGGCGCATCTCGGGGCAGTCAATGAGATGCCGCACGCGCGGCGTCAGCGGCACGTCCGTCTCGTGCGGGATGCGAATCAGATTGGCCCGCGTATCCAGGGCCCGAATCTCGGGAATGTCGACAAAAGGGTTCATGCCCTCCATCGTAGCGAAATTCGCTCACCCCGTAGGGCAAGCTTCCAGCTTGCCCGTCAAAGAACAACGGCCAAAAGAAAATGACGAATGACGAAATCCGAATGGCCAAATCAGGTCGGCTGCGCCTCCCTGATTGATGGTTCATTGGTCATTCGTGCTTCGTCATTCGTCGATTCCTGACGGGCAGGCTGGAAGCCTACCCTACGTTCCCGTTGGCCCTTGCCAGTAGGCGGACATGCCCATGATCAACCGCAGGATGACGGTCACGACCAGGTAGAAGGCGTAGTGCAGCGCGCCATTGCCGAACGTCAGGTCGAGGCTCACCTGCGCCGTGAACGCCCCCGCCGCGATCACCGCCGGCACGACGAAGATCAACACGGTCAGCATCATCTGCTGGTCCCCCGTGTCGAGCTGCAGCGTCGCGATGATGAGCCAGTACAAGCCCCACAGCGCCGGATAGACGACCGAGGGGGCAATCAACCGCAGCAGCAGCGAAGTGCCGCGATACGGCTCGAGTTCGTCCTCGCGCAGGAACGTATACCCGGCAAACGCCAGCGGCGGTGCGAGCAGAATCGCTCCGACAATCAGGATCGGCAGCGGCACGTTGCCCGTTCCGCCGGTCGAGATGCGCAGCACCAGGGCGATCAGCAGCGTCGCCACGACGGCAAGGCCAATGCCGACCCAGACCGGCGTCGACACCTTCGTCTCGGTGCGGGCGATCGGCTTGAGCACCGGAACGCCGGACGCCCCCTTGGGGCCGCTCGTTTCCGGCGCGTGAATAACGACTTCCGTACTCTTGTCCGGAACCGTGATGATCGCCTTGCACTTGGGGCAGGGCCCCTTCTTGCCGGCAAACTTCTCACTGACCTGAAAGCGGGTCTTGCAGCCTTGGCAGAGAACGTCAATCGGCATGAATGCTGGCTCGGAAAACGGAACGAATGTCCGCGGTGAAAGATAAGTCGTCTCGCTCCTCGTCGACGCAGGAATTCCCTGCGCCACTGCCTCTCTCCGCTCCAGGAGCCAGAGGGCTCAGTTTGCGACAGGCGCCGCTCAGAGTCAAGAATAGGCCGTGAGGAAGTGGGGGAAGTAAACAGTTGACAGTTTACAGTAATCAGTAAGAAGACCCCGACTCCCTCCGGGCCTCCGGCCCCTGACCTCTGATCCCTGTCTCCTGTCTCCTGTCTCCTGCCCCTACAAACGGCATCCTCCTTTCGAGCGGAATCACGCGCGGCTGGTTCGCCGCTTCCCGCCGGCGAGCCAGCCGCGCTTGGTTGTCCCGCGCGTGCGGCTGGACTACGATCAATTGCGGTGGTTCGCCCGCTGGCCGTCGTGGGTGCGGCTTGGGTCTTGTCTCGCCACCTTGATGCGGCAACCTATGGTCATCAAATTCGTCTGTCCGAACGGCCACCCGCTCAGCGCTCCGGAGAACCTCGCCGGCAAGCCGGGCAAATGCCCGAAGTGCGCGACGGCGTTCGTCGTTCCCGCCCCCGAAGAGCCAGCTGCCGCCGAAAACGGCGACTCCGGCAATTCGGAAGTCACCTCCGGCGCCGCCACGACGCCGACAGCCGGCATCGGCACCGGCAGCGGCAAGAGCGGCGTCCGCACGGGTGAACTGTTTGTCTTTCTCTGCCCCAACGGCCACAAGCTGAACGGCCCGCCGAGCCTGAAGGGCAAGGCAGGGCAGTGTCCTCATTGCGGCGCGCGATTTCGCATTCCCACCGACGAGGAACTCGAAGAGGAGGAGGCCCTCGACGAGCCGGAGCTCGAAATCGCCAACGGCGGTTCTTCTCCTGCCGATCCCTTCGCTCAGATGTTCGGTCCTCGCACCGAACAGGCCGAGGAAGTGCTCGACGCCGCGCTGGAGGAGGAGGAAGACCCGGACATCGATCCCGTCCCGCAAGGCATCCACGCCCTCGGCTACATCGTCGGCCGCCTGTGGGACAAGCGCGACGACGTCGCCGAAGTCGAAATCTTCCTGCAGGAAGGGGAGATCATGTCTCCCGACTTCTACAGCGAAGTTCTTTCGACCGATCAGTACGGCGTCTTCGCGAACCTGGAAGGGGACGGCACCTACGCGATCACCGTCATCCCCTGGTCCAGCGTCCGCCGCGTCGGCATGCGAAAAATCGAACACCTCTCGCCGAAGATGTTTCGCTAAAGTCAGAATTCAGAATTCAGAGTTCAGAAGTAAGAAAGTTTCAGAGCGAAGATTCTGCTCTGAAACCTGCGTTCTGAACTCTCCCTTCTGAAATCTGAAATCTGCCTTCTGAAATCCCTCATCCCGATCGCTTCTTCTTCGCCTTCGCGAGCAGCCGCTGCCGGGCTTTGCGCTCCTTGCGGTTCAGCGGCCGGCGGGCCGGGCCTGGCTGGAGCGTGGGACGCGGCTCGTCGATCCGAACCGGCCGCTCCAGCGCCTGCTGGGCGACTTCGGCGAACAGTTCCTCATCCGCTTCTTCAACGCTCTCTTCGTCCAGCTGAACAGGGCTGAACAGTCGCGCACGCAGCTCCGGATCGCGCCGGAACCGCTCGATCGCCTCGGCCGAAGTCTCGACCTCGTGCAACATTGCGTCGTAGCCGTCGAGTAGTTGTGCGGTATTCGGCGCCTCGAAAGGGGCAAAGTCTGAACAGTCCCTGACTGGGGGGTGAGGTCGCCGCGGCTCGTGGTAGTCGGCCTCGCTTTGACGTCGCTGCTGCTCGCGCTCGTAGCGCTCGCCGGCGTCGAGCTGAAAATCGATCGGGGCGTCCGCCTCGGCGCCTTCTTCCAGCCAACCGGGCAGGTAGTGGATCGGAATCTTGACCAGCATCTCGGAGATCTTGCCGGCCAGGTTCAGGTAGGCAATGTTGCCGTGCGACCGTTTCACCACGCGGGTCGTCTTGGCCAAAACCCCTTCCTGGCGTGTGGTGATTTCGTCCTCCTGCGACTCTTCCCAGGCGTTCATCGCCACTGAGTACAAGTGCTCGAGCCGCTCGCGCGCGACCACTTCCGAGAGCCGCCGTCCTTCCTCCCGCGTCAGCTCACTGAGCAGCGGCTTTTTGCGGGCGATCCACGTGAGCACCTGCTCGCGCGTGTGCCGCACTTTCTCCGGCGACAAACGCAGTTTGGCAGCCGCATCCGGCACCGACTGCCCCTCGACACTCACGAGCGAAAACACCTCCATCCAACCTTCCGCCGGCGGCACAGCGGCCGGCGCAGCCGAACTCGTCATGATGCGAACCTCCCGAAGCAAGGATGAGAAACCAGGCGGAGCCAAAGCGAGCCAACTCGTAGCTGAATTCGCCCGAATTCAGACCAATCCGTACTCCACCGCCGGGGGCGTCTGAACTCTGGCGAATCCAGCAACGCAGAACCTCTCACGCTTACCAGACTCCAGGCGCGTGACACGTTTGGTCACTCGGAGTCGAAAAAATCCGTGCAATCTCTGCCGGGCTTAGTCAGAATCTGGTGGTGGCCCATCCCCTTCAAGCGAGGGGGCGTCGCAAGGAAGCTCCTGGCCGCTTGGGCCTGACCTACCGCCGTTTCCCCGTACGAGAGACCACGCACCATGCATTCCTCCTCGATTCGTCGCCGTACGTTTTTGGCTGGCGCCGCGGCTGGAGTCGCCTCCACGCTGCTCTTGCGTCCCGGTCTTGCTGCTGAAACTGCTCCCCGCCGGCCGAAAGTCGCGGCCGTCTTCACAGCCTTCGCCCATCGCTGGCATGCCCACGTGATCCTCGAGAACTTTTTGGAGCCGTATCTCTTCAACGGCGAGCTGACGGACCCTGGCGTCGATGTCGTCAGTTTCTATGCCGATCAATTCCCCGCCGAGGACATGGCCCGGCCGGTGGCGAAGCAGTACGGCATTCCGATCTATCCCACGGTCGCCGAGGCCCTGACGCTCGGCGGCACCGACCTGGCGGTCGACGCGATCCTGCTCATCGGCGAGCACGGCGACTATCCGACCGACGAGCGGGGCATCCGCATGTATCCCCGCAAGCGCTTGTTCGACGAGTGTGCAGCCGTCATTCGCAAAACGGGCAAGCCGGTGCCCCTGTTCTGCGACAAACACTTCTCCTATCGCTGGGACCAGGCCAAAGCGATGTACGAGACGGCGCAGGAGCTCAAGATCCCGCTCATGGCAGGGAGCAGCGTTCCGCTGGCCGAGCGCCGGCCGCCGCTGGAGATCGAACCAGGCGCGAAGATCGAGCAAGCCGTCTCCATCCACGGCGGGCCGTTCGAGATTTATGACATTCACGGCCTCGAAGTGCTGCAATCGATGGTCGAAGCCCGCGCCGGCGGCGAGACCGGGGTGAAGAGCGTGCAGCTACTCCGCGGCCCCGAGGTCTGGGCCGCCGCCGAGCGCGGCCAGTGGGATCCCAAGCTCGCCGAGGCGGCGCTGGCGACCGAACTTGGTCCCAACCTGCCGCCGCTCCGCGAGTACGTCAATTCGCCAGCGGTCGATCCGGAGAAGGTGCACGCGATTCTCGTCCGCTACGCGGATGGGTTGACGGGCGTCACGCTGAAGATCGGCAACGTCGGCAACCGATTCCTCTACGCCCATCGCCTGGCGGGGGGCAAGGTCGAAGCGACGAAGTACTACGTCGGCCCCTGGAACAACCGCAACCTATTCAAGGCCCTCTCGCACGCGATCCAGACCCACTTCCAACAAGGAAAATCACCCTATCCCGTCGAGCGGACGCTGCTGACCACCGGCGTCACGCTCGCCGCAGTCGACTCCGCCGAGGCAGGAGGCAAACCGATCGAAACGCCCGACCTGGCCGCGATCCAGTACAAAGCGGGGGACTGGTCGGCGATGCGCGAGCGCGGCGCCAGTTGGAAAATTCTCACCGAAGATACCCCCGAGCCGCGCGGCATTACCAAGGGAGGCCACCGCGGCCCGAAGTAGTCGGACTCGAATCAACCTCGTTCCCACGCTCCGCGTGGGAACGCCTCGACCGACGCTCTGCGTCGTGTGCTGAAAGGCTCATGCGGCGTGCTGCCAACGCAGGACGCAGAGCGTCCGTTCGTGCGTGACGACGCAGAGCGTCGCCACGAGAGCGTTGATGAGCCTTACCGAATCTGGATTTGACCATCGGGCAAGATCGTGAA
>JAEZAS010000225.1 GCA_023430365.1 Planctomycetota bacterium
GCCACATCGTCCGGAATGGCGTGCAGCCGGGCGGCCAGCGAACTGGGCACCCGCACCGCGCGCATCCGCTGGTCGAGCGCACTGTCCGAAGGAGCGAGCGACGCCTTCAGCCGGTCGAGAAAATCCTCGGCCAGCGGCACATCGCGCAGTTGCGCATCGAGTTGGGGATCGGACGACGGGTCGGACATGATTCGAAACAAAAAAACTCTCTGCGAGCCCTTTAGCCGGAGGGTCATACCCTCCGGAAGTCCCGCGGCTGGACTTGGCCATGCTCGAAACGCGCCGCAGATTTATGCAATCCGCTTCGAGGTAGCAGCATCACTCGGTGCGTTTCCGGAGGGTAGTGACCCTCCGGCTGTTGAGAGTGTTGTGGTGTCTCCAGGTGGTCTTGTTACGGTTCAGCGTGCCGAAGTCAGGTCTTCAGCCCTACCAGCAACTCGCGCAGCCGACGTCGCGCTCGGCTGACGCGCGAGAGCACGGTGCCGAGCGGGATTTCGAGCAGGTCAGCGGTTTCCTGGTGGGTCAGTTCGCCGACGACGACCAGCAGCAAAGTCTCTCGCAGCTCATCGGGGAGCTGCGACAAGGCGTGCTGCATTTCGTCGGTGTAGTCACCGGCGAGGGGATCGACGGCGGCCACTTCCACATCGGGCGTCTGGTCGGAGGCAAAGGTGGTGGGTGGAGCTTGACGGCGCCAGCGGTCGACGACACGACGGCGCAGGATGGACGCGAGCCAGGCCCGGTCGCCGCGACCCTCTTCGTAGGCGTCGCGACTCTTCCAGGCTGACCGAAATGTCTCCTGCACGATGTCCTCGGCCTCGTGCCGGTCCCCCATCATGCGATAGGCGATGCGATACAAGGCAGAGGCGTGTGCGTCGACGAGCGCATTGAACTCCGCCAACGTCAGCGCCAAAGCTTCGACCCTCCAGGCCCCGTATTCCGACGCGAGGCGCTCGCGTGGCAAGGCTTACGCTGTCATGAGATAGATATCGCCGGGCGGCCGCCGTTTTATTCCCGGCAAAACAAGACACCTGTCATTATTACTGCAGGGATTGCGCGGATGTTCAAGAAAAATCCCCGCCCTTTTTCCGTAGGGTAGGCTTCTAGCCTGCCCGTCAAGGAATGACCAAGGACCAAGCCCCAATTACCAAAGGAGTTGCGTCGCCAATCTGGCTGCTTGTTGGGATGGAGCCCGTCTGCAGACCCAAGGACGAGGCGAGTGACCTGTTGGGAAACCAACCGCTCGGCATCGGCGGCCGTATACAATGGTGCAACCGGTAAGGCGGGCAATAGTTTAAGGCTCGAGAGACGATTCACTCTCGGCCCGCGGTCAGCCTAGGTCCCGGCTGTGGCGCGTCGTAGAGAACGTGTCGAGGGCCTCGCAAACGGACCGCGCAAGGGGTTGTAAAACACAACTGCCTTCGCGAGACACAGACTGCGATAACAGGCTATTCACCAGAGACTTACGGCAACACAGCTACCTGAAAACCGACCGCGCGCAGGGGTTGTATTTTCGGTTGCCAGCGAGGGGAGGCGGCCAGCATGGCGAAGTTCAAAATTGGACCACCCGATAGCGATTTGCCCGGCCGTCCGTCGTCGCGTATCCGTCCGCCACCGGACTTCACCCGCCGCAGCATCAAGATGCGGATCTTCGCCCTGCTCGCGTGCCTTTTCGTCGTGCTGGCCCTCGCCGAGCGGGCCGCCGACCCGCGCACCTGGCACTGGCTGACCAAGATGGACGAGCAGTCGCAGCCTCAGCCGACGGTGCAGAACCGCCTGCCAGTGCAGGTGGCCCGCACGGAACACGATCCGGTGGGAACCTTCGTCACTTCGAACAACTCCGGCGAGGACGACGCGAGTTCCGACGACGACACGAACGGCGTCGGTTCGTCCGCCACCCAGCCCAACCCTGCCGACGCGCGTCTCGATCCGGTCGAACGAGCCTGGAACCAGGGCTGGCGAGACCTGCTACGGACGCTCGAGCCGCCGCAGCGTGAGCTGGTGTTCCGCTGGCTGATCGCGGGTCAAACGGGCAACGCGGTTCCCGAAGAGATTCGCGAGCCGTCCAGCGAACTGGTGGAACTGCTCGACACCCGCTGGAACGACTATCACGCCGCTGCGTTTCAGAGCGTCCAGAACCTGTCGATGGACGATCGGGTCCTCTGGGTCGACGTGCTGCGGCAGGTGAACGGCCGCTGGAGCGGCGAAGTGAAGCCGGCGCTCGACTCGATCATTGCCGGCGAAAAACCCGAGGCCAAGGAGCAGGCGGCCATCGGTGGGCTGGAACAGACGCTACGGCGACTGACGCTCGATCAGGTGCAGGACGACACGGTGTTCCGCTCGGCGGAGCGCGATATCTGGTTCCACCTGATCGCGCAGCTCAAGGAGATGCCGAACGATCAATTGGGAGCGCGGGCTCCGGAGGATGCGCTGTACTTGCAGCTCTTCAAACAGTCGGGCGACTATCGCGGCCGGCTGGTGCGCATCAAAGGGGTCGCCAAGCTCGGCTACCGGATCGACGCTCCGAAAAACTACTTGGGGATCAAAGAGTACAACGTGCTGGTGATTCATCCAGCCGGCGGTCCCGATTCGCCGATCATTGCTTACTGCCTCGACCTGCCCACCGGATTTCCGAAGATCAATCACCGCGACAAGGACGGCGGCGGCACCAAGCTGCACGAGGACGTCGCCGTGACGGGCTACTACTTCAAGCGCTGGGCGTATCAGGCGGCGGGAGGCATGTACACGACGCCGCTGCTCATCGTCCGCGAGCCCGATTGGAAGCCGCGTCCCTCGCTGGCCGAGGCGACCGGGCGCACGGCCTGGACGCCCGCACAAATTGCAGGAACGGTTGCCGTCTCGGCCCTGGGGGCCATGCTGGTCATGACGTTTATCGTGTGGCGCATTCGCCGGGACACGAGCGAATCGCTCACCCACACGTTTAACGATCCGGCCGAAAACCCAAGCTTCAAAGGGCTGGACGTGAACCCCGCGCCGCGCGACGCACTGGCTGACTTGTCGCGCCAGGCGATGTCCAAAACACCCGCGGCCGACGCCGCTTCGCAGGAACGCGACCTATGACGATTCGCTTCTCCGCTCAACCGACGCTTTGGCGCCGCAGCACCTGGCTTGCGGCGCTCTTGAGCGCGCTGTGGTTTGTCGGCCTGGCACCCGCGCAAGAACCATCGTCGGCTCCTGAAGCCGAACAACCGCCCGCAAGCGCCGCCGAACCGGCGAGCGAGAGCAGCGACGAGGGGACCGAAGTCGATGCCTCGTCCGACATGCCGACGATGCCCGACATCAGCTTGCCCGATCTCACCGACTTGTTGCCGGACGATTGGCCCGCCGCCCAAAAGCCGGCCATTCCCCCTGCCCCGAGGACGCCGCCCCTTGGCGACGCGATGCCGGACGACGCCTCTGCGCCGCAGCCTCCTGCGGCCGACGGTCGCCTTCCCTGGGAACCGGCGCCTGCGGAAAAGCGAGACGAGCCCGTTCTGCGCCCGCCCGAGGGGCCGCTGGAAATTCTCGAACGCTTCGACATCGGCCCCAGCAGGCTCGAATACTTCTACAACGGCCAAGCGTGGACGCCGAGCGAAGAAGAAACGCTCGTTCGCATCCTCTATCGCTTTCCGCGACTTGGGCTCGACAACCTGATGCGCTGGCGGCAGAAGAACGTCAGCTGGGACGAAGTCGTCGCCGGCCCATGGAACTACCGCGGCAAGGTCTTTCGCCTGCAAGGGCGCGTGAAGCAAGTCAGCCGGCAGATGATCGACCCGGAACTCGCCGAGCGGTTCGAGCTGTCGCACTACTACCGGGTCACGCTGGACCTGGAGAACTCGAATTATGACGTCGAAGTGCTCGCCCGCCGCGTTCCCGACGCGTGGCCGCTCGACACGCCGATGGACGAGCCCGCCGCAGCCGATGCGCTGTTTTTAAAGCTCGGTGAGCAAGGGGACTCGCCCCATCCGCCGCTGATCTTTGCGGCTGGCAGTTTTGCCTGGTATCCCGAGAAGGCGAATCCCGCCGTCGGCCTGGGACCCGATCAACTCAAGCTCATCGGCCTGGGCTTCGACTGGGGGCTGCTGAACGAAACGTTCCGTAAGGGCAACGGCCAGCCGATTGTCGACGTCGACCGCGAACCGTTTTACCAGCTGCTCGATGTGGTGCAGCGCAAGGACCCCAACGAGCTGCTTGCTCCGGGATCGGAACCGCTCGAGGTCGTTCCACTGCTCGCGGAACCCGCCAAACGCCACGGCGACATCGTACTGGTGAAGGGAATCGCCCGCCGGATCATCAAGGTCCTGGTGGACGACCCCGACATTCGCGCCCGCTACGGCATCGATCACTATTACGAGATCGACATGCGTCTGCCGCTGGGCAAGACGAGCGTCCGGATGGGCAAGGACCCGACCGGAGATAAAAACCCCGTGTATCACAACTCGTTCCCCGCGACGCTGATCGTTCGCGAGCTGCCGCCGGAACTGAAGGAAGGCGAAAACCTCGGCGAGCAACTGCAGACGGCCGCCGTCTTCTTCAAGGTCTGGTCGTACCGCTCGGCCTACACCGATCAGTTCAAAAAACTCCAGCCGGCGCCGATGTTCATCGCCCTGCGTCCGGAGGAGACCAACGAGCTGCGCCCCGCGAATTGGCTGACCGATATTTTTGTCGGCGGAGCCATGGGAACCGCAGCGCTGGTGCTGATCCTGGTGCTGTGGTGGTTCCAACGGTCCGATCGCAAGCACCGCGACGAGCTCGCGAAGGGGGGAACCCAAGGCGCGGGAGCGGAACCGAACGAACCACCCGATTTCAGCAACATCACCACGAACGACGGGCCCGACTTCAGCAACTTGAAGTAACCGTAGGATAGGCTTCCAGCCTGTCCGTCCAAGAAGAACCTCTTTTCAAGTCTCTCGTTACGACGCTCTGCGTCGTAACGCACCCAACGGACGCTCCGCGTCCAACGCTCGACGCAGAGCGTCGAGCGGTGCGTTCCCACGCAGAGCGTGGGAACGAGAGTACGAGACAGCATTACGCCTCGTCGCGAGGAATCGTCTTGCCATGCGGATCGCGCTCGCGGTCGGCCAGTTCCGCGTCGAGTTCGTCGCGCAACTTGGGATCGAGAAAGTGCTCCATCCGCTCGGCGGGCTCATGCAGGTGGTCGTGCGGCAGGGCGAAGTGGGTTTCTAAATAGCTTTCCCACAGGCGGTGGGCGCGGACCAGCCCGCGAGCTTCGCCCCGCCCCGCTTTGGTCAGGCCGACCTGTCCCTTGCTGTCGCGCTCGGTGAACCCGCGTCGTTTCACCGACCACCACGCGATGCGTTCGAGCAGTGAGCGAATCTTCGGCCGGACAAAGTCCTCGGCCTCCGCATCGACTCGGCTTTCGGCGCGGGCCTCCTCGACCCGGTAGAGCTGGCCGATCACGTCCTCGGAGGCAATCCGGAGCGACAAACGCCAGTTCCGCACCCAGCGGCTGACCAGGCCATGTTGCGGCGAGAGGAGCACGGCGCCGAAGAGTTGCACACCCGCGAGCACCGCCATCATGCCGGCCGCCGTCGTGCTCGTCTGGCGGGCGGCCAGGTAGCCGAGCACCGCCGAGGTGGCTCCAAACACCACCGCCCAAGCCATCATGTGCCGCAGACGATCGGCCATCAGGTGGGCCGCGGCGGGGGGAACAACGAGCATTGCCACCACCAACACCGATCCGACCGACTCAAACGCCGCGACCGAGATGCCAGCCACGAGCGCCATCAGCACGTAGTGCACAACGAGCACGCGAATGCCCATCGCCGCCGCCAGCCCCGGATCGAACGAGACAATCTTGAACTCCTTCCAGAGCAAGCCAACGATGCCGAGCGTCGCCAGCAGAACCACTCCTTGCGTGACAAGCGCTCGTGGCAGGTTGAGCCCGGCCACTTCGATCGTAACGAGTCCCACCAGGTCGATCTGGCCGTAAAGCAGACAGTCGGCGTCGAGATGCGTCCCCGCCGCGAACGTCTGCATCAGGATCACGCCGAGCGCAAAAAGCGTCGTATAGACGACTCCCAGGCTCGAATCCTCCGACACCTTGCCAAACCAGTGCAGTGAATGACTAAGCACGCTCGTCACAATGCCCAGCGCCATCGCCCCGACGATGATCGGCAGTCCTCCCACCCGGCCGGTGAGCAGAAAGGCGATCGCAATGCCGGGCAGCACCGAGTGGCTGATGGCGTCTCCCAGCAGACTCATCCGCCGCAGCACCAGATAGCAACCAATGATCGCACAGCAGGCGTTGGTGACGACACCGGTAGCCATCGTCCCGAGGACCAGGCTGTAGTCATACGCTGGGATCGTCTCCCAGAACCAACCCAGCGAGACGATGGCCACCAGGAGGGTGTAGCCAGCCAGCAGCCACCAGGCGGTCGCCTCGCTCGGCTCGCCGCGGACTGGCGTGGTGTCTTTGCTTTTCGGCGTTGAACCGCTGATCGCAGAGGCGCTCATGGGGCCATCTCCGGCCAGCGCTGCTGCGATTGCAATTTGGCGGTCAGATCCGCCACCACCTCGGCTGGGACATAGGGCTCAATCGAAACGCTGCCCAGATCGGCGACGCTGTGCGCCAGCTCCGGATATTCAACCAGCAGCGCCTCCCACAACCGATGTCCGCGGGTGAATTCCACCGCCCGCCTTCGGCCGGCGGTCGTCAGAGCAAATTGCTCGGGGCCGCGCAACTCGAGCCAGCCGTTTTGCAAGACGGCGTTCAGGGCCTGCTCAAACTCCGTCCGGCTTGTGACGTAGCGCTGTCGCAGTTGGTCTCGCGAGAACCGATCGCCTGCGGAAGCCTGCTCATCCACCGCCTGCAAGGCTGCTCGCAACAATCGCCGCTCGGCCAGCTCGCGCCGGAACCGGCGCTGCCGAATCGACTGCACGACAATGCCGCGTTTCGTTCCTGCCAGGAGCGAAACGAGAAAAAACGCGGTGCCGGTCAGCACGATGATCGGCCCCGCCGGCATCACGACAAACGTGGCGCTGATCGAGGTGCCGATGAGCCCGATCGCCAGGCCGAAGGCTCCCGCAATCGCGAGCAGCCGGCCGAGGCGGTCGGTCCAAAAGCGCGCCGCCGCTCCCGGCATGATCAGCAGCGCCGCCATCAGCACGACACCCACCGCCGGCAAGCCGATCACCACCGCCACGGCCACCAGCGTCATCAGCAGCAGGTCCAGCCGATACACGGGCCAGCCGAGCGAGCGGGCGAAATCCCCATCGAACGCGACCAGCTTGAATTCCTTGAACAGCAGCAGCACCACCGCGAGACAGCCTGCGCTGGCAGCAAGAATGAGATAGACATCGCTGGCCGTCATCCCGGCAGTCTTGCCGAGAATGTAGGAGTCGAGCCCCGCTTTGCTGCCGCGCGTCGACATGTGCTGGATGCCGGTCAGCAGCACGATCCCCAGGCCGAAGAACGCCCCCAGCACCGTGCCGATCGCCGCGTCCTCTTTCACACGCGTCCAGCGGACCAGCGCCGCGATGACCATGTTGCCAATCACGCCGCTCGCCAAAGCTCCGATCAGTAGCGCTGTCAGGTTTCGCTGTCCCACCACGAGGAAGGCGAGGCACAGTCCCGGCAACGCGGCATGAGCGAGAGCGTCGCCGGTGAGTGATCGTTTCCGCAAAACGGCAAACGCCCCGACCATGCCGGCGCTTGCCCCCAGCAGGCCGACGCCCGTCAGCACCACGAGCGTGTTGTACGGCAGGATCATGGCCCCTGACTCCCCGCTTGCAGCGCGTCGGCTGCCGCATCGAGCAGCGCCAGTCGGCCGCCGTAGGTCTTGCGGAGGTTTTCGGGGGTGAAAATCGTCTCGGTCGGACCGCTGGCCACGAGTCGCACGTTCAGCAGCGCGACGTAGTCGAAGTACTGCGGCACCGTCCGCAGATCGTGATGCACGGCGACGATCGTCTTGCCGCTGGCGCGCAGTTCCTTGAGCAACTCGAAGATGATCCGCTCGGTGGCGGCGTCGACCCCCGCCATCGGTTCATCCATGAAATAAATATCTGCCCGCTGGGCGAGCGCTCGCGCGAGGAACACCCGCTGCTGCTGCCCGCCCGAAAGCTGACCGATCTGCCGCTGAGCGAACGAGGCGAGTCCGACCTTCTCCAGACACTCCAGGGCAAACTGCCGCTGCGCCGATCCCGGCCGACGGAAGAGCCCCAGCTGACCGTAGGTGCCCATCAGGACGACGTCGAGCACGCTGACCGGGAACTCCCAGTCGACGCTTTCCCGCTGCGGCACATAGCCGATTCGCTTGCGCATCGCGGCGACCGACTTGCCGAACACCTGCACCGAGCCGCTGGCGACCGGGACGAGGCCCAGCACCGCCTTGATCAGCGTGCTCTTGTCCGCGCCATTGGGGCCGATAATCGCCGCCAACTGCGGCTGCTCGATCGTCAGATCGACATCCCACAAAACGGGCTTGCGCTGGTAGGCGACCGTGATGTCGTGAATGTCGAGAACCGGAGCCATGCTTGTCGGTCATAGCCGGACGCCGAAAGCGGCCGGAAGAACAGTTGAGGGGCTGGCAGGGTGAGCGGGGTTTGAATGCGCAATCTCGGGGGCGAATTCGATGTCTGCTTCCGCGTCTCCGGACGCTGCCGGCGCCCGGCTACGGGGGTCACTTGAGCGCCTTCACGATTGTATCAACATTGTGCTGGACCATCCCCTCATAGGTTCCGCCCGGCGTTCCGGGATCTCCGAGAGCGTCGGAAAACAGTTCGCCGCCGATCTCGACCTTGTGGCCGCTGGCCCGGGCTCCTTCGAGCAGCGAGCGTACGTTCTGATCCGAAACACTGCTTTCGACGAACACCGCCTTGATCTTGCGGTCGACGAGGAACGCGACGAGCTCATTCACCTGCCGCACGCCCGCTTCGCTGTCAGTGCTGATTCCCTGGATGCCTCGCACTTCGATGTCGTACGCCCTGCCGAAGTAGCGGAAAGCGTCGTGCGCCGTGACGAGCACCCGCTGCTCCTCGGGAATCGAAGCGATTTGCCGTTTGGCTTCCTCGTGCAGTTGCGTGAGTCGCTCTCGATAGGCGGCCGCATTCGCGCGATAGCCCTCGGCATGGGCGGGATCGAGCTTGCTCAGCGCATCCTCGACGACGGTCGTCGTTCGCGCCCAGAGCGAAACGTCGAACCACACGTGCGGATCGACGGTCCCCTCCTCGGACACCAGCAACTCCCCTTCGGGAATGCTTTCGGCAATCGCGAACACCGGTTTGTTGCGGCCGAGGCGCTGAAATACTTCGGCCATCTTTCCTTCCAGGTGCCAGCCGGAATAGAAGACCGCGTCAGCGGCATTCAACCGACTGACGTCCCGCGGCGACGTCTTGTAAAGGTGCGGATCGACTCCCGCCCCCATCAATTGGTCGACGACCACCTGCTCGCCGCCGATATTGCGGACCACATCGGCCACCATGCCGGTCGTACATACCACATGCAGCCGGCCGTCATCGGCGGCTGGCAAGTTGGTGGCGTTCGAACGGGCTTCGCAGCCCAACAGGGCAACCGCCAGCAAAACGACAGCCGTCGCCACCGCGAACGGATGCCGCAACCACGCACTTTCACGCATAGAAGGAGCCTTTCGGGCCGTGCGGCTGGCAAACCGCTCTTCAGCCCTAGTTTTCATCGACAAAAACTCTGGTTTTGATCAATCAAAACATTATTGGCTAGTTCACGCTTCGCAACAAGGCCTCTATGAACAGACTCGCAGCCGATTCAGTCGGCGGCTCGCCGGAAGATGAGATAGATGACGCCCCCGATGGCCAACAGGCCCGCGACAGCAGCAATCTGCTGAGCGCTGGTCGTCGCCAGCACGATGGCTGAGACACTTAGATAGAACATGGGCGTCAGCGGATAGCCCCAGGTGCGATACGGCCGGGCCTCTTCGGGCCGCTTCCGCCGCAGCACGTAAACCGCCGCCACGGTAGCGCCATAGAACAAGGTGCCGCCGACCACGACGAAGTCGGTGAGCGAGTCAAAAGCCGCCTTCGGGTTGCTCGTGATGGCGGCGACCACCAGGATCTGGAGCACGGACCAGACCGACTGCACGATGATCGCGTTGGCCGGCGTCTGAAAGCGGGGATGCACCTTACGAATCGCCGCGGGAAACAGTCGATCGCGGGCCATCGCAAAGTAGATCCGCGGCCCCGCGAGCAGATTGCTGTTGAGCGCCCCGAACGTCGAGATCATCACCCCCGCCGCCGCCAGCGTCACTCCGACCTTGCCGAGCAAAATCCCGCACGCGTCGGCAGCCACCGTGCTCGTCTGAGCGACGTGAGCGATCGGCATCAGCAGGAAGTAGCCGATGTTGGCCCCCACGTAGACCGAGACGACCAGCAGCATGCCCCCTGCCAGGCCCAGCGGGACATTGCGCTGCGGCTGGCGTATTTCCTCCGCCACTGGACCGATGTTGATCCAGCCGTCGTAGGCCCAGTAGACCGCGATCAGCGCCGGTCCAACGCCGGCAAAGATTTGTCCCCAGGTGGGCGCCGTGCCGGCCGATGGAGCGAGGTTCGCCACATTGGCTTTCCCCAAGAGCAGCGGCCCCAGCATGATCAAAAGCAGGAAGCCGACTTTGATGACCGTCGTGATGTTTTGCGTGCGCGCGCTGTAGCGGGTCCCCAGCACGTTCACGACCGAGAGCGAGACGACCGCCAGAATCGCCAGGCCCGCCTGAGCGACATGCGACAGCGGCGTGATCTCGGCCAGCCAGTCCGGCGCCGTTCCGTTGGCCTCGATCGATTCCAGAAACCGGTTCAGGTAAATCACCGTTCCGCAGGCGAGACTGCCGAGCGAACCGGTG
>JAEZAS010000255.1 GCA_023430365.1 Planctomycetota bacterium
AGTAACCGCCGCCTTCGCCATCCCTTGCCCACCAACTCAGGAACGTAGAGGTTGAATCCCCATGAAACTGGCTGGAGACATTCGTCGGCTGCTACTCGGAACGATGCTGGGAACCATGCTCCTGACTGGCTGCGGCCGGGAGGTGGAGGTGCCCCAACTCGACGAGCAGACGGCCGAGCAAAAGCGTCAGGAATACGAGGCGATGATCAAGAAGGAACAAGCCAACCGATAGACACGGCCGGGTCTCGCGGGGCGGTTTCCCGCTCGCGCGTCCCATGCGGTCGTCTCACTTGTGTACCCCGCCCGAACCCGTAACTCGCTGCCATGCAGCGGGTTGCGGGTTTTCTTTTGGAATCGCTGTAGACGCTGAGCCGCGGGAGCCGAACGATAGGCTTGATAGTTTGCCTCACCGGTAAAGTCGGCCAAACCGATCTGGACCAGTTCCCGGCAAACTCTAAATTCCCGACTTATACTTTCTACAGGGAACTCTCGATTGGCCACCGCCATTTGGGGGAGCCTCAGCGTGAGAGAAACCGCCACTAGGGCCGATGACGGGAAGTTTCCTGCCCACAAATGTCGATTATGTAACAATCCCTAGCTTTTCGCGCCCAATTAACCTGCTAGGGTATAGACGTTACATCTCTCCATCTAAGTTGCCTACCATGCCGACCGATCGAATTGTCGCTGCCGCCACTGAGGGTTGGAATCGCTGCCTTCAAACGCCGGGTTCGTTGGCTCTGCCGATCGCCAATTTCGTCTATCGCCTTCGCTCCGACGCCACCTGGAGCGAAGACGAAATCCGCCAGGTCGTCGCCCTGATCCGCGACCGCCTGCAGAACGACAAGCAGGCCGCCTAAAGCCGCCCGCTCTCCATTTCCGTTCCCAATCCGTCAAAGCCCCCGCTCTTCTGATAGACGGGGCCCGTGGGAACGTCGACTCGCTCCATCCGCCGCGCTCCGAGCAACGCCGAGCGTCCGTGCAGCCGCGTCGTCCGACGCAATCTGGCCCGGCCCTCTTAGGGAGCGTTAAGCAGGCTCGTAGCCTATATCTAGCCGAATCCGGTTTCCAACTGGCTGATCGTGGGCGCTTCCGTGCAGGGGCAATCGCGCCCTCCGCCACTTGAGGCGTCAAGAAACGACAAACGCCCGTCTGCTGGAGATTCAACAGACGGGCGTTTTCGTAGCGGCATTAGAAAGAGGCGCCGGTCGGAGTCGAACCGACGATGGCGGATTTGCAATCCGCTGCCTTAGCCACTTGGCTACGGCGCCACGTGTTGTCGACACGGGGAACAGGCCCCGGGTCCATCACTAAACGAAAGGGTAGGAGAGTCAGCCGGTAGGGTCAAGAGGACTCTAGCGGTTGGGCGGTCCAGGCAGTTTCGTTCGGTGATATCCACAGTATCGGCAGTTTTGCCTTGCACCATGATATCGGTTTTTCAGGGCGGTTTCTTCAGCGGATAGCTTCCGCAAGCGGTGCGACCACAACGAAGCGGTGCTTGCCTGGAGTGCGTGGCTTACCCGGTTCGATGCCAGGGACGTGGGCCAGGCGAGCGGACGCATGGACCGCGGACCTGTTCTGTCTCCGGCGGCGGCATTTTGCCGTGCGGGGGGCGACCGACAGTGACCGATCCGCTCGCCGTCGCTTTCAGCAGCCTCTGCTGGCTGAAAGTTCGGGAGCGGCTCTCAGCACGAAAGGATGCGTCATGGGTTTGACCAAACTGTTGAGCGGTTGGCTCGTGAGGGACACCGTGGCCGACTTCGCCGAACGCGTGGCCGGTCGCAGCCGACAGCGTGTCTGGCAGCGGATTCAGCATCGCATCACTTCCCTGTCAGCCGCGGAAGCTCGCGGTTACATCCGAGCCCGCTCCTCGGTGATCATCGACGACGAGATCGATCGCCTCATCACGCAGGAAGGGGCCAAGGCGGCGGGCAATCGCGACCGCATCTTTGCCCTGGCCAGCGAAATGCTGATGCAGTCGATCCTGACCACGACGCACGCCACCCGCGACACCCGCCGCACCTATCGGTCGGCCGCATGAGCGAGGTCACGCGAATGCACCGACACACCGAGTCTCCCATGAGTTCGCTCTCCCCTGAGTTTCGCATCGATGAAGCTGCCGAGGCCTGGCAGCCTGCCGTGAACGCTCGTTTTTTGTCGCTACTGGGGGGATACGTCGATCAGCTCATTTGCGCCGCCGATCGTCGCGATTGGACGACCGTCGGCAGGCTGGGCGTTGCCCTGGCCGAAGGGAGCAACGAGGCGGGCGCGTTCGAGGTCAGCGGAGCCGCCCAGCAAGTCGCCGCCGCTTCACGGAGCGCGAATAACCCGGCCAACATCCGCCGGGCATTGCTGCGTCTGATTGGCGCCTGCGGCCGGGCCCGCCGAGCACCGACGGCTGGGTGTACTGCCTGAGCCCTCCGCGTGGCTGAACGAGCCTGAGTTCAGACTCCCTGCGGATAGGGGACGAGTTTGTCTGAATTCTGGCGAATTCAGCTACTTTGTCGTTTCGATGCCCGCAGGCGGTCGATTGACCCTTGCGGCTATCGAGGCCTATATTGCGTGAGACTATTTCGCCGCCACTTTTTAACGATTGACTAGCCATGAGCATCGGCGAAGGAGCCGGAACCGGCTTTGAAACGATGCGGGGTCGCAATTTTCCGACCATCCGCCAATTCACCGTCTTTCTCGAAAACCGAGTCGGACAACTGCTCGAAGTGATCCGCCGGTTCGAGGGGAGCCGGGTGCGGATTGTCGCGCTCACGATTACCGACGCCACGGAGTGCGCTTTCGTTCGCTTCCTGCTCAGCCACCCGGAACAGGGGCGAGAGATTCTCGAGCGGGCCGGGCTGGCAATCATCGAGAGCGATCTGATCGGGGTGGAACTGCCGCAGTCGGGCCAGCCGCTGCTGGAAGTCTGCACTGCCCTGCTCCAGGCCGAGGTGAACATCATCCAGGCCTATCCGCTGCTCATTCGCCCCCACGGCCGGCCCGCGGTGGCGCTGATGGTCGACAATCTCGACATGGCGATGGAAACGCTGAGCAACAAGGGCTTCAGCATGATCACCGAGCGTGATCTGTCCGACATGGAAGAAGCCGACGGCTAAACTAGCCGTCGACGCCCAATTCGGCGAAGACCCGCTGGAGCGCCTCGGGGCTGACCGGCTTGACCAGGTGGTCGTTGCACCCCGCCGACCGCGACTGGGCGATGTCGCTGGCCTGTCCCCAGCCGGTGAGCGCCACGATGAACATCGCCCGGCCCCAGGAGGCCGAGCGGATGTGCCGGGCGACCTCATAGCCGTTCATCCGCGGCATGCCGATATCGACGAGCAGCAGCTCAGGCCGATATTGCTCGGCGGCGGCCACCGCTTCAACGCCGTCGTACGCCACCTCCACTTCGCTGCCGTGCAAACGGAGCATCGTGGCCAGCGTGTTCGCCGCGTCCCGATTGTCGTCGACCACCAGCACGCGTCGCCGCGGAATCGCGGGTGCTGAGTGATTGGACAAGCTGGCCGAGGTCGCCGATGGGTTCGTTTCGATCGGCAACTGCACGGTGAACGTCGCTCCTTGGTCCAGCCCATCGCTGTGAGCACTCACGGCGCCGCCGTGCAGCTCGACCAGGCCGCGAACCAGCGCCAGCCCAATGCCAAGGCCTCCCGTCGTGCGTTCGAGCGTGCGGTCGATCTGCGAGAACATGTCGAAGATCGAACGGAGCGACTCCGGAGGAATGCCGGCGCCGTTGTCCCGGATCGACACCTGCACCTGATTGCCGAGGCGTTTGGTCGATAGCCAGATGTGGCCTCCCGGATGCGTGTACTTGGCGCTATTGGAGAGCAGGTTGGCAAAGATCTGCGAGAGACGCGTGAAATCGCCGTCCAGGTAGATCGGTTCGGGCAGGTTGGCGATCGTGAGCTGGTGCCCCGCGGAGTCGATGGTCGGCCGGGCGGTTTCCAGAGCGCTGGCGAGGACGTCGCTCAGCAGTACGCGCGAGCGGCGCAGCTCCATCTTGCCGCGGCTGATGCGCGACACGTCGAGCAGATCGTCGATCAAGCGCACCATGTGGCTGAGCTGCCGCTCCATCACGTCGCGGGCTTCGCCGACGAGGCTCGGATCGTCGGCAGCCATCCGCATCACCTGCAAGCCGTTGCGGATCGGCGCCAGCGGATTGCGCAGCTCGTGCGCCAGGATGGCGAGGAACTCGTCCTTGCGCCGATCGGAGTCGCGCAGGGCCTCTTCGGCCTCACGAGCCTGCGTGATGTCGAGGTACGTCCCCACGCAGCGGACCGCCTGAGGCGACGGCTGCTGCTCATCGAAGATGGCCCGCCCCTTCACGCGAATCCAGCGCAGCGCGCCGTCGGTGCGATAGATGCGCTGCTCGACCTCGAACGTGCGCGGCCCGGCTGGGTCGAACGCCGCTGACACCCGCCGCAGCACCTCCGCCTCGTCGTCGGGATGAAAATGGGACTGCACGTGCGCGAAGGAAGTCTCGGTGCTCGCCCAGCCGTAAATATCACGCCCCGTTTCGTTCACCGAAACGCGGTCGGTGACCAGGTCGATCTCAAACGTACCCATCTGGGCGATGTCGACCGCCAGCTGCAACCGGCGCTCGTTGTCGCGCAGCAGCATTTCCTGCCGACGGCGCTCGCTGATGTCGCGAAACAGCAGGGCCACGTTGCGGCTCTCGTCGCCACCGAGGCGAAAGGCGTAGACGTCGAACCACCGATCCCCCATCTGACGCGCCTGCTCGACAAAACGGACCGGTTCACCGGTCAAAGCCACCCGGCCGTACGTTTCAAACCAGTGCGCCTCGAGATTCGGCACCAGCTCGCGAACCCTCTTGCCGGAAGCGCCGTGGATGCCGGTGTGCTTCTCGAACATCGGATTGAGTTCGAGGAAGCGATAGTCGTTCGCCTGGCCCGCAGCGTCGAACATCAGCTCGATGATGCAGAAGCCTTCGTCGATGGCGTTGAAGAGGGCCGCATAGCGCTGGGCGATGGCTGTCGATTCGGCCGCCATGCGCTCGGCCTGCTGCCGGCTTTGCAGCGCCACGACCGCCGCCGAGGCGAACGAGGCGAGGCTGGTCATGAGGCGAACATCCTCTGCGTCGAATCGCCGTTGGTCGTCGTGCGCGACGACCCAGATGGTGCCGATCGTCTGCTGGTGGCGGTGAAAGGGAACGAGCAGCACTTCGGCCACTTCGCAGCCCAGTTGGCTCAAAT
>JAEZAS010000257.1 GCA_023430365.1 Planctomycetota bacterium
CCCCCCCCACCCCCCACGCCCCCGCCAACGCCGCCGCAACCGCAACGCGCACCCGCGCCTCTGCAACCCGATCCACTCCCCGCTCCGCAAAAAGAGCAGGACATCAAGCAAGAACCCGAACCGATCGACGCTCGCGTGACGCAGATCTTCCTGAACCCGCTCCTGACCGGCGGCGACAGCCTCGATCGCGAGCCAGGCGACGACGGTCTGTCGGTCGTCATCGAACCGCGCAACAAGCAGAACCAGTTCGTCCCGCAGGCGGGCAAAGTCTCGGTCGTCGTCCTCGATCCGTCGAAGCAAGGCAACGCCGCCCGCGTCGCCCGCTGGGATTTTGATCCGGACACCACGAAGGACAAGCTCAACCGCGTCTCCTCCTCCCGAGGCATTCACCTCCGCATGCCCTGGCCCGCCAACCCGCCGTCGAGCAATAAGCTGCACGTCTTCGTCCGCTACGAAACGCCCGACGGCCGCAAGCTCCAGGCCGACCGCGAGATCAACATCGCCCCGCCCGGCCAATACTCCAACCGCTGGACGCCGCGCTCCCCCGACCGCCCAAGGCACACCGAACAAATCGCCAAAGCCGCTCCCTCAAGCAGCACCGCCGAACCAACCCCAGCAACCAGCGCCCAACCAGCGTCTCCCAAGCCGCCGACTCCGTCGGCGCAACCAGCGCCCCAACCAGCAACCGGCAACCCCGCAAACATCGCCACCAACAACACGCCCACTCCCCAGACGCCGCCGGCCGACCAGGGTTCACCCACCCAAGCCACGCGCCCGCGTCCCGAGTGGAGCCCCTACCGCTGATCTACACCAGCTCCTCAATCGGCTTGCGCATATCCACCAGGTACTGCGGCCGCCCCGCCGGGTCGATTAGCTGCGTCTTCTCGACGTTGATCCCCAGGTTGTGATATAGCGTCGCAAAGATCTCCTGCAGGTGCACCGGCCGGTCCTTCGCTTCTCCGGCGTCGCGACTCGTGCTGCCGATCACTTGACCTAGTCGCATGCCGCCGCCGGCCAGGAAACACATCGCCACGCGCGACCAGTGATCGCGCCCCGCCGAATTGTTCACCCGCGGCGTTCGGCCGAACTCGCCCCAGACGGCGATCGTCACATCCTTGTCCATCCCGCGCTCGTGCAGGTCGCCGATCAGGGCGCCGAGCGCCACGTCGAGCTTGGGCAACTGCCGTCGCAACTGATTGAAGTTGTCGCCGTGCGTGTCCCAGCCGCCCCAGTCGAACGTCACCACGCGCACGCCCGCTTCCACGAGCCGCCGCGCCGTGAGAAACATCCGTCCGTCCTCGCGCCCATAACGCTCGCGCACCTTCGGGTCTTCCTTGTTCAGGTCGAGCGCGTCGGCCACGCTTCCCGAAGTCACGACGCTCACGGCCCGCTGCGTGAACGAATCGAGCGCCTTCATCTGCCCCGAGCCGTCGACCTCGCGGCGAATCAGGTCGAGCGAACTGAGCAGGTTCGTGCGCGACTCCAGCCGCGTCGCATCCATGCCGCCGACCAATCGCAGATCGCCCCCCTGCGGTCGATACGCCTTGGCGACCGGCCCGAGATAGCCGATCGGCGCCTGGTTATAGGCGATGTACGGCGGCGCGCCGCTCGGCGTCGGACCGAGCAACTTCATCACCACGCTGCCGATCGACGGCCGGCCGCCGATGTTCCGCAAGTCGTTCCGGCCATAGCCGGTCTGCGTGTGATAGTTGCTGTGGTCGTCGTACATCCCGACCACCGAGCGAATGATCGCGTACTTGTCGGCCATCGTGGCCAGCCGCGGCATGTGCTCGCAGATCTCGATTCCCGAAACGTTCGTCGAGATCGGATTGAACTCGCCGCGAAACTCGCGCGGAGCATTGGGCTTCAGGTCGAACATGTCCTGATGCGACGGCCCGCCACCGAGATGAATGTTGATAATCGCTTTGTGCGACGACCGAATCCCCGCCGCCTCCTCGGCCCGCAATAGCTGCGGCAACGTGATGCCGCCGAGCGTCAGGGCCCCAATCTTGAGCATGCTCCGCCGGGAAACTCGATCACAATACCGCTGCGTTTCGCCACAACGAATCTCGAGCATGGCTGGAACTCCTTGCATGCTGGGAGGGATGGAGGTGGGCTGTTTCGGTGCAGTTCTCGGTCCAAACAGGATTCAGGTCACCAACGCTCATTGCCCCGCGCCGGCCCAGCCCAAGGGCCAGGCCGGGCGTGGTTTAGTTGCCATCCCTAAATGACCGACCCATCAGCCAACGTTACGGTGAAGCCCTCCACTTTTTTGCTCACTCCCTTTCCGAACCGTTCAGCCTCCAGCGCGACCCGCCGCGCCAGCCACGGTTTACCAGCCCTTTCACAACCCCTTGCGCGCCTCGCTTTCGCATCACTTGCGCCGCATCACCCCGTCGTCCGCTGCTCCGGCAGCAACGACTTGCGCGCTCCGAGCCCGCCCCAAGTTGGTTTCCTCCGCGCCGCGTTCACAACACTTCTTACTAGTCCTCACAACACCTCGCCGGACATCGTCTAGCTCACTCATCTACGATGCAGACGATCCCCGCCCCGCGTGGGAGCAGCGAGGCGTCCCTGGCGCTCGCAAAAGCCAACCGTCTGACTACCTGTTCAAAATTTCGAGGGGATTTTCACCACCAACCCGCCCCCAGGGGACCCCAACTCGGAGAAAAACCCCTCGAAATTTTGAACAGCCAGTTGGTTGGTTGGGTTCAGGGTTGAGAGGTCAGGCGTCAGGCGTCAGGCGTCAGGCG
>JAEZAS010000279.1 GCA_023430365.1 Planctomycetota bacterium
TTGGCGATGCGCTCTATACGTGCGACTGGGGAAGGAACGTCGTCTATCGCCATCCGCTGACGGCGAACGGCGCCGGTTTCAAGGCGGAGCAGGAGCCGTTTGTCGAACTGCCTCGGCCGACCGATATGGATGTCGATGGCAGCGGGCGAATTTACATCAGCAGTTGGCGCGACGGGGGATTTAACTTCTCGCATCCGAACGTGGGCTATGTCGTTCGCGTGTCGGCCGAGGGAGCCAGGCCGGCGAAGTTTCCCGATTTGAAGCGAGCCAGCGACGCTCAGCTGGTGGAATCGGTTGGTTCCGATAGTTACGTGCTGCGGCTGGCCGCGCAGCGCGAGTTGCTGCGGCGCGGTGATAAGCCGGAGATCGCTGCGGCCCTTGAAAAACTAGCTACCAGCAGCAAACCGCTCCCCTCTCGCGTCGCGGCGATTTTTACTCTCAAGCAACTGCGCGGCGCTAAGGCGACCGACGCGCTGGTGACGCTGACCAGCGACGCGAAGGTGCGCGAGTTTGCCCTCAAGGCGCTGGCGGATGATGTTCGCCTGGCGGCGGACGTTCCGAGCGAGCCGTTTGTCGCGGCTCTTGGCGACCAAGACGCTCGGGTGCGAATCGTGGCTGCCGCGGGACTCGCTCGATTGAATGCGACTTCGGCCAGCGGCAAGTTGCTGCCGCTCGTAGCTGACGCCGATCCGCTCGTGCGGCACACGGCAGTGAACAGCCTCGTGTCGCTCAACGCGGTTGATTCCTGCTTTGCCGCACTGCGATCGAACGAGCCCGAGTTGATCTCGGGCGCCGCCCAGGTGCTGCAGCGGTTGCACGATCCTGCGGTCGTGGCGGGGCTGATTGAGGTGCTCAAGACAACCCAAGGCCCGGCTCGCGACTCGGCCTTTGCGGCGCTTTGTCGGCTGCACTTCCGCCCGGCGGAGTGGGACGGCAAGTGGTGGGGCACGCGGCCCGATACTTCGGGGCCGTACTTCAAGCATGTAACGTGGGAGAAGACCCCCGAGATTGGCGCCGCCCTGCAAACGGCCCTGGCGACGACGCCGCGGCAGAACCTGGGCGCGTACCTGCAGCAGATGAAGCTGCACAAGATTGACCTGACGCCCCACGCCGGGCTGATCCTCGAACTGGCCCAGGACGAAGCCTTCCAGCCGACGGCTGTGGAGTTGCTCGGCGGCATGGCTGCCGTTCCCAGCCAGGCGGTGGCTTTCCTGACCAGCGCCGCGACGAGCGCCAAGTCGGATCAGGCCCTGCGTGGCAAGGCGCTCAAGGCGCTGGTGAAAGCGGCTGGCAGTGGAGCTGACTTGGCGGGCGTGGTCGAAGCCTTTGATGTGGCCGCGGGGATCGACGATCCGCAAAACGAACTGGTGCAAGCGCGCAACGAATTCGCTCGCCTCGATCGGCACGCGGCCGACGTCGAGCGGTTCCTGGCCATGCTCAACGACAACAACCGAGCGCGGCGCGAACTGGCAGGTCTTGTGCTGTTGAACATTGAAGGGAACGGCAAAGCCTCGGCCCAGTCGCGTCGGGCGGCCCGCGAGGCGATCCAGCAGGCCTGGCAGCGCCCCGAATCGGCTGCGTCGCTGCTGCGAGCGATCGCACTCTCGCGCGCCGAGAACTATGTGCTGCAAGTGACCTCGCAGCTTGGTAGCTCGAACGAGGCGGTGAAACAGGCGGCCCTGTTTGCTGCTGACAAGCTGGCGATCGACCTAAATCCGGTCGGTGATGCGAAGGATCGAGTCACGATCGCGACGCTTGAGCACGAGGATGTCATGGCGGCCGCTCAAAGCGAAAAGGGAGACCCGAAGCTCGGCATGCGCTTGTTCGCCCGGCAGAACTGCATCGCCTGCCACACCGTATCGGCCAGCGAAACGCCGAAGGGGCCGTTCCTCGGCGGCATCGCCACGCGGTACAAGCGGCACGAGTTGGCCGAATCGATCCTCAAGCCGAGCGCGAAGCTTGCGCAGGGCTTCGAGTCCCAGGTCTTCCTGCTCGCCGACGGCCGGGTGCTCGAGGGCTTCGTCAGCCGGGAAGCGGGGGACGAAGTCGAGGTGCGCGACAGCAAAGGGACGGTGCACTTGCTCAAGATCGAGGACATCGACGAGCGGAAGAAGAGCGAAGTCTCGATCATGCCGACCGGTTTGGCCGACAAGCTGACGGTGCAGGAACTGGCGTCGATCCTGTCGTTTCTCGAGTCGCTGCCGGCGAAGTAACGCTCGCGCCGGTTTCAATCCGAATCTTCGAGAAAGTCGACTTCGATGCGGCACAGTCGCTCGCCGCTAAAGGCGCCGTAGATCGTATATCGGCCATCGCCGTGGCCGGTTCCGCAGGTGAGGAGCACGGGGGTCGGTTCGTTGCCGATTGGGAGCAAACCGTAAGGGCCGTCGAAATAGTTCACACGGTCAAAACTGTTGTTCGTCTGGACGCGGAAGTAGATGATTGGAAAATCGGCGTATTGCGGGATTGTTTTCAAGTAGGCCACGATTTCGGTTTCTAACGCTTCCGAGACGGGGCCGACGACCTCGGCAGTGATGTCACTCACCTGCCGCGTCTTCAGGCCAAAGCGTTTGGTCAGCAGGCGCTTCACCGTGTCGTCCCGGGCGGTTGTGATCTTGCCGATTCGGTCGGGCCCGATCTCGGTCCAGTGCCGCTCCAGATCCTCAGCATCGGCGACGACGATCTTTGCCGAGTCGATCCCCAGGCTGCCGATTTCGCGGCGGGATGTCTCGGCGGGGAAATCACCGAATTGCAACTGAAGCGCGACCGTCTTTTCATAGCCACTTGGATACTGCCACAGCGTGACGGTGATCTCGGCTTCGCGGGCAGCAAGGCCCACAAACCGGTTGCCGGCAGTATTTGGCATCTCCTGCGGATCGTTCATGACCAGGGCGCCCGAAGGCAAGGCAAGCGTTCCGATCCTGCGGCAGACTTCGGTCGGAGTGCCGCCCAAGGCCTCCCGATTCATCGATTCCAGGGAATCGATAAAGTCCTGTCGGTCTTGTTGCTCGGGAGTACGTAGCGCTCGACGCAGCCAAATGAGCATGGGTGTTCGACTCGCAAGAGGGATCGTGTTTAGCCGCTGGTAGCATATCACTGCCATTGCCAGATCGCAGCGTGCGACGACTGCGAGCATCTAGGCCAAGATTTTCATTCTCGAAAAAAGGACGATTTTGGGGAGTGCGTTGGCGACTGCTCCTTGGCTAGAATGCGCGGTCGAACAGAGGAGGCGTTCTTTTCAGGAGGACGCTCGATGCGAAGTTCGATCACTCGTCGACTGGTCATTGCTGGTCTTGTCTCCGTGACCCTTGCGGGTTCTTACCCGTTCGCAACTCGTGCCGTTTATTTCGCTGTCGCTCAGGTGGAACTTGCTCGGCTGAATGAGGAGCGAGACACCGATTCCACGCTCGATATGGACACGTTGTCTCCCGCCAATCGGGCGAAGTCGGAGGCGTTCTTGCGGAAGGTCTACGAAGCTCATCGCAACGCAACCAAGCGGAACAGGAGCACTGCGCCGCGCGTTGCCGTTGCCGATCAGCGTCCCTAGCTTCCCCTTGCAGTGTGCCTGGCAAGTCCGCCGAAAGCGTGATTCCGACCTGATCAGATTGGCTGCCGAGTGCCCGGCGCTTTGGCGGCGGTTTGCGCTGCGTGTCAAGAAACCTGAACGCGCCGTTTGCCCGACGGACGTCCGCGGTGGTCGGATTATTCCGGTGGTAGTGGGAGAGCACGGTCACGCGGGGGAGGATGTCCGGCTGGGCCGATTTTGCGTGGCGGATGGTCCATGGCTTGCTTGAGGACTGCCGCGTCGAGGCCCAACAACGAATAGTCCTGCCCCTCTTGTCCTAGTAGTTCGTGTTAGCAACCGCTCTTGTCTGGTGGACCGGACCTGTGGGCGGGCCCCTCTAGCGCTCCATGGGATGTGTTGTGATGAGCGCTTTGATTGTTGGTTGCCTGGCCGCCTCGGGCGGCGCCATGATTGGGCTGTGGATTGGTGCGACGCTCACTTGCGGTCGGGCCCAGGATTTGGAAATGGCGTATCGCCGGCTGCGCTCGGCGGTGGACCGTTTGCTCGACGAGCATGAGGCGCTCTCGGGTCATGCGGTGCTGTCGGACGACATGGCGGACCACTTAGGGGAATCGCTGCACGAAGCCGACCTGCTGGCGTTCCCGGAACTGGTTCCCCGCCGCGCGAAGGCAGCCTAACCGGCGCTTCTAACGCGGTGCGTTTGCGCCAGCCGCGTTGCCGACGGGCCGAATCGTGCGATACTGTTGGGCCTGTCGTGAGGCGTGCGTCCGCAGTTTGCGTTTCGGGGAGGTTTCGATGTCGGCCAAGACCATTTTCAAACGGATCATCGATCGCGAGATTCCAGCCAAGATCGTTTACGAGGACGACCTGTGCCTGGCGTTTCACGATGTGAAGCCGGAAGCGCCGACCCACGTGCTCGTCATTCCCAAGCAGGAGATTCCGCAGATCGCCGCCGCCGGCGAGGCCGACAAGACGCTGCTGGGGCACTTGCTGCTCGCGGCCAACAAGATTGCGGAGCAACTCGGGCTGATGGGAGGCTATCGGCTGGTGATCAACAACGGCCCCGACGCCGGTCAATCGGTCGACCACCTGCACGTGCATATCCTGGGTGGCCGCCATCTCAGCTGGCCGCCGGGTTAGTGACAGCGATGGCTTGCGGCCCTCTCCCTCGTAGCTGAATTCGCCAGAATTCAGACGCACTGCCGCTTGAGCCTGCTACCGGTGGCACGACGGGTTTGTCTGAATTCTGGCCAGTTCAGCTACGGAACTGGAGAGGACGGCTGGGGCGGCTTTCTCGGATTCTCTTTTTTGAGTTCCGCTGCGCCGTAGGCTATCATCTGGCGGTTGATTGCTTGCTCGTTTTCCCGCCTTGCCCCGGCCCCTCGCGTCCACGCCCCTGGCCGGCGGCTTTCATTCCACGATCGGGTCGGCGCCAGGCCGACGGTATTCGGTTGGAGACTCGCCGATGAACTTTCGTTCGCTCGTAGCCGCCGCTTCGGTGGTGGCTTTGCTGCTCGTCTCGCCGCTGCAGGCTGAAAATTTTGAGCTTCGCCCGGGGGACCATATCTGCATCATCGGCAACACGCTCGCCGAACGGATGCAGCACGACGGCTGGCTGGAGACGCTGCTCCATCACCGGCATCCGCAGCACGAGCTGACGATCCGAAACCTCGGCTATTCGGCTGACGAATTGACGGTTCGGTTGCGGTCGAAGGATTTCGGGAGCCCCGATCAGTGGCTCGCCGGCGAGGCGCCGATTCCGCAGCCGAGCAAACTGAATCCCGATGCGCCGGTACGCCAGAACCGCTTCGAGCTGACCGGGACCAAGGCCGACGTCATTTTCGCCTTCTTCGGCTACAACGAGTCGTTCGCCGGCGAGGCGGGGGTGCCGAAGTTCAAGGCCGACCTGGAAGCGTTCATCAAGCACACGCTTGCGCAGAGGTATAACGGCACGAGCGCTCCGCGACTGGTGCTGTTTTCGCCCATCCCCTACGAGGATATCGGCGATCGGAACCTGCCCGAGGGGGACAAGCTGAACGAGCAGCTTCAGCTCTACACGCGGGCGATGGCAGAAGTGGCCGCCGCCCAGAAGGTTCCGTTTGTCAATCTCTTCCAGCCGTCGCTGAAGCTGTATGAGCAGCAAGAGCCGCTCACGATCAATGGCATCCATCTGAACGAACTCGGCAGTCGTCACATCGCCAGCGTCATCGACGCGGCCCTCTTTGGACCCAGTCAGGTCGACTACGCGAATCTGGAGGACCTGCGGACCGCAGTGCGCGACAAGAACTGGCACTGGTTCCATCGCTATCGCGTAACGGACGGCTACAGCACCTACGGCGATCGCGCCTTCCTGCGATTCACCGATGGACAAACCAACTACGAGGTCGGCCAGCGGGAGCTGGAGATGCTCGATGTGTTGACCGCGAATCGCGACCAGGCGATCTGGGCGGCGGCGCAGGGGAAGAAACACAAGATCGACGACAGCAACGTGCCCCCGCACATTCCGGTGGTTACCAACAAGCCCGGCCCACTGCCGGGCGGCAAGCACATTTTCTTCAGCGGCGAAGAAGCGATCGAAAAGATGACGATCGCCAACGGGATGAAGGTCAACCTCTTCGCCTCGGAGAAGGAATTCCCCGAGCTGATCAATCCGGTGCAGATGGCGTTCGACACGAAGGGCCGACTGTGGGTGGCCGCCTGGCCGACCTATCCGCACTGGAAGCCGACCGCCGAGCGGATGAACGACAAGCTCCTCATCCTCGAGGACACCGACGGCGACGGCAAAGCCGACAAGTGCAAGACGTTTGCCGGCGACCTGCACAATCCGACCGGTTTTGAGTTCTGGAACGGCGGCGTGCTCGTGGCGATGGCTCCTGACATCCTATTTCTAAAGGACGTCGACGGCGACGATCAGTACGACGAAGTGACTCGCGTGCTGCACGGCCTCGATACGGCCGACACGCATCACACGGCGAACAGCTTCATTCTCGATCCGGGCGGGGCGCTCTACTTCCAGGAAGGGACGTTCCACCAGACGCAGGTCGAGACCCCTTGGGGCGCCGCTCGCCGCGTGGCCAATGGCGCGGTGTTTCGCTATGAGCCGCGGTCGCAGAAGTTCGATGTCCACGTTTCGCACGGCTTTGCCAATCCACACGGCCACGCCTTCGACAAGTGGGGACAGGACATCGTCGTCGACGGCACCGGCGCCCAGCCGTATCACGGTACGCTTTTCAGCGGCCACATCGAGTATCCCGCCAAGCATGCTCGGCCGCCGCAGGTCTATCAGCAGCGGACCCGCCCCTGCCCTGGCTTGGAAATTGTCTCCAGCAGCCACTTTCCCGAGGAGATGCGCGGCAACCTGCTCGTGCCCAACGTGATCGGCTTTCAGGGCATCTTGCAGTACAAGCTCGAGGACAAGGATTCGAGCCTGGGGGCCGTCGAAGTCGAGCCGATCGTTTCGTCGACCGATCCCAACTTCCGCCCTGCCGATGTGGAGACCGCGCCCGACGGTTCGATCTACTTCACCGACTGGCACAACCCGATCATCGGCCACATGCAGCACAATCTCCGCGATCCCAGCCGCAACAAGATCTACGGCCGGGTCTATCGCGTGACGTACGAAGGCCGGCCGCTTGTGAAGCCGCCGCAAATAGCCGGCGAGTCGATCGAGAACCTGCTCAAACTGCTCACCCACTCCGACGATCGCATCCGCTATCGCACTCGCATCGAGCTGAGCGGCCGCAAGAGCGAAGACGTGCTTGCCGCGGTCGATCCGTGGCTGAGTTCGCTCGACCGGAACGACGCCGATTACGAGCATCACCTGCTCGAAGGGCTCTGGCTGCACCAGCACCACAACGTGGTGAACCAGGCGCTGCTCGAACGCGTGCTCGCTTCGCCCGACTATCGAGCTCGGGCAGCCGGGGTGCGCGTGCTCTGCTACTGGCGCGATCGCGTGTCGAATGGACTGGATCTGCTTCGCAAGGCGGCGGCCGATCCGGAAGGACGTGTGCGACTGGAGGCGGTGCGGGCGGCCAGCTTCTACACTGTGCCGGAAGCGGTCGAGGCGCCGCTCATCGTCGCCGAGAAGCCGCTCGATCCTTATATCGAGTACGTCCACAAGGAAACGATGCGGACGCTGGAGCCCATCGTGAAGCGAGCGACCGCGGCTGGCGAGCGGATCGCGTTCACCACCGAGGTCGGCGCACGCTACTTCCTCCGCGAACTCAGCACCGAACAATTGCTCGCCGAACCGCGCAGCAAGGCGGTCTATCTGGAGATGCTCTACCGGCCGGGCTTGCGCGACGAACAGCGGCAGGAAGCCGTTCGCGAGTTGGCAAAGCTCGACAACCGTACCGAGCTCGACGTTGTGATCGGGGCAATCCGCTCGCTCGACGAGAAAGAATCGGCCGCCGATCCGAGCGTCGTGTTTGATCTCGTTCGCCAACTCACCGGCCGGAGCGCCGCCGAACTGGCGAGCGCCCGGGCTGAACTCGAGAAGTTGGCCACGTCGGCCCGTCAGCCGATGTTCCGGCAGATTGGGTTTGTGTCGCTGATCAGTGTCGACGGCAGCGTCGACCGGGCCTGGGAGTTGGCGACCAGCAATGCGAAGTCGCTCCAGGACTTCGTCAGCGCGATGCCGCTGATCTCCGATCCGAGCGTCCGCGCCACGCTGTATGACAAGATCGAGCCGCTGCTCGACGGTCTGCCTGCAAATCTCGCGGTGGGATCGGGGAAGGGAACCTTCGGACGCTATGTCCGCGTCGAATTGCCTCGCAGCGGCACGTTGACGCTCGCCGAAGTCGAGGTTTTCAGCGGCAGCGACAATGTGGCCCGCCGCGGCAAGGCGACGCAAAGCGGCGTCGCCTTTGGCGGCAATGCCAGCCGGGCGATCGACGGCAACAAGAGCCCCCGCTTCGGCGACGGCGGACAAACGCACACCCCCGAGAACATGAAGAACCCGTGGTGGGAAGTTGATCTGGGGGAAGAGTATCCGATCGACCGCATCAGCGTTTTCGGCCGGCTCGAAGGTTTTGAAAGCCGGTTGAACGGCTACACGC
>JAEZAS010000292.1 GCA_023430365.1 Planctomycetota bacterium
CCGGCAACGGTCGCGGGGCGTCGGCAGCCGCCTCGGCCTGAGTGAAGTGCGACCGTGAACGAGCGATCGTCTTAGCCTGCTGGCTGATCGGCCGTTCCGTCGCTGCTCCCGTCGGAGCCGCTTCAATGGCGAGACCAGGCTGGCCGCTGAGGGCTCGTTCCTGAGTTTCATAGCCCGTCAGTTGCATCCGCTCGGTCGCGGTCGAGGGACGTTCGTGATGCGCGTTCTCCACCATGCGAGCCGCGGCCTTCGAGGCGGATGGCTCTTGGAATGGCGAAGCAGTGTGAGTCGGCGCTTCGGTCGTTGGCGCCGAGTTAGCTTCCGCTACTCCGGACACCGCACGGGCATAGTCTCTATTGGTCGAGGGCTTCGCCGTCGTGCTCGGCGCGACGACCGGAGGCAGGCTGGCGGTGGTCGACTCTTTCTCGCTCGTCTCTCGCCGGGTCGCAAAATGGTTCTCGACCGGAGCCGTCAGCGAAGGAGTGCGCGGGGCGTCCCACTTCGGCAGGCGTTCCGCGGGATTGTCGAGGGAAGTCTTCGCTTCGACCGCTTGCTGCGGGGCAGCCGCGGCAATGGATTCTGTTGGATCGGCGTCAATGGCCGGCAGCGGATAGGCGCTCTCGCTGGCTGCTACCGAGGCAGCGCTCGGCGCGGACGCTTTCGCTTGCGGCTGTTCAGCCTCGGGTTTCGCGGCGGACTTCGCCGCGGCTTCTGGCTTGGCGACGGGCGCGGCTGCCGATTCCGTGTTGGTCGGGGGCTTAATGAAAGGATTCGATTGCGGCGCCGGTGCTACGCCGGTTGTGATTACAGGTTTCGAGAACGAGGTCGAAGGCTTGCGCAGATCTGCGGCACTGCGTCCGACCGGGGGCGAACCCGCCTGGATCGTCTGCGTGCTCATCGAAGACGGTTGCGGCACACCCAGTTGAGCCATGGGGTACGCGGTTGCGCTCGCAGCCGGCTTTTTCTCGCTGACGACGGCAGCTTCCGTTGACTGACGCGCGGTAGTCTTCGGCTCCTCGGAAGCGGGTTCGCTCTTCGAGGGGGTGGTTCCCTTCTCCGTAATCGCGTCCTGGATGTCCATCATCCACGGGCTAACCGCCGACGGCTTTGCCACGGTGGATTCCGCTCGGCTGGGAGTCAGTTCGAGGATTGCCACGGGCTTCCGTTCATCCGCGATGGCAGCCGGTTTGGCATTGAGGGGAACAAACGTCGCTTCGGCCGCAGTCGGCTTCGGCAACTTGCTTCCCGAGATGATCGGCGGCAGCGAATCGCCGGCCGGTCGATGCGGGACCGACGGCGAGCTCGAAGGTTTGGGCCGCGACCGGGCATCCAGAATTGGAGCCAGCGTTTCGTTCGCCGTCGCGGGGCGACGGACGGGCGCCGCTTCCTGTCCAAAGACGAGGTGCCCCGCGATCAAGCTCGCGGCGCTCAGTGCGCCCGCACAGATCTGTTTCCAGCGGAGTGTGTGCCGTGCCGACGAACCGTCCATGATCGTCCCCCCCACGATGTATCTGCATCCTTCCGCTTGTTGTCAGGCGGCCGGTTGGCGATGTCGCTCGTCCTGAGCGTTCCGCCGAGTCACTTGCGAAGCCTTGCCCATCCAGGCTCGGTCGCAGTTGTCGTTCACGTTGGTTGCGATGGGCCCGCCGGGCTGAAGTGGGATGTCACCGCTTCCCCCGCGACTTGTCTCGCACTGGTCCCGGTGACTGCGCAACACTCCGCGCGGTCCCGAGGACCATGACTGATCTAATCGGGACCCCACGGTCGGGCAGTTGAGAAAATGTGACGTTTATTCCGGATCTGCCCGTTGTACGGACTGTCCCGGACCGGCCGGCTGTAGGGATGAGGTCGGCGTCGTTCCCTCAAACGGAGGTGTGCAAACGCCGTCGCCACCCGCACAAACCGCAACGCTTCACTGGCTTTCGCAGTCGCCTCTCGCCGATACTGAAAGGACCTAGGAGCCAGCCCGCGAGCCGCTCCAGCCCAGAAAGGAGTCTTGCCATGCGATGCGTTACCCGCCGGAACTGGCTGCAACTGGCTACGCTAGCACTGGTCTCGCAGGCGACCACCGCCCGGAGCCAAATCCGCGACCGCAGCGTCCTCGACGACCTGCCGCGGCAACTCGACGAATTCGACCTGCCTCAAATGCCCGAGCGGCAAAGCCAACTCGGTTTTGAGGTGCGGACCAAAGAGTTTGTCGTGGTCGCCAAGACGAGCATGGAGGATGCCCGCACCGCCGCCCGCCAATTGCAAGCCGTCTGGCGTCGCAGTGGCGACCTGGCCGATCACTGGACTAAGGTCCATCGCCGTCCGTCCTTTGGCATCGGGACCGTGCAACTGCTGATCGATAACGAGCCGGTCCGCCAACAGGACGCGCCGCTCGTCACCCTCAACGTCGTGGGGGTCCAGACGCAGATCGCGATCAACGTCTCACCCGGCCAGCCGTCTCTGCAAGAGCAACTGCCGCGCATTCGCGAGGCCACGGCCTGGGCCTTCCTGCACACCGCTGAATTCGACACGCAGTTTCCCACATGGGTCTGCTACGGCCTGGCGAACTTCATCGCAAACGAGGGCTCGCCCGTCACCGCCCAGGTGGCGGAGTTGCTGCCCCGCGTCGAGTCGCTCGGCGGCCAGCAGTGGAAAGGCGTCCGCATCGAACCGGGAACTCTCGACTTCCCCGCCAACCACCGCACGCAGGCCGCCTTGCACGTGCGCTACCTGCTTGAGGGAAATGATGCGGAATTGGCTCCTCAATTCTTCGCTGCTCTCCGACAAACCGAACGCGGTGCGCAGCAGTACTGGGCCCAGGAACGTCGCGACTCCACGCGTCAGGCCGACCAACAGCTTCGGCGTTATGAACGAGCGGTGAACGAACTCGCCGACAAGAACGCTGTTGGCTTTGAGACCTGGCTGAAAGACCCGGAGATGGGGCAGCCCGTGTTCGAACCGCTGCCAGGCGCCGATCGAGAAATGGTCGCCCTGCAAAAGCAGATGACCACCGTCCTCAAGCTCGGCCGCCGGTTCTCTTCAACCACTCGAGCCGCTAGCGCAGTGCGCGTCGCCTCGTTCGACCCTGACCGACGGGAAGCGGTGGCGGAAGAAGCCTCGCCGCAGGTTCGCACCCTGGACGGACTCTACCGCGACTTGACCGATCCCAAGCAACCCGAGTGGGCCACGATCGGCCCCGACGGAAGGCTGCTCTTCTCGACGGAAACCGGGCGGATCCGCGAGCTCCTTGCGATCGACTCCGGCCGGTTTCGGGCCTCGACGCGCGAGGGACACTGGACGCTCTCGGCCGCCGCCGGCTATCGCAGCCGAATCCAAGGTTGGCTCGAAGAGAACGAGAAGGACCCCAGCCGGCCGCTCGCCAAATTCGCGATGATCGACACCACAACCGGCCAGCGC
>JAEZAS010000205.1 GCA_023430365.1 Planctomycetota bacterium
CCACGCCCAGCCGACGCTGAGTCAGGCTGGCGAGGGAGCCGTTTTCGCCCCCTTGGTAAAGATTCCGCCCGCCACGGTCGGCGTTGATCACCCAGTGATGGAGCCACTCGCCACCGACGCCGAACACGATTCCGACGCGCAGCGTTTTCCGCGACTCCCATTGACCGGTCTGCACGAGAGCGGCGGAAGTGCACCAGAGGGCCAATTGCTCGACGCGTGGCAGCGATCGAAAGTTAGCTTCTTCCCAGCTCTGTGCGACTGGGATCGTCTCGATTTGGCTGCCGGGAGAGCGAAGTTCTGTTTCGCCGTTCTTGTCGACGATCAGCCGGGTCGCCGATTTGCCGGCCAGCAGGTTGTCGCTAAAGGTCTGAAAGTCGTTGCCGAGCGGTGTGGCGGCGCCGAGACCGGTGATCCAAGTGTTGGGTCGTTGCATGGCGGATTTCCGGTTCTGGGCAGAGGCACTTTCCGGCGATCATCAGTCGCTGGAGATAAGTCGTATGTGATGCAACTCGATGGGGATCTGGATCGCTCAGGCGGCAATTTCTTTGGCGATGCCGGCGGTTTCCAGTCGCATTTCGATTCGGCCTCCCCAGGGCAGCTGCCATTCGAAACCGAGCGGCATGTCTCGTTGCGAGGCGATGTCGAGTGCATGAATGAGCTGGCTGGCGCGGACCTCAGCGACTGGTTTCTCGATCGAAGAACCGGTCTTCTGGGTGCGCAGTGTCAGGTGGCCGAGTGTCGTCGCCGCCGATGCCGGCCGCAGCAGCATGCAGAACGCGTGGCAAACGGCCGGCGTGGTGCAGCTGCCTTTCTCGTCGGGCAAGGGCTCGGGGCTCCAGTCGGTAGCAACGAACCACACGCCTGGCGTTGCGCCAAAATCGAACATCGTGAGGGCGCCGAGCAGCCCTTCGGTGAAGCTGTTTGGGCCGCCACCCATTCCGGCGTTGGGGCCGCGAGTGCCGAGCAGGATGCTCAGCGCACCGCTGGGGCTATGGAGCGAGTGCTGCGGCAGGGTGTGGGGCGAGACCGCCTGGTCCCCCCGCTGGCAAAAGCGATCGCGAATGCCCGCGCCTGCCAGGCGACCGATGAAACGCGGGGCGACGATGACGCCCCACTCCCGGCATTCGGAGACCTCGATCTCTTCGGCGGCAATCAATTGGTTGATCGCCTGCGCCGCGACAACCGTCTGCTCGTCCGCGTACTTGAAAAAGTGTCCCGGCGTGTCTGGCGGAGCCCAGGCTGGGATGGCTTTGCGGAGCGTCTGCGCTTCGGCCAGACTGATGCTGGTCGCACTGAACGCCTGCACGCTCGCGGCTGCCGCGATGTTAGCGTCCGTTGTGGCCGATGGCTGCTCGGACGCGGCGAGGTGGTTCATGTCATCCCTTCGGTAGGTTCGGCCCGTGCAGCGAGCGGTATCAGGAAACGACTGGCATCGCGTCGCCCATTAGCCGTAATGGGAGCACGTAGCTCTGCCCGCAAACGGGTTAACCGCTGGCGGTTCGCCACCTGGGGCTAAACGGCGAAATGAACCTAGGCGGCGCGCTTGGCGGTCGCAGCGACCTTGTTTTGCAGCACGGTGAGCAGATCGCCGACGGTGACGACCTTGTCGAAGTCTCGGCTCTCGAGAGAGATGCTGAGATTCTGCTCCACGCGAAGCATGACGCTGAGCAGATCGACCGAGTCGAGCTTCAGGCCTTCGCGGAGCTTCATGTCGTCGGGAAGGCTCTCGGGGCGTTCCCAGGTCTCTTGTTCGAGGAGGTCGAGCAGCGTCGATCGCAGTTGTTCGCGGTCCATGCCGATTCCTTTCCGCACGGTTGAACGGTGGGTGGGCAGAGGCCGTCGCCTGTGCCTCGCTTAAGTCGGGTGTGCACAGGCTGGGGCGCCTGTGTCACGAAGCCTGCCGTGACGCGAATGCCAAGGGTGCTGACCGACTTGCGAACCTTAGCAGAAACCGCCCGGGCGGGAAAAGCCCGATCGGAAGCCTGCGGGAGGATTGGCGGCTAGCGTTTACGCGCAGCGGCGTAGCTGCTGGGTGGCCGATAGGAAGGGAGGAGGGGCCTGCGGGTCGTTTTTCACGCGTTCGGCCCAGTCCTCAGCCAGGGCGGTCATTGCCAGCAATTGGTCCTCGACGTATTGCTGCCAGTGTTTCATCCCGCCGCGGTCGAGATCCGTCGGGATTTCGATCGGGTGGCCGATGACGCCGCAGAGCGTGCTGAAGGGCTTTGGAACCGCGAATCGGTCCCAGCTGCCGGCCCGCCAGGCGCTGACGAATCCGACACCGACGGGCACGACCTTCAAGCCCGATTGCGAGGCGACCATTACGACGCCCGGCTGAAGCTTTCGCCGGGGCCCCTTCGGGCCGTCCGGGGTGATGCCCAGGTGTTTGTCGTCTTCGGTCCGAATCATTTCGAGCAGAGCCTGGCTGCCGCCGCGCGAGGAACTGCCGCGGAAAGTGCCGATGCCCAGCCAGCTGCAGCACTGAGCGATGAGTTCGCCGTCGCGGTGCTGGCTGATGAGGACACGAATCTTGGGCCTGGTGATGAGGGGCGCCAGCAGGCTCTCGTGCCAGAACGCGTAGAGGTAGCGTTCGGTGACCGGATCGAGCGGATGTCGCCGGCCGTCGGCTGACACGATCCGAACGCGCATGGTGCTCATCCACACTCGGACCAGAAACGCGGCCAGGAAGGCGGCGATACGGATCAGCAGGGGATGGCGTAGCTTCATGGTTGCTAATTCGTTCGAAACGGGCCCTTTGGAGAGAGAAGGCGCGAGGCATAGTGACAGGAAGCGGAAAGTGGGGCAAGGTGGATTGCCGCAAGGCCCCCAATCCTTGTTCGCTCGCTACCGAGGCGGAAGAAGCGATAGCAAGTCGGTCAGCCGGGCGAGCCCGTTGCCGCTGGCTGCCTTGGGATCGCGGTTCAGCCACTGGGTGGCCCAGCCGGCCGCCTTGCCGCCAACTACGTCGTTGGTCCAGTCGTCGCCGACTAGCACGATTTGCTTCGGCTTGAGCTGGAGCCGGCTCTGAACGGCCGCGAAGAACCGCGGATCGGGCTTGGGATAGCCCAACTCGCTCGAGATAAACAGTTTTTCGCAGCGAGCGAGCGGCGGCAGGCAGCTGAGAACGCTTCGCAGGCGGCTATCGAAGTTGGAAGCGATGCCGAGCGTGTAGCCACGCTGCTGCAGCTCGTTCCAGGTAGGGGCTACGTCATCGAACAGCCGCCAACTGGTCGGCCTAGAGAAGTGCTCCCACAGTTCCGCGAACAAGTCGTCGGCGGCTGCGGTGGGAACATCGTCCATGACGTCGGCGACAATGCTCCGCCAACGCTCGCGCTCGAGCGCCTCGCTGGTGACGGGGCGGGTGAGGGATGGGGGCGATCCCGCCTGCTGCGGCGGAGCGGCGATCGTTCGCCTGAAGCGGTCGCGGATTTGTTCGAGCGAAAGCCGCGAGCCGAAGCGTGTCGCCGCGGCCCGATACACTTCGGCGACCGGTGGGGCCGCCTCAATCAGCGTCCCCACCGCATCGAACAGGACCGCGACGATTTCCTGCTCCATGGCGTTTAGCCAAAGAATCGGCCGAAATCCATCGCCGTGGCAAACAGCATCAGCGACAGCAGGCAGAGGACGCCCG
>JAEZAS010000371.1 GCA_023430365.1 Planctomycetota bacterium
CTCTCACACTCAGACAGTCTCGGGCCGATGAGTACCCGACTGCTGAGTCTTCCTGGGGCGATTTAGCCCCAGGTCGGATGGGTGGCTGCGGTTTGAATTCCTCTCTCCCCGCCGCTCCATCCAGGGCCCGCTCCAGCCGAAGCCAGGCCCTTCCTTCGTCCGTTTCCAGTGTCCCTGCGGAACTCCAGCCTCTGCTCGCTTAGAAGCAGAACTCCACACCGGCGAAGCCGCCGTGCAGCAGCAGGCTGCCGTTGGTGTTGATGTCCGAAATCACGTCGTAGTTCGAGAAGTCGGTCGGGATCTGATCGGCGTACAGAGCCACACCGCTCACACCCACCACGCGGTAACCAGCCGTCAGCGACCAGTTGCAGTTGATCTGCCATTTCACACCCAGGTCAAGCTGAGCGAGCATCGCCAGGTCAGTCGTGCTGCTTTCGATCCAGTAGGGATCACCGCTGTAACCACCATTGTTCATGGTCGCATAGCCGTTGCTGCCGTACACGCTCTGGTTGTTCGTCGCATGGTTGCCGTAGACGCCGGCCTTGCCGTTGACGAAGACCGACCAGCACTTGGCGAAGCGATAGTTCAGTTCACCGCCGAGCTGGAAGCCGAGCAGGTCGTTGGTCACTTCGTTCTCGTACCACAGTTCTCCGCCGTTGCCCGACCACACCGTATCCCAGTCGTCGGTGCCGAACATGAACCGCTCGTTGAACTGGAAGTACCGGATGCCAGCGCTCCAGCCGAAGCTCAGGCAGGGACCGCACGGATCCACGCAGCAAGAGTTGAGAATGTTGCCGCCGCAGGTCTGGCCCACGAGGTTGACTTCCACGCTGTTGATAGTGTATTCGCTCGCCACCGTGTGATGCTGCGCGTCGTTGTACCAGTCCGATACAACACCCGAGGTGCCCGCGCCATCGTTGTAGTCGAGGTCGCTGAAGTTCCAGGTCGTGTCGAGCTGGCCGGCCATGTCGGCGCCGTACGCGCTCTTCCAGTTCTCACCCGGGAACAGGCCCCAGTAGGTCACTTCCAATGCGTTCTGGCAGCAGCAGAACGTGCGACCGACCGTCACTTCGAAGCCGCCGACCAGGTCTCCCGCGATACAACCGCAGTTGCCGAGCACGACATTGCTGTCCCAGGTATCGATGCTCGTGTTAAAGCCGTGGCGGAAGTCCTTTTTCATGAACAGGCCTTGGCCTGAAGCGTACCAGTGGTTCGGGCAGGCGCCGCAGCCGTAGGGGCCGCAAGCCTCGCCGAATCCCATGTCGTGCGAACCCTGGTAGGTGCTGGTGTGCGGCGCGCCGTGGTCATAGGCGGGCGCTGCGCCAGGAGCGACGCCGGTGCCGATCGCCGGGCCCGTCGGAGCGGGCAGAACCGCGTCGCTGGGGCTGGGCAGATCTTCGGCCGGAGTGGCCGGGCCCGAATCCTGCCAGAGGTTGCTGCGGTGGGCGACCTGCGTGGCCGGGTACTCAACCGGCGGGAGGGGCAGCAAGCTCGGAGGGCCGAACCCATCCTGGCCCTGAGCCTGGGTGGCGCCAAGCGCCATTGCAAGTGCAAGAGTAACGCCTCGTGCGTGGAAGAATCTCATCGCAAACTCCTTTAAATCGATCCATCAGATCGCGGCCCGCCGTCCAATGCGGTCCGAGGATGGCTCAAATTGCTTGGTAAAGGGTGGGACATCCCGTCCCGCGATGGCATCCGTTCCACGGCGAAGGACCTCGTGTCCTTCGCTGACGCTCCAGAGCTCCGTCCTCGCGTCAGAAGATGAAATCGGTCCGCCAGGGGGGCGATTTCGCTTCCTTTTTCGACTCGTTCTCGGAAAACCGCATCAGGTCGCCGCTGCAAACCGCAGAGCAGGCTCGCACGTCCTGTCCGGCCATTCCGTGTGCGCTTATTGCTCTCAACGCGCGGCCGCACAGGCGCTACGGACCGAACACACTTCGCATGAGGACCGCTTTAACAACGGCCGCAGCGCGCGCAGGAGCAAATACCTGATGGCTTAGCAATGGCAAGCCGCTCCGCGCCGGGAACCGCGATTTTCTCGCCATTTGCCCGCGTCCTGTTGCGCGGGGCGAAGCTGATCGCGCGAGCATGCCGATTGTTCGGCCGAAGTGCTGAGCGGCGGCGCGCAGTTAACGAACGGTCAAATTCAGCCCGCATTTCTCCGGCATTTTCCAGCCCACGCGTAGCTGAATTCGCCAGAATTCAGACGTCCCGCTGGTGGAGACCTGGTTTGACTGAATTCTGGCGAATTCAGCTACGGGGAAGTGGAAACGCTTCGCCACACTCCCCTCGCTACAACCAGTCTGCCGGACGGAGTACCCTGTACGGAGTGCCGGGCAACAACCCGGCGCTCGGAAACCAGAACGCTGCCGACTGATCACGGAAAACTGAGAGCTGAAAACTTCTCCCATGAAACTCGCCGCTCGCCTGTTCGCCACGCTGCTGCTCGTCGCTCCGCTTGCGACCGCCGCCGAAATCAAACCGATCGATCGCGTGTTGCCGCCCAAGGGAATCGAGGTTCCGAAAGACACACGGGACAAGCTCGAGCAGCAACTCGCCGCCACGAACAAGCGGCTGGAGAAGCACGCCGCTCATCCGCTGTCGCCGGATATCGAGATCTTCACCAAGGCGGTCGACTTCGCTCTCCGCTTCGGCGAGTTCTACGCTCCCAAGGACTTCGACAAGGCGTTTGCCGCCCTCAAGGCGGCGAACGAGCGTCTCGACGCCCTCGAAACAGGCAAAACCCCGTGGACCCGACAAACCGGTCTGGTCGTGCGCGGCTATCGCTCCGCCATCGACGGCTCGGCCCAGCCGTACGGCGTCGTGATTCCCAAGGACCACGATTTCAGCCGGCCGACGACGGCTTATGTCTGGCTGCACGGCCGGGGTGACAAAAACACTGACCTGCATTTCCTGCACGAACGGCAAAACTCCCGCGGCCAGTTGCCCGACATCGCCGACGCCATCGTCCTGCATCCGTTCGGCCGGCACTGCGTGGGCTTCAAGTCGGCGGGGGAAATCGACGTGCTCGACGTCACCGCCGAAGGGCAGAAGCAGTACAAGGTCGATCCCAAACGCACGGTCCTGATCGGTTTCTCGATGGGAGGCGCCGGCGCGTGGCACATCGGGGCCCACTACGCCGACCACTGGTGCGCGGTTGCTCCCGGGGCCGGCTTTGCCGAGACGGCCCGTTACACGCGAATGAAGCCCGAGAATTTTCCGCCTGAGTACGAGCAGAAGCTCTGGGGCGCTTATGACGTTCCCGATTACGTCCGCAACCTGTTCAACGTGCCGACGATCGCCTACAGCGGCGAGAACGACCGCCAGATCCAGGCGGCTCGCGTCATGGAAGAGGCCTTCGAAGCCGAGGGGGAAAAACTCAAGCACCTGATCGGGCCCGGCGTGGAGCACAAGTACGAGCCGAAAACGCTCACCCAGTTGCTGAAGATGCTCGGCGCGATTGCCTCGCGCGGCAAAGCCACGGAGCCGAGAACCGTCCGCCTGCAAACTCGCACGCTCCGCTACCCGCGCTACTCCTGGGTCGAAATCCTCGGCCTCGAAGAGCACTGGAAAGACTCGCGCGTCGACGCGCAGCTGGCGACGGAGACCGGAGTCCGCGTGAGCACCGAGAACGTCACGGCCCTGCGTCTCGGTTTGCCGCGGGATGAAGCCCTCACGATTGTCATCGATGGCGAAACGCTCGAAGTGCCCAAGGCGCCCTCTTCGGCGACGCTGCAGGGGCTTTACCTCGTGCGTCGCGACGGCAAGTGGCAGGGTGGTGTTTACCCGAAGGATCAGCTTCGCAAGCGACCCGGCCTGCAAGGGCCGATCGACGATGCATTCATGGCCCCGTTCCTCGTGGTCCTGCCGTCGCAGAAACCGCAGTTTGCTCAGCAGTGGCACGATTTCGAGTTGGCCCATTCGCTCCAGCGCTGGCGGACGTTGATGCGCGGCGAACCGCGGACGATTCTCGACACGGAGCTGAAGCCCGAACACTACGAGAACTACAACCTGATCGTCTGGGGCGATCCGGAGTCGAACTCGGTTCTCAAGGAGCTGCAAGACAAGCTGCCGGTCCGCTGGTCGGAGAAGACCTGGTCGCTCGGCGGCAAGGAGTATGACCGCGAGACTCGCGTCCCGTCGTTCATCTATCCCAACCCCAAGAATCCGCAGCGCTACCTCGTCGTGAATTCAGGACTGACGTTCCGCGAGGCTCACGACCGGACCAACTCGCAGCAGAATCCCAAGCTGCCCGACTGGGCTGTCATCGACACCACCCAGCCGCCCGACGCCAACTCCGCTGGCAAGATCGAAGCCGCCGGGTTCTTCGATGAAGAGTGGCAGGTGAAGTAGCGCGGTAGCCGGCAGGTAACACCTGCCGGAGATTCCTCGCGTGGAGCGTCGAACCATAGTGCTCCGGCAGGTGTTACC
>JAEZAS010000387.1 GCA_023430365.1 Planctomycetota bacterium
TAAGCATGTCAAGACTAGGATAAGGTTCTTCGCGTAGCCTCGAATTAAGCCACATCCTCCACCGCTTGTGTGAGCCCCCGTCAATTCCTTTGAGTTTCAGCCTTGCGACCATACTCCCCAGGCGGAGTACTTAACACTTTCGCTACGACCGAAACCCTGTGCAGAGCTCCGGTCCAGTACTCAGCGTTTACGGCTAGGACTACCGGGGTATCTAATCCCGTTTGCTCCCCTAGCTTTCGTTCCTCAGCGTCAGAAGAGACCCAGTGAGCCGCCTTCGCCTCCGGTGTTCCTGATGATATCAACGCATTTCACCGCTCCACCATCAGTTCCGCTCACCTCTATCTCCCTCAAGTCTAGTAGTTTTGAGCGCAGTTCCTCGGTTGAGCCGAGGGCTTTCACACCCAACTTTCTAGACCGCCTACGAACTCTTTAAGCCCAGTGATTCCGAATAACGTTTGGGCCTCTCGTATTACCGCGGCTGCTGGCACGAGATTAGCCGGCCCTTCCTCCTAGGATCGGTCAAGTTTTGCTCTTCGCAAAACCTTCCTCCCCTACGACAGCGGTTTACAACCCGAAGGCCTTCATCCCGCACGCGGCGTCGCTCGGTCAGGCTTTCGCCCATTGCCGAAGATTCTCGACTGCAGCCACCCGTAGGTGTCTGGGCAGTGTCTCAGTCCCAGTGAGTGGGGGCATGCTCTCACACCCCATAGCCATCTTCGCCTTGGTAGGCCATTACCCTGCCAACTAGCTAATAGCACGTGGGCTCCTCTTAGGGCGGAATCACACCTTTGGTCCGGAGACATCATCTGGTATTACCGGCAGTTTCCCGCCGCTATCCCAGGCCCCGAGGTAGATACCCACGTATTACTCTCCCTTTCGCCGCTTTCCGTGTATTGCTACACTTATCGCACGACTTGCATGCCTAATCCACGCCGCCAACGTTCATTCTGAGCCAGGATCAAACCCTTCAATTGATGCATGCTTCTCGAAGTGCGTCTTGCCTTGCGACGCCACACACCTCAAGTCAATTAGCCAACTAAAAAGCTTGGATTTCCTGTTCGTGCGTTTGGTCAAAACGCACTGAGCCATGAAATTTTCACAGTCTCTTGCAAAACACAGCCTTCGCGAGACACAAGGTCTCTTGAAGACTATGACTCAAAAGATTTGAGAGGTCACCAACCAGATTGTCAAAGATCAAACGTTTGCCAAACGAAGTTTCCTTCGCAGGCGAGTCACGTATCTTATCGAAACCAGAGCACCTGTCAACAGGTGGCGAACAATTTTTTGTTCGCAGGTTTCGAGCAAGCTTCCGTGTCGCAACTCGCTGAAGTTAAAGCTGGATCAGCGATGTCGCGTTAAGAATGTTAGCGGTTTCAGTCGTCCCAGTGAAGGGGGCCTAAATCCATTTTGCTAACATTTTTTCGCTTCGCGGCTCACCAGCGAGCCAACGTTGTCAGAGCCCTTAGGATCGACAACCAGTGTTGCGAAGCTTGAGTCATTCTCTCGATTCTCAGTCTTTGGGCAAGGGCACAAACGACCATTTTTGCTTGCGATTTGCCGCAGCCGGCGGCGCCTCCGTAAGACGCAGGGGATATCCCGCCCCGAACTGGGTAAAGGAAGCTCTGTTTCCCTTGGGTAAGTCCGCTGCGGGCGGGTTGATGACGGCTCTCGCCAGCTCTGCGCCGATGGATAATTGCTGCCTGGGCAGGGCAGAGTTTGGCCAGGCGGCGATGCGGGTTCGCTAAGATGCTTGTGCTTTCACGGCACTCCAACTCGGGTTTCCCCACGATTTCCATGAGCCAGAGCGACGCAGTCCCTCCGATTCCCTCCGTTGAGCTGCGGGCCGTTCACAAGGCCTTCGCTGGGCGGACGATCCTGGATGGCATCCACCTGCAGATTAGTCAGGGGGAGATCGTCGTGCTCGTCGGGCCGAGCGGCAGCGGGAAAAGCACGCTTTTGAAGCTTGTAGCTGGCATCGAGCAAGCCGACGCGGGGCGGGTGTTCCTGCGGGGGCAGGACTGTAGCGACCTGCCGCCATTCCGCCGGCCGGTGCATACGGTGTTTCAGAACTACGCCCTGTTTCCCCACCTGGATGTGGCCGGCAATGTGGCTTTTCCCTTGGCCGTGGCAGGTCTGTCGCAGGGGGAACGCAGCCAGCGGGTGCAGGAGGCGCTCGGCTGGGTGAAGCTCGAGCGTTTCGCCCGCCGCCGCATCGAAAGCCTGTCCGGCGGCGAAAAACAGCGGGTGGCGCTCGCCCGGGCGCTCGTAAATCAGCCGCAGTGCGTGCTGCTCGACGAACCACTGTCGGCCCTGGACCCGCACCTGCGAGCGCAGACGCTCGATTTGCTGCGCGACGTGCAGCGTCGACTGGGAATGGCCTACCTCTACATCACACACGACCGGGAGGAGGCGTTGCGGCTTGCGGATCGGGTCGGCGTGCTGAATCACGGTCGACTGGAGCAGGTGGGAACGCCCGAAGAGGTCTATCACCAGCCCGCCACTCCGTTCGTGGCCTCGTTCCTGGGAAAGATCAATTGGCTGCGAGGCCGAGTGACAGGCGCCGGAGTTGTGCAACTGCCGAGTGGGCATTCGGTCGCGTTCGTGGCCCGAGATATTCGGCAACAGGCGCTAGCGATCGGCGAGGAGGTGCAAATCGGCGTGCGTCCGGAGGATGTCGAGTTGCGGTTGGGAGACAGCGGCGATGGGCTGAGCGGCGTCGTCGTGGGACGTCAGTTTTCGGGGAGCGAGACCGCACTGCGCGTCGAATGCGTCGGCGGCAATGTGCTGCTGGCTGAACTGCGTGGGGACGCTTGCGAGTATCAGCCCGGTGTGCCGGTTTCGATTGGTTGGAGGCCTGATTCGCTGCATCTGTTCGCTTCGATCTCCAATGAGCCGGCGGTTCCGGATGCCGGCGCACTGGCGGAGGCGGAGCGATGAGATCGATCGGACGCGGCTGGTTGGTGCTGCCTTCGCTGGTTTATCTGAGTTTGTTGTTTCTGATTCCGACTGGCATCGCGCTGGGATTCTCGTTTCTCGCGCGGGACTATCAGGGCGGAGTGCGAAGCGAAATCTCTTGGGAGGCCTGGCGGCAAGCCGCTGATACGATCACCCTGCGCACACTTTTGCGAACGCTGGTGCTGGCCAGTGTGGTGACGCTGGCGGATCTGGCGATCGGCTACCCCTGTGCGGCGGCGCTCGCCCGGCTCACGCGGGGCTGGCGGCAACTGATGGTGTTTGCCTTCTGTTTTCCGCTCGTGACCTCGCTGCTGCTGCGAACGTACGGCTGGATGAACCTGTTGCCGGAAAGCTGGCTGGGGACGCTGCCGGGGGTGGCGCTGGTGCTGGCGTTCAACTACTTGCCCTTCGTGGTGCTGCCGTTGCTGCGGGCCTTTGAACGGGCCGATCCGTCGTTGCACTGGGCTGCGCTCGACCTGGGCGCCACACCATGGCAGGCTTTCTGGCGTGTCACCTGGCCGATCACCCGCGGCGCCATGTGGGCCGGCGCGGCTCTGGTTTTTATTCCAGTCATGGGTGAGTACCTCGTGCCCCACTTTATTGGCGAGGGGCAGGTCAACCTGCTCGGCACGGTGATCTGGAAGGAATTTGACCGGCGCAACTGGCCGTACGCGGCCGCTTGTTCCGCCTGGCTGATCGGACTGGTCGCGGTGGCGGTTGTTTTTCCCGCTGCGAGGGCTGTGGCGGCACGGTTGCTCGCGGGGCGGCGGCTGGAGTCTAGCGAAGCAAGGAACGGGGTGTGAGCGTTTCAGGGCGATCGAAGTGGTTTACGCGGGGCGTGCTTGTGGCCGCCCTGGCGGGCCTCTATGCGCCGATCGTGATGACGTTCATCTACTCCTTCAACGCGTCGAAGCGGATCGGCACCGTCTGGCGAGGATTTTCGCTGGAGCCGTACGGGCGCGTTTTCGAGCAAGACGAGCTACTGCGCGGTCTGATGGCCAGCCTGCTGATTGGATTCGCGACGAGCTGCGTTTCGGTCGCGCTGGGAACGTTGGCGGCCGTGGGGCTGGCCAAGTGGCGAGGGGCGGCGCGGATTGGCGGGCAGACTTTGCTGGCGCTGCCGCTGGTGACCCCCGATATCATCATCGGCGTTTCGCTCGCTTCGCTGTTTGCCGTGCTGCACGTCGATCGCGGCTGGGGGACGGTGGTGCTGGCGCACGGGGTGTTTGGGATTTCGTACGCCTATGTTGTGCTGGCGAGCGCGGTGCGCGACTTGGACGAGAACTTGTACTGGGCGGCGCTCGATTGTGGCGCCACGCCTCGACAGGCGCTGTTTCGCGTGACCCTGCCGCTGCTGCTGCCGGCGATGGGAGTCGCCTGGCTGCTGGTGTTTGCCTTGTCGTTCGACGATTTCGTGATCACCTTCCTGACGAAAGGGCCCGGCGCCGACACGCTGCCGATCGAGATCTACGGCCAGATGCGGTTTGGCGTCCGTCCTCAGACCAACGCTCTGTTCGTCCTGCTGTTTCTGGCGACGCTCGTGATCGCCATCGTCGCCGCCCGGCTGGGACGGAAGCTCGATTTATGATTTGGGTTTTGTGACTTATGATTGGGGCATGAATCAGAGCCCTGGAAGCGCGCCCAGCCGACGTCAATTTCTTGTTTCCGCCGCCGCGGCAACTGCGGCTGGCATGCTTGGTTGCCGGTCCGATTCGTCGGCCGGCGGCAAACCGTTCTCGGGGCAGCGGCTGCTGGTCTTCAACTGGAGCGACTACATCGATCCGGAACTGATCGATCAGTTCGAGGGCGAGACGGGCGCTCGACTGGTGTACGACAACTACTCGAGCGACGCGGAGTTGGAGACGCGATTGCTGACGGGGGGCGGGGCCTACGATCTGGTCGTGCCATCCGATCGCAGCATGCCGGCGCTGCTGGGGAAGGGAGCCCTGCAACCGATCGATCGCAGTTTGCTGCCGAACTTCAAAAACCTCGATCCCAAGTTCCTCGGCGCTCCGTTCGATCCTGAGAATCGCTTCAGCGTGCCCTATTTCTGGGGAACGGTGGCCGTCGGGGTGCGGGCGGATCATGTGGCCAATCCACCGGTCAGCTTCGCGGCGCTCTTCGATGAGCGGAACCGGGGACGGATTACGATGCTCGACGACGCGGAACACTCCGTTGCGGTTGCCCTCATGCATCTGGGCAAGCCGATGAACTCGGTGGACGAGCAGGATCTGGCGGCCGCTCAAAAGCTGCTTAGCGAGCAGCGACCACTGGTGCAGGCGTACACGTCGGACGCCTACAAGGAGAAGCTCATTGCGGGCAACGCCTGGGCCTCGCTCGGCTGGAGCGGCGATTTGCTGCAGGCCGCCGACGAGGAGCCGCAGGTGCGCGTGATCATTCCGGAAAAAGGTACGACGATTTGGCTTGATAGCCTCGCTCTTTGTAAGGGGGCGAAGAACCTCGAGCTCGCACATCGGTTCATCAACTTTCTCCTCGACCCGGAAATCGCTGCGCGAAACGCCCAGTACGTGCACTATGCCACGCCCAATCGCGAAGCATTGGCGCTGCTGCCTGCGGAAGTGCGCAACGATCCGGCGATCTATCCGCCAGCCGAAGTGCTGGATCGCTGCGGCTGGCTGGAAGATCGCGGCGAAGCGATCGCCAAAGTCGAACAAGTCTGGCGCCAGGTTCGCCAATAGCGAGCCATCGAATCGCGCCCTCTGACACCTGAACTCTGAACCCTGTCTTCTGGCCCCAAAAAAAGACCCGCCGCAGGCTCTGAAGAACTCAGAATCCCACGGCGGGCCTATTGGGGGTCGGTTGATGCCGAGCGGCAAACCGCTGGGCGTTTTGAGAGACCTGGCAGGTCCCTCGAGATACTAGGCCCAGCTTTGCTCGGCCAGCACCTGGTCGACGCTGTTGAGGTACTGGGCGTCGGCGTCGCCGCCTTCACCCTCACCCGCCGGCTGCTGCACCGCGGCCCACTGGAAGTCGCTGGCCTTGCCGTCGATGCGGATCAGGTAGCCACCTTCGTCGGTGTAGCCGAGGATGCGGAACCGGCCGCCGAGCGAATTCGGCTGCTGGTTGATCGTAGTCGTCTTCGTCGCCCCGTTGATCGTGGCGGTGAGCGTCAAGCTGGCCAGATTCGAGCTGAGCTGGATGTCGACCGAGGTCAGACCGGACCAGTTGTTGAGCGCCCAGAACCAGAAGTCCTGGCCAGCCCGGTTGGTGCTGGCGACCAGGCCGTTCTGCGACGACGAGGCGAGCATTTCCTGCAGCAGGCCGGCGCTGTTGTCCAGCGTCGTGGCGTCGATGCCGAGTTCGGCGAAGTTGTTGTTTTCAACGTTGCCGTCGGCAGCGCCCAACTGGGGCAGATCGACGTAGATCTTGTTGTTCTGACCCGCGACCAGGCGGGCGTATTCCGTCTCCGTCGCGGTTTCCAGACCATCTCTCAAGTGCTCCGGCTGAACCTGCGTGATGACGTAGTTGCCAGGGACAACATCGTTGAACACGTAGTAGCCATTGGCGTCGGTGGTGGCCGGGATCGGGGTGAACGGATTGCCGAACATGTCGACGCCGGTCGGCGAAGACAGGACGACGGTCACATTCGCGACCCCACGTTCGCCCGTCTCGCGTTGCCCGTTGCCGCCCGGCTGAGCGGTCGTGGTCTTGTCGATGTAGACGTAGCCCGAGATGTCGGTCGGCAGGAAGTTCTGGACCGTCACGTTCACCGTGGCCGTCGAAGTCTCTCCGTTGCTGTCGACGATGGTGTAGGTGAACGAGTCCGCCCCTTCGTAGCCAGCCGGAGCCGTGTAGGTGATCTCGCCGTTGGCGTTGAACGTCACCGTAGCGCCCGCGACGACCGGGTCCGAGACCGACTGGATCGTGCGGGTATCGCCGGTGTCCACATCGGTGTCGTTCGTCAGCACGTTGACCGTCTTGGGCACGTTGGCGATGGCGCCGAACGAGTCGTCATTGGCCACCGGGGCGTCGTTGGCGCCGGTGATCGTGATCGTCACCGTGGCAGTGCTCGCGGCGCCAGCCAGGTCACGCACCGTGTAGGTGAACGTGTCGGTGGTGGTGGCGCCCTCAGCCAACGCTTGGAGTTGGGCCGAGCTGGTCGGATCGTACGAGAAGCTGCCGTCGGTGTTGATCGTGACCGTGGCGCCCTTGGCCGAGGTGACCGTCGTGGCGACGGCCTCGATCGCGTCGGCCTCTCCATTGTCGATATCGGCGTCGGTGTCGTTGTCCAGAACGCTGTCGATTGGGTCAACCGTAAAGACCGAATCTTCACTGGCTCCGGTGTAGGAATCGGCAACGCCGACCGGGGCGTCGTTCACCGCATCCACCGTGATCGTGACCGTAACTTCGTTCGATTCCAGCTCGCCGTCAAACGCCGCGTAGGTGAAGGTGACGACGCCGTTGAAGTTGGCGGCCGGGGTGTAGGTGAAGGTGCCGTTGGAATTCAGCTGCAAATTGCCGCTGGCCGGCTGGGTCTTCAGAACAGCGGTCAGCGTGTTTTGCGTCTCCAGGTCGGTGTCGTTGCCGAGCACACCCGCGGCGCGAGTGCTGATCACCAGCGGAATATCTTCGTTGGTGCTGTAGCTCGGGTCGGCGCTGGCAACCGGAGCATCGTTGACGCCCGTCACGTTGATTGTGACAGTCACCGGAGCCGAGAGGGTCTCGCCATCGTCGACGCGGAACGTGAACGAATCCGTGCCGAAGAAGTTATCGTTTGGTTCGTAGGTGAACGAACCATCCGCGTTCAAGATCAGGGTGCCGTTGGCGACATCGTTGTCCAGAACCGCCGTCAGCGATCCCACCGGGGTGTCCACATCGGTCACGCCCGCGAGAACGCCGGGAGCGTCCACGGTGAGCAACTCATCTTCGTCCACCGTGTGCTGGCTGGCCACTCCAACCGCCGCGTCGTTGACGCCGGTGACGGTGACCTCGACCGTTCCCACGCTGGTGGCGCCGAGGACGTCACGGACGGTGTAGACGAAGGTGTCAAGTTCCTGCTCGCCGGTCGCCAGAGCCTGCAAGTCGGTCGAGGTGGACGGATCGTAGGAGAAGCTGCCGTCGGCGTTGATGGTGATCGTGGCGCCCAGCGCCGAAGTGACCGTCTCCGCGACGGCCGACAGCGTGTCGCCCGTATCCGGGTCGGTGTCGTTTGCGATCAGATTGCCCGTCGCGAGGACGGCATCTTCGGTGGTGGAGAATTCGTCGTTGACGGCGACCGGCGCATCGGCGTTGAGATTGACGATCGTGATACGGACCGTGCCGGTCGAATAGGCGTCCGTATTCAATTCATTTTCCGAATCCGTCATCTGGTAACTGAATTCGAACACCCCATCGAAATCGGCCGCCGGAGTGAACCGGAGTTGGCTTCCGACGATTTCAACGGTGCCTTCGTCGAATACGACCGTGCCAGAGTCGACCAGGTCGTTGTTCGAATCAAAGACGCCGAGGAGGATCGGCGTGGCGTCATCCAATGGATCGGCATTGTCATCGTTGGTGACGAAGTCGTTGTCGAGAACGTCAATGTCGACCGCGGTCGAGTCTTCGGGGACGTCCACCCGGTCAATGCGAGCCCGCGGGCGGACGGCCGCCTGGACGTCAATTTCGATTTCGCCGCTGGCGGTCTCGACGATCGGGCCGGTGTGCCCCAGGTCGCTGACTTCGATCGACAGCGTTTCGAAATCGAAGAAGTCTTCGTCCGGGGTGTACTGCAGGCCAGCCAGGATGGTGTTGACATTGACGGCGCCCGCGACGGGGCCCGTGACGACGACCGTCGAAGTGCCGCTGCCCTGAACATCGACGCCGGTTCCGCCGGCAAGCGTCAGGATGCCGTTGTCGACGCTCAGCGTGATCTGCACGCCGCCTGAGATGTCGGCGTCGACATCGGTCACGGTGATTCCCGTGACGTCGAGCGTTTCCTCTTCGAGGACCTCGAACGTCGGAGTCGCGATATTCAGGACCGGTTTGTCGTTGACCGCCGCGATCGCGAAGTTGAGCGACTTGGTGTCGCTGAGTGCGGGCAAGCCTTGTCCCGCCGGGCCGTTGCCCAGATCGTTGACGGTGAGCGTGATCGACGCGTTGCCGTTGGTCTCGGCGTTCGGGGTGTAGATCAGCCCGTTGAGGGCCGCGTTGATCTCCGAGAGCGAGCCCTGGAACGTGATGTTGCCGGTTCCGTTGCCGGTCAGGCTGTCGAGGCCTGTCGTGCTGCCCAAGGTGAGCGTGCCGAGCGTCGAGGTCAGGGTGACGCTGAGATTGGCAGTGCCGGCGTCGACATCGACCACCGATATGCCGTTGATGACCACCGGCGTGTCTTCGACAACGGCGGGGGCGGTCGGCAGGATGATAATCGGGGCATCGTTCACCGGGTTGACCGTCACGTTCACGGTGCCGACATCGGTGTACTCGACCGAATTGATCACCGTCCGAGCGACGTAGGTGAACGAGGTGGTGCCGTAGAAGTCGGGGGCCGGGGTGAAGACAATCGAGTTGCCTTGAATCTGGGCCGTTCCCTGGGCGCCGGAGGTGTTCACGCTCTGAATCGTGATCGTGCCGCCGGGCGGGGTGGTCGTGTCGTTGGCCAGGACCGGAATGGTGACCGCCTGACCCTCGGTCGTGGTGACGTTGTCGGTGGCAGCCGCCAGCTTCTCGGTGACGATGATGAAGGCCGGGGTGCCGTCGAGCGGGCTGGTCGGGTGATTGCGGTAGACGCCGATTTCTTCCGGATCGACTCGCAGCTTGGAGGTGTCTTGCGTGCTGGCGTAGACGAGCGTCTCGTGAGCCGAAATGACGCTCTCGATGTCGTCGATGAAGTCGACGCGGCCAGCCTCTTTGACGTTCATCCGCACGCGGGCGAATTCGATCGCGGCGGTCGTGCCTGGCAGGAAAATCTGGCCGACAGCTCCGACATCGTCGAAGCGATCCGGCAGCAGGTTGGCCGAGGGGCTGTTGTTGTACCGGAAGCCGTTGGGCAGGGCGAAGTCGGTCAGGAAGGCGTTGCGGAACGCGTCGGGATCGGTGTCGACGCCCTTCACCGCTTCGGTGACGGTGACTGACATTGTCCCGACGCCGCCCGTGAGTCCGCTGCCGTTGCCGGTCATCTCGGGAACGTCAACGTCCCCCCAAACGCCCTTGAACTTGACCCCATACCGGACCTGTCCGCCGCTGGAAGCGGAAAAGACTTCGATGTCGTCCGGCCCGATGTTGGGCAGGGCAACCAGCGCATCCCGAATCTTGGTGTGTGTGTCGGTGGCCTGATCGTTGTAGTCAATGGCCGCGGTCGTTTGGCCGTTGAATGTCAGTGTGAACGAGCCGCCGGACGGGAAACCGTTGATGTTGATGTACTGAATTTCGTTGACGTACACATCGACGAGCGACGTATCGAGCTTGATGTCGATGTAGGCCGCAAACACACCTGGCCCACCGGGACGAGCGTCGTCGACCTTCATGACCAGTTCAAAGTCCTGGCCTTCTTCGATCGTGGCGATCGGCGTGTCGGTGCCGACCAGCACCGGGTAGATGTAGTAGCGGACAACGTCGTTGGCGCCTTCGCCTTCCGCGTTCAGATCATTGATGACGATCAGCGCGTCGATCGGCGTGATGTTGCCGTCGTTGTTGACGTCGTACATGAACTGCGGCTGCGAGCCTTCCCCTTCGGCGCCGCTGGCGGCTTGACGCTCCAGCAGGTTGTACGAGCCGTTGGTGTTGAGCTCATTGATCACCACGAGGGCGTCGAGCGGGGCGACCATCCCGTCCTGGTTGACGTCGCTGCGGGTGAGCGCGTTCCAGTAGGGGCTCATGAAGTCGCCCGCCATCATGTGGCGGCTTTCGAGGCGTTCGGTGAGCAGGGCTCGACGGACCGGGCGGTCGTGAGCGGCCAGAAAAGCCGAGCGGCGCTTGTCGTTGGAGGGGCGAAGACGACGGCGGAGCTGTTTCATAAAAGGTTTTCCTGCCTCGAAGCAGTTTTTGCGGGTGCCTGCAAGCACGGATCTGGACTTACAAGGTGCAAGGGTCGCGGTCAGGCTTGCGGCCTGTGCCGATAGTTCAGTCGTGCAATTGCCTCTGGAGACGTAACGTTAGACTTCGTAAGAGCTTGGGAGTTCCGGTTCCCGCTCTGGAAGCCGGCCGATCAGGGGGACTGGCCGGACGAATTACTGGTCCAGCCTAGTCAGGTAAAAAATCCATTGCAACGAATTTGCGCAACCCGATAGCTTTTTTTAAGCCCGAGCATGGTCATGCTCGGAATCTTTGACGCAATCGGGCTTCCGTGCGTTCCCCGTTCCTTCCGGACAAGCCGCACAAACGGCTCCGCCAAACGGAGGGGGATGTTTCGTAGGTCCTAAAAAAAGGCGCCGCTGAGGGATTCCCCCAGCGGCGCCTTCGTGAAGCCGTTCTTAGGCGTCGTCGCCGTCCTCGAGGTTGTAGGCAAGGATGGCGATCAGGTCGTCTTCCTGGTCCTCGTTCTCGCCCAGGACGTTGAACAGTTCGTCACTGTTCCACGAATCGTTGTCGACCGGAGCCAGGCCCGAGTCGGCAGCGAAGAACTCGTCCGCAACCAGGCCGGCGTCCACCACACTCTCCTTCTCCTCGATGACGATGCTGCTTGAGGCATAGGTCGTCGTGGGGATCGACGAGGCGTAGCCTTCCCCTTCGCCCGACGGGCCGATGGGATTGTCGTTCAGCCAGGTGATGATCACCAGGGCGTCGAAGTTGGTCAGGAACCGGTCGCCGTCGACATCGACATAGCGAGCGTTCGGCACCGTACCGGCATCAGGCAGTTCCGCATTGGGCAGCGGGATGCCGTTGGGGTACAGATTCGACGGATAGATCGGGCCCAACTGGTTCAGGAAGTTGATGACGATCAGGGCGTCGAGCGCGGTGATGAAACCATCGCCGTTCACGTCGCGGCTGAAGGCGTCGTTTTCGCCGTCGTCCGCCGGGTTCTGGAAGGGAGAACCACTGATCGTGATCGCGTAGTCTTCCACTTCGCCGTCCGGAGCCTCATCGCTCGGCGACGAGATCCCAGCGCTGGAGTACCGCAACCGCAGGGCGCTGGCTCCGAGCGTGGCGGCAGGCATCGTGAACGTCACCGTTTGCGCCGTGGGGCTGCCGGTAATGGCGCCGCTGGCGTCGGCGATGTACTCGTCGACGTCGAAATCGCCGTCGCCGTTCAAGTCGATCCAGACGTCGAGATGGCCGTCCATCAGCGCCAGGATGTTCATCGTCGACGTGAGGCCAGGATTCAACTCGAGCCCCGCCAGACCGCCCGCCAGGCCATCGTCGTCGTCCAGACCAACCGGCTGCGGTCCAGGCTCGGCCGAGACGCCTTGGCCGAGGTAGAGGTCGCTGGCCAGCAGGTGCCGGGCGATCTGATACGTGTCGGGAAGGTCGCTGTAGTCGTACGGCGTGCCGATGTAGATCGTGAAAATCGTGGAGCCGTCCTGCCGGTTCGGCAGGATGGTGTTGCCCGCGAGATCCTTGACGCCGGTGGCTACCGTGTTGTCGACGGTGATGACGTAGAGCGATTCGTCGTTCCAAGTGCCCGAGGCCGGCAGGAACGTCACTTCATCCGTGTTCGGGTTGTAGATGAACGAGTAGTCGGTGCCGAGCACCAACGGCACGCCGTTCTCGGTCAGAACGAACTGGTCGGGATTCACCGCCAGGTCGTCGATGCCGATGCCGGTGTCTCGCAGCTTGAGGACAAACCGCGGAATCGGCGGAGTGCCGCTGATCACGACGTCGTTCAGATCGGTGTTGCGGTCGAGGCCGTCACCGTCGTTGTCGAGGGGATGAATCAGGTTGACGAACGAACCGATGAAGTCGGCCCGCTCGATGGCTCCGCGATCCTTGACGATCTGGTTGCCCTGACCCGGGGTTGGGTTTTGGGTGGTGTCGTCGAGACGCTTCTGGCCGTACATGTCGTATTCCGGCGCCAGGATGGGCGAATCCGGAATGCCAAGCTCGCGAATGACGGCCCGATAGCTGGGCCGCTCGCCGAGGGAGTTGAGCGAACTGTCGATCGCCCGCGAGCCGCTGGCAAGGTAGAAGTTGCGCGTGCTCGGGTTGACGAACAGCGGTTCGTTGGCGGCCAGGACGAGGGCGTCGCTGCCGCGAGTGCCGTCGCTGATATTGCCTTGGAACAGGTTGAAACCAACCACCGTCTTTTGCTGCGCCGTCGAGTTGTCGATGCCGATGCCGACCGCGGCGTTGGCAATGATGTTGTTCAGCACCGTCGGAGCGGCGTTGTCGGTGATCTGGATGCCCACGCCGGTCGGCGTGAGGCCGCCGTAAACCGTGTTGTTGAGGATTCGGCCGAAGGGCGAAGCCGCGACCGGTTGTCCGGCCACGTTCGGGTCGCCGCTGAAGCGAATGCCGGCGGTTCCGTAGCCGCCAATCGTGTTGTTCACGATGGCGACGCCGGGCACCAGGTTGTCGACGTTCGGGACCGTGAGCTTACGCACCGAGCCCTGGAACGGGAGGTTGTTGCCCGCGATGTTGCGTGGCGCGGCATCGACCAGGATGCCGACCAGCAACGAATCGGTAATCAGGTTCTGCTCGATCTGGATGTGACCCTGATCCCGCCACTGATTTTCGTCGCCGCGAGTTCCCGATCCAACTTGAGCGCCGTTGGAGAAAGTGACATTGTCGATCCAGCCGCGGTCGCCGCCGCTGGCTCCTGCGTCGTCTTTCACAAAGTGCCAGCGGAAGTTGTGGACACCAGCGGTGACCGGGAACGATACCTGCTGGCCGGGGTTGAGGCCGGTAATCAATGACCGGAGTTGGCCGTCGATGTAGAACTCGAGGCGATCGCCGAAGGCGGCGTCCACGCCCCAATCGAACGTGATGGTGCCAGCGCCAACGTCGGCAGTCAGTTCGAGTGTCGAGGCCTCGTTGTCACCGATGCCACCCGATTCGGCGCGGAACTCGCCGGGAGCGTACTCCACAACCGTCCATGGGGCCTCGTGGAAGTGAGCCCAACGCAGGTTGCTGAACACGCCGGTCTCGAAGTCCTGCACCGGCAGCGGAGCCGCTTCTCGCACGTCCTGCACCAGACGCGTGTTGGTGTCATACGTGTAGCCCAGCCCGATCGCCGGCGAGCCCGCCGAGCCATTCCAGCCATGGTCGCCGCCACGGCGGATTTCGAGCTGATAACTGCCGGCCAGCACTTCGTTGGGCGTGGGAGCCAAGTGGGCTGGAGCAACCGGAGCCGGCTGTGCGAAGAACGTGGTCAATCCGGCCGAAGCGCCCGTGGCCATTTCGCCACGCTCGGCAAAGCCGACAATCAGATCGTCGATCGCGAAACCGCCGAACTGGTTGCGAGCCCCGCGTTCGGGATGGCTGTCATCGCCGAACGAATCTTCGAACGCAGCGGCGCCGGTGACGCCCGAAGTGCTGAAGTCGAAGCGGAATTTCAGGTTCGAGGCGCCGGCATAGTCGGAAAGATCGACACGAGCCTGTCGCCAGGAGCCGACGTCGTACAGTTCCTGAATGTCCTGCCGCTCGTTCCCCGGCAACTCGCTGCCCGAAGTCGACTTGAACGTTGTGAGTTCGCCTTCCAGGGAGGTCGTCTGCGGATCGTCCAGCACCGCATTGTTGGTGGCGATCAGCTCCCAGGTGACGCCGTTGTCGCGCGAGACGTACACACGGGCGCTGTCCCGCATGCGGCCTTCGTTGTCGTTGCGATCTTCGGTCTGGAGCCAGTAGTTGAAGTAGAAGGTCGGCTTGTCTGTGCGGCTATAGCCCGCCAGGCTGAAGCCATCGGTTACCAGCGATCCTTTGGCCCCACCCAGGAAGTTGTAGGTGTTGGGGATGGTGGGATTGGTCGACAGGCTGCGTTGGAACTGTTCCTCCATGATGCCCATCTGCCGGTTCAGGTTGCCGTTAGGACCTCCGTAGGTGTAGTAGGTGTTGCCAGCCTGATTCCAGGGCTCGAAGCCGAAGTACATGCTGGTGCCGCCTTCGGTCGCTCCCCGGCTGTTGTCCGGAGCAGCGTTCACGCCGTGGCCTGCCTCCAAGCGACGATAGAGCGTCGGGTGCCACAGATTGAAGTCCAGCGGCGAGAAGGCAAGACCTGCCGAACCGGCAATCGAAACGCTCGTCGCATCGTTCTCGAAGATCGCCTGCACGACACCGTTGGTGTCGAACGCCATCAACTGGCCGTTCGAGGTCGTGGCAAACAGCAGGTTGGAGTAGGCGCCGCTGTTCAGATTTTGCGGACCCACCGTCAAGCCGGTGAAGCTGACACCCGGGAACGTGGTGATCGGAGTTGCTGCACCGCTGCTAAGGCTGATTCGATAGAAGCCACCATTGGCGCTCACGCCGTACATGACACCGTCCAGGTGGGCCATGCCCGTCGTGGCGGAAATCGTGCCGGTGCCACCAGTCAGGTTGAACTGCTGCGTGGCGCCAGGACCTGTAACCGCCGCCGCCCCGTTGCCCTGCGTGAGCGTGGCCGTAACCAGGCTGCTGGCGAGAGGATGGTTCTGGATTGCGCGGATGATGTCTTGGGCCGACGACGGGCTGCCGCCTGCGAGTTGGATCGTCCCAGCCGCGGCTCCAGGGCCGATATTGGCGGCGGGATCGCCCGTGAAGCTGACGTTGATCAGGGCGCTCGCCGCGGCATTGTTGTTGAGAGCCGTCGCCAACTGCTGGGCAGTGACGTTCGCGCTGTCGAGAACGATATTGATGGTCGAACCGTTGACCGACACGCTGGCGCCGTTGGCCACGTTCGCCTGCTTCGTGATCACCAGCTGAATATTGTTGCCGGCGGGTCCAGGATTGTCGGCGACAAACTGGAAGTTGACCGAGCCGACCGTCATCGCCGCCTGAGCGGTCGAGACGTCGGTATTCAGCGTGATATTGATGATCGGCGTGGCGGGAGCCGTGTTGTCCACATCCACGAAAACCGGCTGGCCAGCGCCCAGAGTATCTTGCGTGATGTTGATCGAAATGCCGTCGCCAGCGGTGCCGGGCGTGTTCGACACGAAGCCGACGCGCGAGACGCCGAAATTGGCCACGCCGCTTGAAGCGGTGGCAGCCGTGATCGGCTGCACGCGGCGACCGAGCGGGCCGGTGCCATCGCGGACGTTGCCCGTGTTCGGATCGGCGCGATAGAGGTAGGAAACGCTGCCGCCGAGAGCGGCGTTGCTCGTCACGGCAAAGTACAGCTCGTAGGCGCTCGTGTAATTGTTCCCCGTGAACGCCAGGGCGCCGACGTCGGGCGCGCCGATCAGGTCGATATCGGTATTTCCCTGCGGCGGATCGGCGATGCCGTCGTTGCCGCGCGAGATCCACGAGTTCGTGGTCGGGTCGAGCTCGACGAGTTGGCCGGCCGTCGTGTTGTTGTTGAGGACATAACGGTAGCCGAAGAGGCGACCGTCGTTCCGCATCACCAGGTCGCGGATTTCGGACATGCCGCCGTACTGACCCACTTCCGTGTCGCCCGTGAACGGATCGACCTGCCGCACCCCGTCGCCGCTCGTCGTGAAGAGAACGGCATCCGACAGGTTGAACGTGTTGATGTGGGTCGCAAGAGTTTGGATGTTGGTGATGTCGATCAGCCGGGCCCCTGCGCCTTGGGCGAGACCACTGCCGTTGGTGTAGCCGATGTGGTCTTCGACGATGCGGCGGACCGAGTTGATCGGCTCCAGGCGAATCAGCGGGCTGGCCGCGTTGGCTTGGAACTGAGCGTTCAGGGCGGTTGGCAGGCGGCGATTCGACGAGATGGCAACGTAGTAGCGGCGGGTCTGCGGGTTAGGCAGCCCGGCGGTTCCCGCCGAACCGGCCGGCAGTTGGGCCGTGCCGATGTAAGGATCGAGCTTGCCGAACGAACCGCGAGCCAGATCGTCGGCGTCGAGTCCCTGGCCGGCTCCCGGCTGATCGTCGGCGATGTCGGAATCGCGACCGATGTAGATCAACTGGCCGGCGTCGTTGAATACCGAGATGGTGGTGTCGGGCCGGGAGAGACCGTCGGCGTAGTCGATGTCGAACATTGCCGAGATGGTCTTGGCCGCGTCGCTGACATCGCCGATCACCTGGAGGAAGTCGTAGTCAAGATCGAAGCTGTAGAAGTCGATATCGCCGGCGCCGCTCAGCGAACCCGCGACGCTAATGGTGCCGCGATCGCTGGTGAGCAAGTTGCCCAAGTACTGGGCGTTGGCGAAGGCGTCGTTCGGAGTGGTCGATTCGGTCGATTCACCGGCGAGCGGCGAATGATACGGCAGACCGATTACCTCGATGCCGTTGGTCGCGTAGCGGATATCCGAATAACGGACGGTGGACCCCGGCTTGTTGTCGACCTGCCGGACGCGGACCTGCAGGCGATACTCGCCTCGCGATAGGCCGGCGTTGATGTTGTTGATGTTCGCCGGAGTGCCTTCGCTGCGAACGCGGACGAACCAGCGCACACCTTTCTCGGTGCCCGGCAGCACGACTCGCATCGAGGCGTCGTTCGGGTTGGTGCCGTAGAAATCGCGGCCCAGGTGCGGATCTTTCTGGAACGTTTGGGCAAGGCCCGACAACGTGTCGTTGTCGGTGGACCTGGCCAGCACGGTGCCGTTGCCGTTGACCAGTTCCAGGACGACATTCAGCCCGTAAGAGGTGCGGTCGATGTCGAACCAGACCTCGGTTCCGCCGTCGCCCGTGAAGCTGTAGACGTCGACGTCATGGGCGTTGTCCAGGGCGATGAAGCCTTGCACCTCGAAGCCCAGGCGGCGGTTGTCGTCGCCCGACTTTTCGTTGGGAGCCAGGTTGCCGAGGTTCTGGGCCTGGGTGAGTGGAACACGATTCTGGTCGCCGAGCGGACGGCCGGTGTTCGGATCGTTCGCGGCGCCGATGTAGGCCGGTTCGGTCTCGAGAACGATCGCCACGTTGCGGTCGTTGCTGTACTGGTCGAGCGTGATGCTGTTCCAGTCGCCCGGCTGTGGGGTGGTGGCATTGCCATTGTTGTTGGTGTCGAACAGCGGCAGGCCGGTGATCGGCTGCAGGCCGGCGGGGACGGTATCGTCGGCAAGCGACGTGAGCACCACGGGGCGGTTCGGCTGACCGACGATGTGCAGGGTGCCACCGATACGGTCGGTGATTTCCATCGGCACGCCGTTGACGTAGAAGCCGGCGTCCTGGCCGAAGAGCTTCACCACCAGGCTTTCGGCCACGCTGCTTTGCAGGCGGAGGCCGCTGAACGTGTGGTGGTTGAGGATCGTGATCTGATCGCGTAGCACGTGGGCGATGTCGGTATCGTCCCAGATCGATTCGGTCGTCAGGACGCCGCCGCGCACCTCCATGCCGTTGGTGCCGTTGTTGACGATCCGGTTGAGACGGACGAGCGGGCCAAAATTGTCGCCGAGCGTCGTGTAGGCGTCGTAATTGCGGCGGAGAACCAGGCCGGCGTCGGCCAGGCCCGTCGAACGGCCGTAGTCGGCCTGGACGGTCGCCTGCATCGAGTTGGCATTGATGCTGATGATGTGACCGGCGTTGTCGCGAATGATGTTGTCGACAATGATCGGCTGGGCGCCGCGGACGAAGATGGTGGCCGGACCGTTGCTGCCGCGGCCATTGCGGTTGCCGCCGCGGCCGGTGCCGTCATCGTTGAACTGGAACACCGACTTGGCGATGCGGACGTCGGCCTGGTGGACTTCGACGGGATTGAACGTGGCGAAGTCGCCTTCGATCGGAGTTTCGCCGCCTGCGTAGAAGATGCGGGCTCGGTCGATGCTGCCAACCGAATTGGCATTGAACATCAGGCCGCCCCAGTTGCCGGCCTGCGGTGCGCTGACGGCGCCGTCGTTGCTGGTGTCGAACGTGCCGCCGGCGCCGTACTTGTCGTCGTACAGCGACGTGAGGATCACCGGCTGCGCATCGCTGCCTTCGACGATCAGTTGGCTGCCGACGCGAGCTTCGATGCGGGTTCCTTCGAACTTGACGATGACGCCGGGATCGATCCGGAGGCGAGCGTCGGTTCGCGCCGTGATATTGCCGAATTCGTCCATGAAGGCGCCGCCGGGCGTGCCGTCGATATGGAGGTTTTCGGTGATCAGGTGGACGATGTCGGTGTCGTCGAACCGAGCGAACGTGCTCAGCACATCAACCGGGCTGCCGAACTCGGTTCGAATGCGGACGAACAGGCCGTTGAACGAATTCAGGATGACCGTATTGCCGTAGATCTCCGGACCGATTCGGCTTTCCGCGCCGGCGACGCTGATCGGGCCGCTCGTGGCGATCGTGTCCTGGAAGCTGTCGGGGTTGGCCGACATGGCGGCATCGGCGCTGAACGTGATGCGGTTGAACGTGATCGTTGGACGGGCCGTGATCACGTGGATCGGCGTGAACAGTTCTTCCGACGAGTTGACGACGACCTTGCCGCCGCCGTACGAGATGTTGGCGTGGTTGACGTAGTTCAGGAAGATGTTCTCGTCCTCGCGGTCCGAGTCCTCGCGGAACACGATGCCGCCCCAGTCGCCGGCCGCGGCGGTGATGCCCGGCCCGTCGGTGTCGCCGCCGATCGTATCGTTGCTGAACGACGTGAGGTGGACGTTGTGCACCGGGGTGCCCAGAATCTGGATCACGCCACCGGCGCGGCTGATGCCCTGGGTCGAGGTGCCGGCGTCGATGTTGGCCCGCTGGAACTTGAGAATCGCGCCCGCGTCGATCATCACCGTCACCCCTTCGGGGACGAGGAAATCGTTGCCGTCGGCGAGTTCTTCATTGAAGTCGTCGTAGCCGATCACGTAGGGCAGGTTGTCGCCAAGCGTGCCGAGAGTTCGGTCGGTTCCGCCGTTGCCGACGATGCGAATGATCTGGCCGGGAGCGGCGACGGCGATCGCTTCCTGGATGGTGTTGTAGGGAGCGTTGAGCGCCCCGGTTTCGGTGGCGGCGGTGGTGGCTTTGTCGACGTAGATGGTCGAACCGGGAACGCTGTTCGACTGGAAGAAGAACTCGTAGGCGCCGCCCGCTCGGCCGTCCAAGTCGCCATCCAATTCCGTGCCCGTGGCGTCCTTCATGCCCGGCCGGGCCGCTGGCACGAAGTTGAGCTTCAATTCGTAAGCGCCGTCGGTCGTGCCGCCGAAGCCACTGTCGAGCACCGTGGGATCGACGCCCGTCATGCCCGTGGAGGTGACGCTCACATAGTAGGTGCCCGCCGTCAGGTCGAGTTCCAGGAAAGAGTCGCTGCTGTAGTAGTCGTCATTCTTGGCGACGATTTCACGGACCAACTGGCCATTGTCCATGTACTCGCGATACAGCGTGATGACCGTATTGGCCTCGCGCAAATCGGCAGCCGTCCGATTGGGCAGTCGTTCGGCGATCGTTTCGGCCGAGAATCGGCCCGCTTCGGTGAGCTGGAACTTGTACAGGTCGATGTCGCGACCTTCCGGGCGATACAACGTCTGACCGTGCAGGATGTCGTGATCACCGGGGAACACCGGTTCGGCGGGGTTCTGGGCGCCAGGGGTGGTGTCCGGAGTTTCGGCAGAGCCCTGGATCGTGAGGGCCGGCAGGTCGTAGGAGTGGCCGAGGCCGAGCAAGTGGCCGATCTCGTGCAGGGCGACGTTGAACCACGCGCCGCCGTATTCGCTGTTGCCCCAGGCTTCGGCATTGTCCATGATCGCCAAACCGGAGCCAGCCAGGCCGGCGACGCCGCCCGATCCGGTCGGAATCGTCGGGTCGATCGCGCGCATGTCGCCCGTAACCACGCCAAGCGCGGCGCTGCCATCCTCGGGCGTTTCGACGAACTTCACGCCGAGGTAGCGTCCATACAACTCGAAGATTTCGCGAGCCCGCTGCTTCTGGTTGTCGGTGATCGCGTTGAACAGGGTGTTCCCCTGCGGCGTGCTTCCGTAAATGGCCGGGAAGTTGTAGGTGATGACCTGAATACCCTGCACGCCGTCGGGACCACCATTGAGATGCTCTTCGCCAGTTTCGGCAGGGGGCAGATCGCGATGGCCGGGATCGTCGCTCGTCCCAGGCCAGGCGATGTTGTAGAACTGCGGCGCCAGGTAGCCGCTAATCGTCTGCCCAGCGCTGCCGATCACGCCCAGGTTGCCGGCCGTGCCGAACGACGAATCGTTGCCGGCATTCTCCAGCGGAGCCGCGTTGTCGAACTCAATGTCCAGCCGGTAGCCGCCTGTGGAGGTGCCAGGAACGGCTCCGCTGCCATCGGCCAGGTAAGAGATGTTGCCCGAGCTCGAGACTCCCAGGTAGTAGGTTCCGGCGGGGAGCGTATCCAACGTCAGCGTTTCGACGCCGCTGGTCGTGGCATCGAACGTGGGGCCGACTTGCACGCCGGCGCTGTTGAACAAGCGCAGGGCGGCATTGAAGCCAGGGCCTCCAGTCACTCGCGCCACGAACGGATCGGTGGCCGGAGAGATGGCCGTCCGGATGTCGATCCGGTAGAAATCGACGTCCGCGGACTGGGTGACAAGATTGGGGTTATCGCCCAGGTACAGCGTGGCGAACTTCAGGTTTTCGGACGAGTCGACCGGTCCGCCGACGTGGATCGCCGTGGCGCTCGAGTTGTTCGGCTCGTCGGTGACCCCCGCGACCAGCTTGAACGTGCCGCCCGGAATGTCGGTGGCAAAGGTGAGCGTGGCCTTGTATTCACCGGGAGTGGTGGAGGTGGGATCGACTGCCGTGTATTGAACGGTCTGAGGCAACACGATGTTGCCGTTCGCCGTGTTGATGAGCTTGTAGTAGGCCGGATTGGAGACCGAAGTCGGGTCCATCCGATCGGGGTTGAAGTACACCTCGATCTGCCGGTTGTTCTGCGACAGCGAGCCGGTGATCGGGTTGCGCGTGATCGGCTGCGGCACGATCGCGATGATCTGGGCGCCGAGGTCGAGATTGAAGTTGTGCGTCACATTCACGCCGCCATTGACGGCGTTGCCCGCCGTATCGCGGAGCGGCGTGGCGCCGGCGCCGATCAATTCGATCCGATAAAGATCGTCGGGCAGGTGGTCGGCGAAGCGGATGATGATCTCGCGCGGCGAATCGGTCAGGCCGGAGTAGCCGGGCTGAATCACGACGTCGTCCGGCGTGCCGAACTGATCGTCGAGACCCGCGCGGGTGATCTGCACGCCGCCGGCGATCGACGTCGGATCGATCGATTGCCCTTCGGCGAAACGCAGGGTGATCTCGCGGGGAGCGATCGAGACGGTCGAGTCGTTGGCGACCGGGCCAAAGTTGGAGAGCACGTTGACGAGGGTCGGCCCCGTCGTCGCCATGACGCGACGATCCTCGAGTTGCTCAAGCTGCATCTTGCGCTGGTTCTGGCGAATCCGATCGCGGAAACGGCGGGTCTTCTTCAAGGCGGAGATTTGCTTCAGCGTGCGCCGAGTTGCCATGGACCAAAACCTCAAAAGGGCAAAAAGTGCTAGCGTTTCGGGCTCTGCGGACGGTCCAGGATGGGGAGAGACCGCCTCTGACTGTTCCGGTCAGCAGGAAGGGGTTAGGCCCTTCCTGTCAGGTGCGCAGATGTTTCCGAGTGGGTAAAGCAGAGCGAAAATACGGAGTTACGTCGGATTATAATTGCGGGTCAGGGGCCTGCAACGAAATTGCGCGCGGTGCGTTTGCGTGCCAATCCGATCGCTTAAGCCCAACGACCCAAGTAGTTGCGCCGCCGCGCTGAACCGCAAAACGCCGATGGGCCGAAACCCTGCTCAGGCATCGAGCGGGCCGGTTGCAGCGGTCGTGCGGCGCATAACGAGGGCCGATACCGCATAGACGCGATTTCCGAGCTTCCAGTTCCACGGCGAAGTTGGAATATGGCAACGGATTCGGCCCGCGAACCACGCATCGGCCGTCAGGAGCCGATGCAATCCCCCCGGATGGAGGCCCTGAAAGAAGTTGCCCTTCTGCAACAGCTCCGCTGCCAAGGCGGGCAACCGCTTCTCGTCAGCGGAGGCCACCTCGGGCGCTGTCAGGGAGGAAAGGAAATCGAATACGAGCACTCCGACCCCGCCAGGCGGCAGCAGTTCAACGAGGTGCTGCAAGTGGTTGCGGCGGGCGGCTGCGATTGCCTTCGCCCGGTCGTCTGGCCGATCCGCCGCTGACTGGGCGGCCGCATCGACGAGTTGGCTCAGCAGGCAAAGCGAGGCGACGACTGTCGGGCTGAAGTTCGTGGGAGGCGACCAGTTCCCTTCCCTCAAGTCGACCGGCGCATGAGCTGTGATTCGGGGCTCGGCGGTCGCCAGTTGCCGCGCAACGCCAGCCGACAGTGCGTCCGCATCCCAATCGACCAGCAGGATGTGGTCATAGGCGACGAGCAGATCGCGCAGATCGACGTCGTTGCAGTTCCCCGCGCCGAGCAGGATCAAGCGGGGCGGATCGCGAAACTCCGCGGCGGCGCGCACAAGGAGCCGCATGACATGCAGGCGATGGCTGGCGAAATCGTCGAAGCTGCCGCGTGTCGACTCGTTGCGGCGGATTTGCTCGTCGAGATCGTCCCGCGGCGCAGCCATGAAAGAAGCCCCGTAGGGCAGGTTTTCAGCCTGCCCGTCAGGAAGGGGGACTACTCCGATGACGAAGGATCCAGAAGGAAGCCCGCGCACCGCGTGGTCACTGGGGCCTGTTCATTCGTCGTTTTAACGTCTGGTCAGGCAAATAGCCTGTCCCCAGCGGCTGGCGCTTAGCGCTTGCGCGGCTGGGAAGGGACGGCGTGGCAGCGCTTGCAGCGCTTCACCTGATTGTTGAGCTTAGCGCCGCATTTGCCACAGCGGCGGGCCATCGTGGCGCGAACGAACGAGGTGCGAGGACGAGTCTTCATCGGCGTACGATCCGTACGGAAGTCAGTGGGAAAGCCCCGAAGCTTAACGCCGAAGGCTGGTTCGGGCAAGGTGAGGCGTCCGAGCGAGCGAACGGCGCTGGGGTCGCTCGTAGCTGAATTCTCCAGAATTCAGAAGTGTTTGAGTGGATCGGCCAGCCGTGGGATGTCTGAATTCTGGCGAATTCAGCTACGGGGAGGCGATTAGAGGGCGGCGAAGCGGTGTCTGCCGCCGGGCAGGCACCATTGGACGACCAGGGGCGGAAACTCGCGATCGAGAATCGCGCGGATCAGGTCGCAGTCGAGGCCACTGAGGCTTTCGGCAGGGGAAAGACCTAACGCCCGCATGCACTCCGCTCGGAAAACGGTCCGGTTGCCGAGCATCAGTTCGACGAGCTGGTATTCACGTTGTTGGCGGGCGATCGATTCCATGACGCAACTCTAGTCTGCGGCCCGCCAAATCCGCTAAGCGCGAAGCCGCAGAGCGTCCGGCTTGCGGTTTGTCGCCCGCCGGGGAACCGGCCGACGATTTTCCGGATTTTTACGGCGCGAGTGACCAAAGGTGTCACGCGCTGCTGGTCCACTCATGCTGGCAGAGGTTCTGCCCTGGCCGAGGGTGGCGGCGTGCGCGGCGCTCCGCTGCTTCGGCCTTCAGACGCTTCAACTTCGGGAGGTACACCATGGTTGCAACTGCGTGGGCGGCCGGATCGCCGCCGGCCGAAGGATGGATGGATGTTTATTCGCTCGTCTGCGTCGAGGGATACTCGGTTCCCGACGCGGCGGCCATGCTCAATCTGCCGCCCGCGAAGGTGCGGCAGGCCCGCAACCAGGTGCTCACCTGGCTGGCGACAAACAAACCGTTGCATGCGGAAAAATCGAAGGACGAGGCGCTCCGCCTCTCGGAAGCGATGGCCCGCGAGCGACTCGAGCATCTGTACTGCGAGGCGATGGAGGCCTGGAAGAACTCGCAGCAGGAAGAAGTGCAAACCCGGCAGGAAGGGGTGCTGGCCCGCACGACGCGGACGATCAAGACGTCGCACGGCAAGGTCTGCTACCTGAGCATGGCGGCGAAGATCGCGGAAATGCTGATGAAGATTCCGTATCGCTTTGTGCCGTCGTGGATGGAGGAAGGGGCCGCGGCCAACGCTCCGATTCGCTTTCAGCTCGACGCTGGCGAGCGAGCAGCCCGGCAGAAGCAGGCGGCCCGCGAAGCGGCGACTGGCGGCGCCGAAGAGAGGGACTTGCGTTCGACCCATGCGGCTGCGACTCCCCCAGTCGGGGACTGTTCAGACTTTGTTCGCGCGACCTACGAAGGACACGGTCCGCTGGAGGACGCCTTCGACGCAATGCTAGGTGAGGCCGAACGTAACGGCGATTCGCTGCGGCGCTTTCAACACGCAATGGACGCCGGCGCGCGACTGTTCAACCCTGTTCAACCGCCGCTGAGCGACCTGCTGGATGACGACGAGGCGGATGAAGAGGAACTGGATGATACGGTCGATTCGGCTGCGGCTGAGCCCAGCGGTTTCAGTGCGAAGCCGCAGGCTGTTCAGCGCCCGTCGCTCCTGCCCAAAGAGACGCGCCGCCCACTCTCCCGCAAGGAGCGCCGGGCACGGCAGAAACTGTTGGCGAAGGCGAAGAAACGCACCGGGTGAGAGGGATTTCAGATTTCAAATTTCGGATTTCAAATTTGCTGATGGTGATTCTGCACGGGCCCTTTAGGCGGCACACCCGTGTAAATCACCAATCTGAAATCGGAAATCCCAAATCTGAAAGCCGCTAACTTCGCCTCGCGTGGGCGATGAGTTCCAGGGCGCCCTGTTCGCTCAGGTTGTGGGCGACTTGTTCGCCGAGTTGAACTGCGTTGTTCGGATCGGCGGAGGCGGTGGCGGCGATGCGCTGCTGGCCGTCGTCGCTCATCACGACGGCGTCGAGTTGCAGTTGGCCCGATTCCACGATGCGCGCCCAGACGCCGACCGGCGCCAAGCAGCCGGCGCGGAGGGCGGCGAGGACCGTACGTTCGGCGAGCACCGCCTGATGGGTGGTCGGATCGTCGAGCGCTTGCAGCGCTGCGCGCGTGGCGTCGTCGTTTTCGCGTGTTTCGAGACCGAGAGCTCCCTGACCGACCGCGGGAAGCATGATTTCGGCGGGAATGATCTGCGTGATCCGGTCGGCGAGGCCCAATCGGCTGAGCCCTGCCTGGGCGAGCACGATTGCGTCGTAGTCGCCGGCGTCGAGCTTGCGGAGGCGCGAGTCGACGTTGCCGCGGATGTCGAGCAGTTCCAGATCGGGGCGAAAGTGACGCAGTTGAGCCTGGCGGCGCGGGCTGCCGGTGCCGACGCGCGCGCCCGGCGGCAGGTCTTCCAGACGTTTCGCCGTTCGGCCGACGAGCACGTCGCGAGTGCTTTCGCGCGGTGGAACGGCGGCGAGCGTCAGCCCGGGAACGGGCGCCGTCGGCAGATCCTTGAGGCTATGCACGGCGAGATCGACCGCGCCGGAGAGGAGCGACCGCTGGATTTCCTTGGTGAACAAACCCTGGCCGCCGATCTGGCCGAGCGGACCGGTTTTGACGTCCCCTTGGGTCGTGATGTGGATCATCTGCACCGCCACGCCGCGATCTTGCAATTGGCCCGCGACCCACTCCGCCTGCCAACGGGCGAGCGGACTGCTGCGGGTGCCAAGACGAATCGAAGCGGCGGGCTGCATGGGAAAAGGGCGTCGGTGCGGAGGGCGGGACGTTCAAAATCGCTTCCTGCAGCATAACGCAGGCGGCGCATAGCGACGAGGCGGGACCCCGTAGGGTAGGCTTCCAGCCTGCCCGTGCAGGTGAAGCACCAAGGACCAAATCCCAATGTCCAAAGAAGACGCACGCCTCTCACGCCTTGGTCCTTGGTGCTTGGTCCTTGGGATGTTTTTCACGGGCAGGCTGGAAGCCTACCCTACGTGAGTTCTCCGGTGCCGCGGGCGAGGGTGGCGACGAGGATCGATTGAGCGCCTGCCTTGCGCAGGGCTCGCGAACATTCGCCGGCCGTGGCGCCGGTGGTTAGCACGTCGTCGACGAGCAGCACGTGGGCGCCGCGGATGTCGAAGCCGGCCGACAGGGCGTAGGCCCGGCGGACGTTCAGACGGCGCTGCGGCGGCGTGAGGGTGCTCTGCCGGCGCAGCATGCGGCGACAACGGAGCATGTCGGGATAGAGGGGTAGGCGTAGCTCGCGAGCGATTCGGCGGGCCAGGATTTCGGCGGCGCTCGCTCCACGCCACCAGCGCCGCAGCCAGTGCATCGGAACATGGGCGACGAGTTGCCGGGTGTTGCCGAGCGGGTGTCGCTTGATTTGCTCGGCGAGCAAGGCGGCGACCTCGAAGGCGAGCGGTTCGAATTCGGCGTGCTTGATCTTGAGCACCACCTGGCGCAGGGCGGCCTCGTAGGGGCCGAGGGCGACGGCGCCATCGAACCGCAGCTTTTGATTCTGGCAATGGACGCAGCGGCCGAGGCTGGCCTGATACTCGGGGCAGGGGAGGGCGCATCGACCGCAAACGGCGCTGGCAGGAGGTTGCAGCAGCGTGTGGCACTCCGGGCAAAAAGCCGCTGTTTCCGCGGCTTCTGGCTCCCGTCCACAGAGAGCGCACGCCCGAGGAAAGAGGACCTCGGCTGCGGCGCGGCGCCAGGATGCGAGTGCTTCGAGCGACATAGGGAGGCCGCTAGCAGCGTGAGTTTGATCTGGTCCCACAGGTCGACCTATGGTACCAAACCTCCCTCGGCTGGCGAACTGTTTCGAGACGATCGACCCATCCATGCGCACCATTGACCGTTACGTTCTGTCCCTTTTCGTGAAGGTGACGGTCATCTGTTTCTTGAGCCTGGCGGGGCTGTACGTCGTCATCGACGCCTTTGCGAACCTCGACGAGTTCCTGACCTACGGCAAGCAGCAGGGAAACACGCTGCTGGTCGTGGCCGATTACTACTTTCCGCGGACGGTCTGGTTCTTTGATCGCACGGCGGGATTGTTGGCGATGATCGCCTCGATCTTCGCGGTCACTATGTTGCAGCGAAGCAACGAATTGACCGCCCTGATGGCGGCGGGAATCTCCAAGTCGCGCGTGATCGCTCCGATCGTGGTCGCCACGGTGATGATCGCCGGGCTGGCAGCCGTCAACCGCGAGTTTTACCTGCCGCAGGTGCGCGACAAGCTCACGCGCAATGCCCAGGACTGGACGGGGACGACGGCCCGCAAGGTGACGCCCCGGTATGACCTGCGCTCCGATATTTTGCTCTCGGGCAAGCACTCCTACGCGCTGGACAAACGCATCGAAGAGCCGAACTTTCGCCTGCCGCCGGAGCTTTCGGCATGGGGGCGACAGATCACCGCCGACAACGCTCTGTATCAGGCCGCCGGAGGAGATCGTCCCGCGGGCTACTTGCTCACGGGTGTTAAGTTGCCCGCCAACTTGCCACAACTCGATTCGCTCGAGGTGGAAGGCGCGCGCACGATCTACAGCCCCAAGGATAATCCTTGGCTGAAGCCGAACGAGTGTTTCGTGGCGAGCGTCGTGACGTTCGAGCAGCTTTCGATCGGCGGCAACTGGCGGCAGTATCTTTCGACGCATGAATTGGTCACGGGCATCCGCGGCCGGGTGATCGAAGCGGGAGCCGATGTGCGAGTCTCGCTGCACGCGCGGATGGTGCAACCGCTGCTCGATATCACACTGGTGTTTCTCGGGCTTCCCTTGGTTTTGACCCGCGGCAACCGTAATATCTTTGTGGCGGCTGGCATTGCCCTGGTCCTGGTGGCTGGGTTTTACATCGTGGTGCTGGTCTGCCACGGGCTGGGTTCGAACTACCTGCTCTCGCCGACGTTGGCCGCGTGGTTGCCGCTGCTCATCTTTGGACCAGTGGCCTACACGCTGGCCAAGCCGATCTGGGATTAAGACGTCGCGAGCGCAAGGATAGTCGGACACTCGCCCGCTCGTGTGCTGGGGCAGCGCGGCCCCAGCCATCTCGTCTTGAATGGCAGCCTTGCGAGAGGGAGACGCCAATGGCGGAAGCGGCTCCGTGGGTGGATGGCCTGACGATCGGCCAAGTGCTGGGCGAAACCGCGCGGCGGCATGCCGATCGCGAAGCGCTCGTCTTTCCCCAACTCGGTAAGCGGTGGACTTGGGCCGAGTTCCAACGTGACGTGGATGCCACGGCGCGCTCGCTGCTCGCGCTGGGGATTCGCAAGGGGGAGCACGTCGCCGTCTGGGCGACCAATGTGCCCGAGTGGGTATTGCTGCAGTTCGCGACCGCGTCGATGGGCGCCGTGCTCGTGAACATCAACCCCGCCTATCGGCCGTTTGAGTTGGAGTATGTCCTGCAGCAGAGCGACAGCGTGGCTCTGTTTCTGGTCGATCGCTTCAAGTCGTCCGAATACTTTCAGATGCTCGGCGAAGTGTGCCCCGAACTGGCCTCCGCGAAGGCGGGGCGAGTCGCCAGCGAAAAGTATCCGCGGCTGCGGCATGTGGTGGCGATGAAGGGAAGCCCGCCGGAGGGAGTGCTCGATTGGAAAGAGTTTCTGGAGCAGGGCGGGGCAGTTTCGGATGAGGACCTTTTGAAAAATTCGGCGAAACTGTTTCCGAGCGACCCGATCAATATCCAGTACACCTCGGGCACTACCGGCTTCCCCAAGGCTGCGATGTTAAGTCACCGCAATCTGCTGCTCAACGCCTACTACGTAGGCGGTTGTCAGAAGATCACAGCCGACGACCGGATTTGCATTCCGGTGCCGTTTTATCACTGCTTCGGCTGCGTGCTCGGCACGCTGTGCTGCGCCGTGTATGGAGCGACGATGATCATCCCGGCCGAGTATTTTCAGGCCAGGCCGACGCTCGACGCGATCGAGCACGAGCGAGCGACGGCCGTCTACGGCGTGCCGACGATGTACATCGCTCAGTTGCAGGACGAAACGCTGCCGAGCCGGCAGATGACATCGCTGCGGACCGGCATCATGTCGGGGAGCCCCTGTCCGATCGAAGTCATGCGACAGGTGCAGGACAAACTCGGGCCCAAAGAACTCACCATCGCCTACGGTCAGACCGAAGCGTCTCCTGTGATTACGCAGACGCGCACGGACGATCCGATCGAGCTACGTGTGGAAACCGTCGGCCGGCCGCTGCCGGGGTGGGAAGTCAAGATTGTTGATCCAGCGACCGGCGACGACTTGGGAGACAACGAGCAGGGAGAACTCTGCGCCCGCGGCCATGGGGTGATGCTCGGCTACTACAAAAACCCGGAAGCGACGGCGACTGCCATCGATCAGGACGGCTGGCTGCACACGGGCGACCTGGCGATGCGGACGCCCGAGGGCTACTACAAGATCACCGGTCGGCTGAAGGACATGGTTATCCGCGGCGGCGAGAATATTTATCCACGCGAGATCGAGGAGTTCCTGTTCACGCATCCAGCCGTGGAGCAGGTCTCGGTCGTCGGGGTGCCCGATCCAAAGTATGTCGAAGAACTCTGCGCATGGATCAAGCTTCGCAGCGGAGCCACGGCGACGGAAGACGACATCCGGCAGTACTGCAAGCAAAAGCTCGCGCACTTCAAGGTGCCGAAGTATGTCCGGTTTGTCAGTACGTTTCCGCAGACCGTCACCGGCAAGATCCAGAAGTTCAAAATTCGGGATCAGATGAAGGAGGAACTTGGGCTCGACGAGCACAAGACCGCGTGAGCGCGGAATGACGAATGTCGAAATTCAAATGTCGAAGGAAAGTCAAAGCACGAAAATCAAAGACGCTGCCAACGAGGCGTTTGGACTTTCGGGCTTTGATTTTCGTCATTCCCTCGACATTTGTCTTTCGACATTCGATCTCTACCGCCGGTCCCCTTTGTCACCCTGGCTGGCCTTCGAGATGGTCTTGGCCTTGCGGCGGCGGTCTTGGCTGAGCGAGCGGCCGACGTCGTCCCTTTCCTTGAAGCGGCCTTGCTCATCGCGGCGGACGTAGCGCTTGTCGGTACCGGTGTCGATCAATTCACGCTTGGATGTTTTCTTGGTGGGCATGTGCCTTTCCTCTCTTGGAAGTCAGGAGATAGGCCGCGTCGGCGTGGACGCAGCCTGAGTGGTTCATTCCAGTGCCCTACTTCGGCCGGCGGGCCGTTTCGGTTGGTTGCAGTTCAGCGCGATCCCAGGCGTCGCGCGAGGCGAGGCGAGCGTCGGACCAGTTCAGCGTCGACTTTCCGCGCTGCGACTCCCAATTCCGCTCGAGTTCCGGTTCGATCTCGTCGAACGTTTTCCCCTGATACGTCGATCGCGACTCCCAGCCGTACTGATAGGCAGGCCGGTAATAGTCGTAGTCGTTGTCCTGTTTCACGTAGGGACGGTTGCGATAGTTCTCGCGCCAGTAGGCGTCTTCCGCCGTCGGGTCGATCGATTCGCCAACCGCTTTGCCCGCGTAGCCACCAGCCACGGCGCCGATCGCCGCTCCGGCAATCACGCCCGCCGGACCAGCCACCGCGCCGGCTGCTGCGCCGGCTGCAGCGCCGCCGAGCGCGGCGCCAACGCCCGTTTCCACGGGGTGCGAGCCTGGTGCGCCAGTGATGGGGTCAGGATTGGTATCGCCCGTTTCGTGGGCCTGTTTCTTACGATCCGCCATGATTCGGTTCTCCCATTGCTTGCGAACGCGCGACAGCAGAAAGGGAGATGCAAACGATGTACCGGCGAAAGCGGAGAGCGGAAAGCGGAGAGCGGAAAGCGGAGGAGAGGTTGGCGGGCGGCTTCAGAGGGATTTGAAGCGAGTACGAAAAAAGGCCCCGCACAGTGAACGTGCGGGGCCTTGGGTTTGTCCTAGCCGCGGCCTTGTAGTCGCGGCTGTTTATGCCTGAGGGCTGGCGATGTCTCGCGCCCGGTTACTTCGTTTCCGATTCACCGCCCGAAGCGGCCACCGGCTGCTCGGCTTGCGGGCCGTTGCCGGTGGCAAAGCCCTTGAAGTCGAGACGGCGGAGCTTGTTCTCGTCGTCCTTGATCGCTTCGACGCGGATCAAGTCCTTGCCCTGGAACTCGCCCTTCAGCAGCTCTTCGCTCAGCGGATCCTCGATGTAGTTATCGACGGCCCGGCGCAGCGGACGAGCACCGAAGTCGGTGTTCGAGCCCTTCTTGATCAGGAATTCCTTCGCCTCGTCGGTCAGTTCCAGCTTCAGGCCGCGTTCGAGCAGCCGTTCGCGGACCTTCGACAGTTCGAGGTCGATCACCTGCTTCAGGTCCTCCTTGTTCAGGTGGCGGAACACGATCACGTCGTCCAAGCGGTTGAGGAACTCGGGACGGAACACGCGTTCGATGCGGTCCATCACGCGAGCCTTCATGCCTTCGTACGACGAGTCCTGGTCGCCGCCGCGGCCGAAACCGAATTCCGACTCGTTCTTGATTGCTTCAGCACCAGCGTTGGTGGTCATGATCAGGATCACGTTGCGGAAGTCGACGCGGCGACCGAAGCTGTCGGTCAGTCGGCCTTCTTCCATCACCTGCAGCAGCGTGTTGAAGACGTCGGGGTGAGCCTTCTCGATTTCGTCGAGCAACACCACGGCGTACGGGCGGCGACGGATCTTTTCCGTCAGCTGACCACCTTCTTCGTAACCGACATAGCCCGGCGGAGCGCCGATGAGGCGGCTCACGTTGTGCTTTTCCATGTACTCGCTCATGTCGATCTGAATGAGCGCGTCGGAATCGCCGAACATGAACTCGGCCAGCGCCTTGGCGAGCAAGGTCTTGCCGACGCCCGTCGGACCAGCGAACACGAACGAACCGGCCGGCCGGCGAGGGTCCTTCAGACCGCTGCGGCTGCGGCGGACGGCTTTGGCGATTGCCTTGACCGCCTGCTCCTGGCTGACGACCTTCTTGTGAAGCTCGTCTTCCATCTTCATCAGACGCATGCTGTCTTCGGTGGTCATGCGGGTCAGCGGGATGCCGGTCATCTTGCTGACGACTTCGGCAATCACTTCCTCGTCGACCACACCGTCGGTCTCGCGCGACTTCTCGCGCCATTCCTTCGTGATATTGTCCTTCTTCTTCTTCAGCTTGTCCGCCTGGTCGCGGAGAGCGGCCGCCTTCTCAAAGTCTTGATTGGCGACAGCCTCCTCCTTTTCCTTGTTCAGGCGTTCGACTTCGTCGTCGATCTCCTTCAGATCCGGCGGCCGAGTCATCGCCCGCAGGCGGACGCGAGCGCCAGCCTCGTCGATGACGTCGATCGCCTTATCCGGCAGAGCGCGGGCGGTGATGTACCGCTCCGAGAGCTCGACGGCGGCTTCGACGGCGTCGTCGGTGATCTGCACGCGATGGTGCTCTTCGTACTTCTCGCGCAGACCCTTGAGGATCTCCACGGTTTCCGACTTGCCGGTCGGTTCGACGATGATTTCCTGGAAGCGGCGAGCCAGGGCGCTGTCCTTCTCAATATACTTGCGGTACTCGTCGAGCGTGGTGGCGCCGATGCACTGGATTTCGCCGCGTGCCAGGGCGGGCTTCAGCACGTTGGCCGCGTCGATGGCGCCTTCCGCGCCGCCAGCGCCGACCAGGGTGTGAAGCTCGTCGATGAACAGGATCGTGTTGCGGGCCCGACGAACTTCGTTCATCACGGCCTTGATCCGCTCTTCGAACTGACCGCGGTACTTGGTGCCGGCGACCATCATCGCCAGGTCAAGCACGACGATCCGCTTGTCGGCGAGGATTTCCGGCACGGCGCCTTGGATCACCCGCTGCGCGAAGCCTTCTACGATGGCAGTCTTGCCGACGCCAGCTTCGCCGAGCAGAACTGGGTTGTTCTTGGTGCGGCGGCAGAGAATCTGGATGGCCCGTTCGATCTCGCGCTCGCGGCCGATCACCGGGTCGAGCTTGTTCTGGCGAGCGAGCTCGGTCAGGTCGCGTCCGAAGCTGTCGAGCGCCGGAGTCTTGCTCTTGCTGCTGCGGCTGGAGCCGGACTGTTCGCTCGAAGAGCCGCCCACGCCAGCGCCCTCGCGGCCGCCCCGTTCGCTGCTCCCTTCGCCTTCCAGTCCGTGGCCGAGCAGGTTGAGAACCTCCTCGCGGACCTCTTCCAGCTTCAGGCCGAGGTTCATCAGCACCTGAGCGGCCACGCCTTCCTGCTCGCGCAGGAGGCCGAGCAGGATGTGCTCGGTTCCGACGTAGTTGTGGTTCAGGTTGCGAGCCTCTTCCATCGAGTACTCGATCACCTTCTTGGCGCGGGGAGTCTGCGGCAGCTTGCCCATCGTGACCATTTCGGGTCCGCTCTGGACGAGCTTCTCGACTTCGAGCCGAATCTTTCGCAGATCAACATCGAGGTTCTTCAGGACGTTCGCGGCCACGCCGCTCCCTTCCTTTACGAGACCCAGCAGGATGTGCTCGGTCCCGATGTACTCGTGGTTGAACCGCTGCGCCTCTTGGTTCGCGAGCTGCATTACCTTGCGGGCGCGGTCTGTAAAACGTTCATACATGGGTGTATTCCCCCGTTGGCGCCAAACTCCCGCCTGATGCGAGCTCGCCTGGCCGTTGCGTCACCGATCCGTAGTTTCGTAGTTTCCGTACTGCTTATCGTTCGACGTTCTATGTCTGTCGAACTGCATTGTTTCGTGTTGCCCCCCATCCGCCAAGTGGAGGAGTCGCCGCACGCTGGTTGTCTCGTTCTTTCTCTCTACGAAGCTGAGCCTCGTAACGTCTTCTTCAACGCTCTGCGTTTTCGCTCTTCGACCTCACGCACACGCTGCAAAGCGTGGGAGCGAGGTTTCACTGCGTCGCATCGCATCATGCCGCTCGCAACAAGGGCGACTTCGCCGCGCTCTTGTTCTCGAGCAGCTTCAACTCACGTTCAATCTCATCGACCCACAGCGCCGCTGCGGGCAGCCGGCTCAAAGCGTCGAGCTGCTGGCGGGCTTCGTCGTAGCGCTTCGTGCGCCGGTACAACGTCGCCAGCAGGAGCTGCGCTTCCACGTCCGCGGGCCGCTGACCGAGCAGTTGCCGCACCAGCGTTTCGGCCTCGATCCAGTGCCCCTTCAGGTACTCGGTCTGCACCTGGCGGAGGAGCGGTTCGACGGCGGCTGGGTCACCCTTGGCCTGATCGGCCAATTGGCGTCGCAAGGCCAGCGCCGAGCGCACCCCAGCAATCCACAAACCTACCACCAAAACCCACGCTCCGGTGGGCGCAGCCCAAACGGGCAAATCGCGTGACAGGAGCTGAGGCCAGACAAACGTCACCAGGAGGGCCAACTGAAGCAAGCCGCTGAATCCGATCGCGACTGCCAATCCCGACCACTGACCGCGCAGCCAAAGCCGCGCAAGTCCTGGCCAGACGGACAGAATGAGAGGCGCGGTCGGCACTTTCGAATGCTCCGGAATCCGTTCCGCCGCAGTGTCCTCAGGTGGCACTACGGTCGCCGCGAAATTCTAGCTCTCGATCCCTATTCGAGCAAGGCAAGTTGCGAACAGATCAGTAGTTACGTTCAGCCGTGCGGGCGGCAGCACTGCAACTCGACCTGTGGGCCGAGCCTGAACCGCCGTTATCCGCCACAACCGCTGGAAGCGTTACAATCGCAGGCAGGGTTGCTCCTGCCAAATTGCGCCGCCGGGGCGGTCTGCGAGACTTGTAACGCAAGCCGCGTACCACTCGCATCTTGTCGAGATTTACAACCAGGTAGGCCCCGCAGATTCGCTCAATCGGTCGCGCCGGACCGCCGAACGCTCCGTTGTATTTCCTCGTTACCGCTCTTGCATGATCGCGTGAATCGAAATGCCGATTGATCCTGATAAGTCGCCGGTAGCAAACGAGTTCGGAGCTCAACTGCCGCCCGCGGAGCGGCTGGCGGCGCTGCGAATGATCGACGCCAACGCCAACCGCGCGAGCGAAGGCTTGCGGGTTATCGAGGATGTTTGCCGGTTCTATCTGAACGACGCCAACCTCTCGCGCGAGCACAAGCAGCTTCGCCATGAGCTGTCAGAATTGTTGTGCCCGCTATCGCCTTCGCTGCTGGCGACAGCCCGCGACACGGCGACGGACGTTGGTACGGCAATCACGACGCCCGAGGAGCAGCGTCGGGGCTCGATGCGGTCGGTGGCCCTTGCTAGCAGCAAACGGGTTGAGCAGGCGCTGCGGGTGATCGAGGAACAAGCCAAGCTCTTGGGGCTCGCCGAGGCGTCGCGACTGGAAGCGTTGCGGTATCGCGCTTATACGCTAGCGAAGGCCTGGACACTTGTGGAACATCATCGCGACCGGCTAAGCGGGACGCAGTTGTATGTGCTGATCGATGGAAGAGAGAGCGAGCAGGCGCTCGTCGAACTCGCCGGGAAGCTGATCCGCGCGGGGGTGGATTTGATCCAGCTTCGCGACAAATCGCTCGACGATCGAACCTTGCTCGCCCGGGCTCGCGCGCTGCGCAGGCTCATCCCGGTCGGCAGTCGGCCGCTGCTGGTGATCAATGACCGGCCCGATCTGGCTTTGCTGGCCGGCGCGGATGGCGTGCATGTCGGTCAGGAAGAGTTGACCGTTGGGGACGTGCGTAAGGTGGTTGGTCCGGAACTGCTGGTCGGGGTTTCGACGCACACGATCGAGCAGGCGCGACAGGCGGTGTTCGACGGGGCCAGCTACATCGGCTGCGGGCCGACGTTTCCCTCGAAGACGAAGCGTTTCGAAGATTTTCCGGGGCCCGCCTTCCTCAAGCAGGTGGCTGACGAGATCGGCCTGCCGGCGTTCGCGATAGGCGGAATTACGCAATCGAATCTTTCGGAAGTCCTGGCGACCGGCTTTACCCGAGTTGCGGTCAGCGGTTCGATTACCGAGGGGGTTGATGCCGAAGAAGAAGCAAGGTTGATGCTGCAGAAGCTGCGCATGCGCCGCGAGTAACATCGCAGCATGCCGATGCGAAGCGGCGGCGACCACAGGCGGTTCGAGGTACGGAAACCTTATCGGTCAGGCTGACAATTATGGCGACGGCTGCGAAGGAAGTCGCAAACCCGCTGACCCGCGGTCGCATTCTGCGCCTCGGGGGCCTTGCGCTGGGCGTGCTGCTGCTTTTGGGCGGCGCATGGTTGGGCTGGCGCTGGTGGAGCGGGAGTTCGGCGCTGGACATTCTGACCGCCGATCGTGGGCCGGCGACGCCGATTGCCATTGCCCTCGATGGGCATTGCCCCGTCACGCTCAGCACCGAGATGCGCTGGGCCCCCGGCCACGTCGCCTGGAACGCCGTCTACGATGGCCAGCTTTACCTGTTCGCCAGCCAGCGGCACCTGGAAGTGTTTCTGATCAATCCTAGCGCCTATGGGCCGGCGATGGCGGGAATCGATCCGATCGAACTGGCCGAGCGCGGTCGGGTGACGCGCGGCAACCGGATGTACGGCGTGAACCACGGCGGCCGGGTCTTTCTCTTCGCCAGCGAGCAGAACCTGTCGCGATTCTCGCAGACTCCCGACCATTTCCTGACGGCGCTCAAGACCGCGCGGCCAGCCGAGCAAAACACTCAGCTGGCCACGCAGGTGAACTTGGGCCCCGTCCTCCGCTAAGCGGAGTGCTCTCGGCGAGCGGGAGACGTAAGTCTCCCAGTAGTTTCGCCGGAGATGTTGTTGGGCAAATTCGCTCGCGGTTTCACCGGGACGCTTACGCGTCCCGCTCGCCGCGGACGGGCTATTCGATATTGAAGTCCTTCGTGGAGTCCTGCTTTTCCAGTTCGACTTGCTCCTCGTGGGGTTGCTTCAGCAAGGGAGTGCCTTCGGTGCTTTCGCCGACCGGCACGCCGTCGAACGCCGTGATCCGCACGATATACGGTCCGCCCACGACGCCCATATCGGCTTCGGTCTGGTACTTGCCGTCCTTGATGCGGGCCACGCTCCCTGGGCCGTCGTTGCCTTTGGCGCTATCGGGCGTGAGCGAAATCTCGCCGACCGGAATCGGCTTGCCTTGGTAGTTGGCCGTGCCTGAAAGCTTGTAGCGAGGTGGACCATCCTCGCCGGAGCCGCAGCCGACCAAAAAAGCCAGCGCCAGGGCGAACGTCGCCGCGAGGCTGTGTGTCCTTGCGTGCAGAACCTGCATTCCTAGTTTCCTCCCACCGGCAGGCCGTCATCGCGGATTGCCATTTGTTGATGAATCGTAAGAGCGATCGTATTGCTGACAAATTGCACGGAACCATCGGCCATGCCCATGTTCAGGCCCGCAGGATGCGAGCTACCGAACAAGCGGGTCATCTGGTTGAGCGTGTCCTGCTTGCCGCCGTTGCCGGCGATCGAGTTGGGCGAGAGCATCGCGGCGGCGAGCACGTAAACGGAGCCGCTGCCGTCATTCTTTCCCGCTGACGCCCAGCCGGTGTGAATGTTGTCCGAGCGGCCCGTGGGGGTCAGGCAGTACTTGGTCTCGCCAATGAGGTAGGTGTTGGACGTACCGTCGACAATGCCGGCGAACGTCAGGTTGGAATTCCAGAACATGGCGCCATTGCCGTAAAAAACGCGTAAGCCACCTTGCGTCGAACAGACAGGAGTTGGCCCGCCCCCCTGCACCCCATAGTAGTTGCTGTTGTTGATTTGCCGACCGCCGTTGGGATCGGAGGGACACTGGTATTTGACGTTGTTCAGTCTGAATTGTGCGTCGTTGACTGCCACACCTGGGACATTGCTCGAAGCCGTGAACTGCGCTCCGAAATTGAACTGGTCGTAGCGGTTTTTGTCTTCGAGAAACGGGAGAATGAGCACGCTCCAGGGGGCTCGTGCTGTGGCATTCGTTCCGTTTGAAGAACAGAAGGTCGAGGTGCCCGTCGGCATGTTTGGGGTGTGGGTGTTCAGCACTCCGGACGGAAGCGTGCTAAGCGTGTCGTGATAGTTGTGGCAGGAGAGCACCAATTGCTTCATCTGGTTGGTGCACTGCGTGCGACGAGCGGCTTCGCGGGCCGCTTGTACGGCAGGAAGCAGCAGAGCGACAAGGACGCCAATGATGGCGATGACGACCAGCAGTTCCACAAGCGTGAAACCGCGTCGTCGAGAATTCGTGGGTTGCATGGAGAGGCTCCCAGAAAGACGAACAAACAAAAGAAGAAAACAAAAAGACAGATTTGACGATCCGGTGCGGTGTGGCCGTCCGGGATTTGCTGACATGCTAGTGAACCTGCAGGCCGATGAGGGGGTCCGGAAGATCGCTTCCGCTGGCTTGAGCGGTGCGATACCTCGGCACATCGCCTCGCACGACTTGGACTATTGAGCTGAGCCAACCGGGAGGCCATCGTCGCGGATGGCCATCTGTTGATGCAAAGCCAGAGAAATGGTTTGACTCACGAACGAGACTGAGCCGTCGGCCATCGCCATGTGCAGGCCGGACGGGTGAAAGCTGCCGAACAATCGCGAATGGATGCCCAGCGTGTCGGTGTTGCCGCCATGCTGCTTGATCGAGTTGGGCTGCTCCTTGGCCGCGGCGGCGACCAGTGGCGCACCCCAGGTGTCGGACTTCATCGCACTGGCCCAGCCCGCATGGAATGTGTCGGCACGTGCGGTTCGGGTCAGGCAATACTTACTTTCGCCGAGCATGTAGGTGTTCGAGGTGCCGTCGGTTATCGCTGCCAGGTTGAGACCCGAACGCCAGAACATGACGCCGTTCAGGTAGAACACCCGCGTACCGCCTTGAGTGGAGCACTGCGGAGTCGGTCCACCGCCCTGCACGGCGAAGTAGTTGGTGTTGTTGATCGCTCGCGAAGAGTTTGGATCGGACGGACACTGAAACTTGGCGTTGTTGAGCTTAAAGAGATTGTCGTTGGCGGCGACGCCTGGAGCGTTGCTGGACGAGGTGAACGTCTTGCCGAAATCGAACTTGTCGTGGAGGTTGTTCTCTTCGATGTAAGGGAGCAGAAGCACCGACCAGGGGGCACGACTGTCTTCGGTTTTGCCTTTGGAGCACCAGTCGGCCGTGCTGGTGGAGGTGGCGTCGACACTAATGCCGCCGGACGGCAGGGTGCCGAGCGTGTCGTGATAGTTGTGGCAGGCCAGGGCCAGTTGCCGGAGGCTGTTGGAGCACTTGGTCCGCCGAGCCGCCTCGCGAGCGGCCTGAACGGCCGGGAGCAGCAGCGCCACCAGCACTCCAATGATGGCAATGACCACCAGCAGCTCCACGAGAGTGAAGCCTCGAGAACGAAGCATACGAACCATCACAGGACCTACGGAGAGGACTTGGTCTGTTCTGCAAACGAGTGGGGCGGTAGATGGGGAACCCACAGAAGATTCCCGAATCCTAATGCAAACCAACGAGGAAAGCCAGTTATAAAACGCTCATGCCGGCTGGCGAATTCCCCTCGCGGGAAGTGTCGGGTTGCTTCACAAACGCCCGCTGAGATAAACGTCGCTGCCGATGGTTTGTTGCGTAAGATTTTTTAATTTTTTGCATTCGCGGATGAACGAAGCGCCGGATCCTGCCACCGGAGAGGGGGCTTTGTCGCCGCCGACGATGATCGGTGCGATGAAAGTGTGGACTTCGTTGATGCGCTCCAGGTCGAAGAGGCTGCCCAGCAGCTGCGCTCCTCCTTCGACGAGCACGTTGGTCATGCCTCGCCGGCCCAGCTCCCGGAGCAGGTCCTCGATATGCCCCCTGCGTTCATGGGCTGTTAACTGCAGAGTCTCACATCCAGCCGAGGTCAGATCGGCCAAGGTTGATGCTTTGGCCTCGGGGCCGGCGACGACGAGGACTGGCGTTTCGCGGGCGGTAGCGACCAGCCGACTGTCGGGACGAAGGCTGGCCTGGGAATCGAGAATGATTCGGGTGGCGATGCGCGGGGGCGTTGCGCCCGCGGGCAAACGGGCGGTCAGCTGAGGATCGTCGGCAGCGGCGGTGCCTCGGCCGACCATCACCGCGTCGACCCGAGCCCGCAGTCGTTGCACGATTGCGCGCGACTCTTCGCCCGAGATCCACTTGCTGTCGCCGGTATGGGTGGCAATTTTGCCATCGAGCGTCATGGCCCATTTGGCAATCACCCACGGTCTGCCGGTCGTGACCAGGTGGGTGAAGGGAGCGATCAGGTCGCGGGCTTCGGTCTCGTGAAGGCCGACCTCCACCTGTAAACCCGCCTGGCGGAGACGCTCGAATCCGCCGCCGGCCACCTTCGGGAATGGGTCCTGCACGGCGGCGACCACGCGTGAAATGCCAGCGGCAATGACGGCGTCGGCACAGGGGGGACGTTTGCCGAAGTGGCAGCAAGGTTCGAGCGTGACGTAGAGCGTGGCTCCGCGGGACCGCTCACCGGCGACCTGCAAGGCTTCGGCTTCGGCGTGCAGATCGCCAAACCTTCGGTGCCAGCCTTCTCCGACGACCTGGCCGTCGCGAACGATGACCGCTCCGACCATCGGATTCGGCTCGACGAATCCTTCGCCGCGCAGAGCGAGCTCCAGGGCTCGCTGCATGTGGCGGGAGTCGTCGGCCGAAAATGGCATGGCAGCGTCTGGCAATCCGAAGCGATCGTACTTGCGCCTATTCCATACCGGGCAACCAAAGCTTCGATTTGCCTTGGGCTGGTTGAGCGGCGGGAGCAGCGCCCTGGTCGGGGGTCCAGAGTCCGCCTGGCTGTTGAGCCGGGGCGGCGCCGAGCGGCATGCCTGGAGCGCCCGCTCCAGCCGGCATCGCGCCTGGTCCGCCTCGCAACAGTCCGAGCTGGCTGAGCAACGAATACAACGCCTGGGCGATGCCCGGTTCGTTGATGTGCTTCGTGCGAAGGGTATCGATCAATCGCACAAATTCCTGTTGCTCCATACGCTGCAAACGAACGGGAAGCTCGGCGAGCAAGTACCGCGCGGGGGAACGACCCGCCGCGGTTGCGGCTTCCTGAGCCTTGTGGATCAGGGCGAGCATCTCGTCGGGATCGCCAGCCATGCGCGAGAGGAGTTCATAAACCTCCGCCTTGTCGACGTCGCCTTCCAGATTCGGTCGGTTGACGATCTCCGCGCCGAACTTCCGCAGCAGGCGGACGGCCGACAACATCATCGACCGCCGATAGCAGAGGATGAGGTCCTGGTCGCTGAGCTTGGTTTGCTCGACGCGGACGAGACGTGCGGGCGAAAGGTTGGCGGTTCGCACGCTAGCTGGATCGATCGGCTCGAGGGTCGGCAGACCGAGGGCGCGGCGCAGCTGGTTGTAGTCGGAATTGTCGGTCGGCTCCGCCAGTTCGAGGAGCAGGATCGCAGCGAGCACCCGGTTCTGCAGTGCGGGATCGGCAGCCGCCTGACGCGGCGTTTTGCCGTCGAGCACACTCATCGTCAGGTTGGGATAGATGCTCAGCAGCGCCGCGGTGCGGTATTCGGTCATCAACCGCTTGCGGACATCGGCGGGCGTTTCGTCCGGGAACCGCCAGTTGACCATCAAGGCCGCCGCAACATTGGAGATGTCGCCGGACTTGTCCTCTGAAAGTTTCTCGCCGGCCAGATCGCCCAGCACGGCCATGAGGGCGGCCGTCTTGGAGGCATAGTCGGGTGTCTTCGGCGTCACGAACTCGACTCGCGCGGGGCGATCGGTTTCTTTGCCGTATAGCAACAGCTCGCCGAGGATCTTGGGAACCGAGTCTCGCGTCAGCCCCTGCGCCGAGGTGGGGACTTCGCGATCGAGCAGCAGAAACACGCCCTGCGGCGGCGGCGAGTTTTCGTCCTGGAACTGGGCCGGGTCGAAAGGAACGGTCTGCAGCTTCTTGTTGGAGAGCAACCGCTCCTTCAGCGCCGAAGCATCGCCTACCGAATAGACGAGCGTCATTTCGGGGAGCAGATCGACCTCGGTCGGATCGCTGAGGAACTGGGCGACCGCTTCGGCTTCGACGGCTTCGTCTCGCGGCACTGAGGCGATAGCCGCATAGCTACGGAAAGCGGCCTTGGCGGCTTCATTGTCGGCGAGCGAGGCGCGGAGGATGCCGATCGTCTTCCAGAGCGACGGTTCGTCCGGCTGGCGAGCGGCGAGAGCTTCGAGTTTTTCGACCGACGCGAGCCAGCAGCCTTGCTGAGCGAGTTTCAGGGCCGCGTTGTGCTCGGCGATATCGGCAGCCTTAAGCGGGCCGGAAGAATCGGGCGCCGGAAGATCGGTGAGTCCCTGAGCGACGAGCGGGAGTTGTCCGGAGGCATCGAGCTCAAGCATCGTGGCCAAGGCGGACTCATCGCGACCACCACTGGCCGAGACTTGCAGCGCCAGGTGGGAGCGTGCGGCGAGTGGTTCGCCGTTGAGAGCAAGCGAGCGACCCACGGCGCCGAGCGCCTCGTAAGTGGTCGAACCCAGCTTCCCCTCTGACCGAGACATGGCCTGCTGCAGATGCTTCACGCCCTCGTAGGGATTGCCTTCGAGGCAATCCAGCATGGCGGCAAGCGCCAAGCCGGCGGCGCTGTCGGGCATGACGGCCAGCAGTTTGGCCACGTCCTCGCGCGCGTTCTGATACTCGCGCAGTTCGAGGTGGACCATCGCCTTGTACGTCAGCAGGCTGGCACGGTCGCCGTTAGCTGCAAGCGAGCGGTTGATGTGGTCGAGGGCGACCATCCGCTGCTGACTGGCCAGGGCCTCCTCAATCTTCTCCAGATCGTGCGTGATGTCGGCACTGCAGCAAAACTTGATCTTCTTGCCGCTGCCGCAGGGACACGGTTGATACGGGTCGATCGCCACGAGACTGCCTTCCGCTAAGTCGTTGCCTGATTCGTAAACCGAGCATCGTAGCAGTTTTGTGGCCGGCTGACGAGCGGCGAGCACGGGAGGAGTAACTGTCTAGCCTGCCAGCAGTTCCCGCATCACCTTGCCCTGGCTCAGGGCCATGGGACGGCCGATCGGCGTCTCCAGTTCCTCGCTCGGATCGATGCCCAGGGCGGTCAGGATCGTCGCGTGAATGTCCTCGACATTGCGGGGATCGGCCACATCGGCGAGGCGGTCCTTGTCGTCCAGTCGCGGCCTGGGAGACGTTTCGCCAACCACGCGGCCCCCCTGAATTCCGCCGCCGGCTAGGGCCACGCTGAAGCCGTGCGGCCAGTGGTCCCGTCCGTCGAGCGGATTGAGACGGGGCGTGCGGCCAAATTCTCCGGCACATAGTACGACGGTCTTGTCGAGCAACTCGCGCTGCTTCAGGTGCTTGATGAGGGAGGCGAAAGCGGGATCGAGAATGTCATTTCGGCCCTTGCACAGTTCGTGATTGTTGGCGTGCGTGTCCCAGCCGTCGAGCGTGACTTCCACGCAGCGGACACCCACCTCAATCAGTTGCAATGCCGCCAGGCAACTGCGACCAAACGGCGTTTCGCCGAATTCCTTGCGCAGCGATTCAGGCGTGTCGCTCACATTGAACGCCTTCAATTGCTCTGACGACATCATTCGTCGGGCCGCGGCGATCGAGGAAGCGTGCAGTGTCTTTTGGTCCAGATCCTTTAGTCGACCTCGGGCGAAGCGGGCTTCGACGACATTCTGCAAGTCGTCGAGGCGGCGCTGAGCCCGCTCTTCGGAGACGCGAGCCGTGACGTCGGGAATGGGGCCGACTGGATCGAATGTCTTGAAGGCGTCGTAGTTCGCTCCCAAATAGCCACCACGCGCCGGCCATTGGCTCGGGATGATCGAGATGTGCCGGGGGATTTCGACGTTGTCACGCTGCTTGTGGCAGAGAATAGCGCCGAGCGATGGGTGGATGAGTGTCGGATCGGGGCGATACCCGTTCTTCACCGTATAGGTGGCCCGCTCGTGATCTCCCTCCTTGCTGACAATCGACCGCACGAGCGAAATGGAATCCATTTGCTCGGCCAGAAGGGGCAGGCCGTCGGCAATCTGAATATCCGACGCGGCGGTCTTGATGGCTTTGGTGTCACCGCCAATCTTCTCGCCCGGATGCGGATCGAAAGTTTCGAGTTGGCTCGGCCCGCCTTGCAGCCAGAGGACAATCAGTGACCGGGCGGGCTCACGCGTTGGCGAACTCTCATTGGCCCTTGCCAGTCGTTCCGCCAGCGGAGTGAGCCAACCGAGCCCAGCCACGGCGGTCGACTTCAGCAGCGTCCGCCGGCGGAAATGGTGGTTCCAGGAGCAGAGAGAATCGAATTCAGTTCGGGACATGATCGGCTCTGTGCTCTTAGTGGTTCCACGAGAACTCGGTGCTATTGATGAGTATCCAGTAGAGGTCTTCGAGGGCCTGGACTCGCTCCGCACCTCGCAAGCCAGCCAATCGCCCGCTGAAGTGCAGCGATTCCTGCTCGTCCGGCCGGCGCGACAAGACAGCCAGATAGGCCACCTCGACCGCTTGTTCGTCGCTCGGCGTCTGGTGGGCGAGGCGTGTGGCCGAATTGGCAATCAGGTTCTCGCGCGTGCGTTCCTTGACCAGTTGACCGTTCATCATCAACAGCCGTTGGGGGATCGTTCCAGCCCGGTCGTCGAATTCGTCCTCACCGATGTCGCCGTAGCGCTTGACGAACTCGTTGATTTCGCCAGCCTTGGCCAGCCGCCAGACGATGTGCGACTCGGCGTCGATCGTCGTCAGCGAGGAGGACTGAATCAGTCCTCCCGCCACCTGCTCGGGCCGCAGCCGGGCCAGCGGGAATGCCGCCCACTTGTCCTCGTGCCGGGGAGTGATCTCGAAGTCGGCCCGGCTGTCGCGCTGGAAGGCGTCGCTGGCGGCAATCAGCCGAATGAGACGCTGCAGGTCGTAGTCATGGGCGACGAGATCGTCGGCCAGCAACTGAAGGCCCGGCGGATACTTGCCAAACAGCGGAATGTCGTCGATCGGCTCCACCAGCGGCCTGCCGAACATCAGGGCCCAGATGCGATTGACGGTCGCTCGGGCAAACGGCCTGTTTTCGGGATGGGTGACCCAGGCCGCCAGTTGCTCCCGATGACTGCCGGATTGTGCGTGATGTTCGGCGAGGTACGGAACCTTCGTGGGCACGACGACTTCATCGTCGGCATCCAGGTATTTGAAGCGGTAGGGCTGCTCTTTGTCGTAGACGCCGACGAGCCCCACCTTGGCGTCGGAGAAGAAAGCGGCGAGTTGATGAAAGTCGGCTTGCGTTCCGGTGCGAGGATTACCGGCGTCGCCGAGCATGATGTTGCCGAGCTTGTCGTCGTGGCATTGTAAGCAATCGATTCGCATGCCCAGAAACGCCCGCGCGACGCGCCCCGCCAGGCGGACTTCGTCCGGTTCATTGGCCATGTCCTGCCGGCTGGTGACAGTCACGAAATTCGTCGCGGGAGTGCCCGTCCAAAGGCCATCGTCGGCGATGAGCCGTCGCACGAGGACGTCGTACCGGGCGTTCTCGGCCAGGCTGTCGCTCAGCCAATTCACAAATCGGCGGCGACGATAGATGAGGAAAGGGCCATCCTCCACGCCGACGTAAGCCCGGGCCAGCCGCTCGGCCATGTAGTCGGCGTAACGACGGTCCTCCAGCAGATGCGAGATCCACCACTCGACGCGATGCTCCGGCTGCACCCTCTCGAGAGCTCGAATCTCTTCGAGCGAAGGAATGGTCCCGGTCAGAGCGAGAGAAAGGCGACGGGCAATCGCCAGATCGTCAGCCTTGGGCGTCGGACTGAGGCCCTGGCTTTGCCAGTGGTCGTGGAACTGCTGGTTGAGCAAGTCGAGAGACGACCCGATGTCGCTCCCGCGTGGTCGAGGCAGGT
>JAEZAS010000418.1 GCA_023430365.1 Planctomycetota bacterium
GATTCTCAGTAAAAGGTTCCTGGTCGGGCAGCTTGCGAGCCGCCCACGTCTGTCCCATAAAGGAGTCGTCTCATGGTTGCCGCCGAAAAGGTGAATGGCCGCATGGCGAAAAAAGAAAAAGCTTCCCGAGCCAATGATGGCAAGGCCAAGCTGAATGCATTGATCGAAGACAATACGATCCTCAAAAACACGCTCAGCCAGATCGAGAAGCAGTTCGGCGAAGGCTCGATCATGCCTCTGGGCGGCGATCGCACCCTGGAAATCCAGGGCATCCCGACCGGCAGCCTGTCGCTCGACCTGGCGCTCGGCGGCAAGGGGATTCCCCGCGGCAGAATCATCGAGATCTTTGGCCCAGAATCGAGCGGTAAGACCACGCTCGCCTTGCACGTGGTCGCGCAGGCTCAGAAGCTCGGCGGCATCGCCGCGTTTATCGACGCGGAACACGCTTTTGACCCGAGCTGGGGCAAAAAGCTGGGTGTCCAGCTCGAGACGCTGCTCGTCAGCCAGCCGAACAACGGCGAAGAGGCGATGCAGATCACCGAAATGCTGGTGAAGTCGAACGCCGTGGACGTGATCGTGGTCGACTCGGTCGCCGCCCTCGTGCCGAAGCACGAACTGGAAGGCGAAATCGGCGACACGCACGTGGGTTTGCAGGCCCGCCTGATGAGCCAATCGATGCGAAAGCTGACCGGCGCCATTGCCAAGAGCAAGACGGCGATCATCTTCATCAACCAGATCCGCGACAAGATCGGCGTGTCGTACGGCAGCCCCGAAACCACTCCTGGTGGTCGGGCGCTGAAGTTCTACTCGTCGTGCCGCATCGACGTCCGCCGCGTCAGCCAGCTGAAGGACGGCGAGGAGGTCGTCGGTCAGCGGGTCCGCACGAAGGTGGTCAAGAACAAGGTCGCCCCGCCCTTCCGGGTCGCCGAGTTCGACATGATGCACACCAACGGCATCAGCTACGAGGGTGACATCATCGACATGGGCGTCGAGCACAAGATCTTGACCCGTAGCGGCTCCTGGTTCAAATACGGGGAGGCGTATCTCGGTCAGGGTAAAGAGAAGGCTCGGGCCTATCTGATGGAAAATCCCGAAATCACCGCCGAGATTCGCGAGAAGATCGTAAGCGCGGGGGATGCATCGGTCGCAGCCGTCGTCGAAGACAGCGAAGAAGAGAACTCCTAAGCTCTTCGCTCGTAAGCCGTCTTTCGTCGCCGCCTGCCAACCACGTCCTCCAAAAGGCAGGCGGCGATGGACGGCGCAAAAATGACCAATGACCAAGCACCAATGACCAAAGCAGAAGGTTGGATTCATCCCTTGGTCGTTGGGATTTGGTCATTGGTCATTTTCTCTGGAGCATTTGGCCTTTCGGCGGTAAGGCCAGCGCTTGTCCTCGGCCAGGAACCTTCGGGGTTGCAAGCGCTGGCCGCGCTGGAAGGCACTCTCGTCGACGCGATCGCTCGCGGCGAGAAATCGGTCGTCGCCATCGGCCGGGTTCGCAAGCCCCGGCCTTCCAGCCCGGCAGACGTCACCGACCTGCCTCCGCTGCGGGGAGCGTTTGAGACGGAAAGCGATTCCGATCCGACTCGTCCCGGCTTCATGCCTCATGAGTTCGGGACCGGCGTTGTCATCGATTCGGCGGGGCTGATTCTCACGAACTACCACGTTCTCGGCGAAATCGGCGAATCGGACTATTGGGTTTGGTCCGCCGACAAGCCGTTTCCGGCTACCGTGAAGGCTGCCGATCCCTGGCTCGACCTGGCGGTGCTCAAGACCGACGCCGTCGGTTTGCAGCCGATGCCGCTCGGCAACGCCTCGACGCTGAAAAAGGGGCAGATCGTGGTCGCCCTGGGCAATCCGCACGGGATCGCTCGCGACGGTTCGCCGAGCGCTTCGTGGGGCATCATTTCCAACCTGTCCCGCCAGGCGCCAGCCTCCCCGGCAACCCGACCCGCCGAAGGACGCGAGACGTTGCACCACTACGGCACACTCATCCAAACCGATGCCCGGCTGGAGAATGGAACCAGCGGCGGAGCCCTGCTCAACCTGAAGGGGGAGATGATCGGGCTGACGACGTCGCTCGCCGCCCTTTCGAGCTCGGAACGACCCGGCGGCTTTGCCCTGCCGGTCGATGAAGACTTCCGCCGCGCGGTCGAGACGCTCAAGGCTGGGCGGATGCCCGATTATGGATTTCTCGGGGTGGCGCCGACGCACCTTTCGGCCGAGCAGCGTCGCGCCGGCAAGACCGGAGCGAGAATCTTGGACGTCGTCCCCGCTACGCCCGCCGCGAAGGCGGGGCTGCAGGTGGGGGACGTGATTACGCACGTCGAAGGGGAACCGATCCAGGACGAAGTCCACCTGATCAGGCGTCTGAGCGGCCTGCCTGCCGACACCACGGTGAACCTGACGCTCGAGCGAGGCGGCATGGCTTCGCGCACCGGGCGGACGATGACCACGAAGGTGACGCTCTCCAAAAAGCGTGTCGAGGGGCCTCGCCAGCCCTATGCCGAGGTCAAGGATCCCGCGTGGCGTGGAATTCACGTCGACTACTCGACCGCCTCTCCGCTGTTCCGCGAACAAAGTCGCGACCTGGACCCTGAGGGAAGCGTCGCGGTGCTCGATGTGGAGCGGGATTCCGCCGCCTGGAAGGCGGGCTTTCGTCCCGGGGACTTTGTCAGCCATGTCGGCAGGTCGCGCGTCGCCACACCGAAGCAGTTTCGCGAAGCGGTGGCCTCGCAAAAAGGCGCCGTGACCATGCGACTCACCGCAACGGACCCCGCCAACGCGGTCCGCACGGTCGAACCGGACTCGGCGAATCCCTGATCTGAACGAATGGCTGCCCTGTAGCTGAATTCGCCGGAATTCAGACGATCCGCCGGTGGAGCGACCACTCCAACGCCTCTGATGTCTGGCGAATTCAGCTACGGGGAGGCTGAGAGCCAGGTCTGCGAACTTCTTTGGCGCGGGCGATGTCTCTTGGCTGTTCTCCGGGCGGTGTTACCGCCCGGCTGCTGGGTTGTTGGTGGGCGAATTTTGCGTGGGCCTCGACGGCTGGCGCGGGTTCGCTCGTATGGCCCAGTTTTCCTTACCCCGCTATGATGCACGGTTTACACGGATGGAAACCTTGCCCTCCCTACGGCTATGAAAACTGACGAGCTTCGCGAAAAGTATCTCGCCTTCTTTGAATCGAAGGGCCACACCCGCAAACCGAGCGACGTGCTCGTTCCCCGCTGGGACCCCAGCGTGCTGTTCACCCCAGCCGGCATGAATCCGTTCAAGGACCACTTCCTGGGGAAGGTGAAGCTGGAGTTCACCCGGGCCACGACCTGCCAGAAGTGTCTCCGCACGGGGGACATCGACAACGTGGGGCGGACCGCCTACCACCACACGTTCTTCGAGATGCTGGGCAATTTCAGCTTCGGCGACTACTTCAAGCGCGAAGCGATCAACTGGGCCTGGGAACTGCTGACCGACAAGAAGTGGCTGGGCATCGACAAGGACAAGCTGTCGGTCACGGTCTACCTCGACGACGACGAAGCTGCCGAAATCTGGCAGAAGGACATCGGTCTGCCGGTTTCGCGCATCGAGCGGATGGGCGAGGACGACAACTTCTGGCCCGCCAGCGCTCCGAGCCAGGGACCGGACGGCGTCTGCGGTCCGTGCAGCGAGATCTACTTCCATCCCGGCGGCGGGGCCAAGTCGGTCGAGATCTGGAACCTGGTGTTTACGCAGTTCAACCGGGTCGGCAATCCGCCGAACAACCTGCGGCCGCTGCCGAGCAAGAACATCGACACGGGCATGGGCCTGGAGCGCATCGCCTCGGTGCTGCAAGGCGTCGACACCAACTATCACATCGACATCCTTCGCCCGCTCGTCGAAGCCGCCGGCGAAGTTTGCAAGCAGAAATACGACCCCGCCAGCGACAACGGCCGGCGGCTGCGGCGCATCGCCGATCACATCCGCGCCTGCACGTTCGCGATTCACGAAAACGTGTTGCCGGGTCCCAACCGCGAGAAATATGTCATTCGCCGGCTGCTCCGCCGTGCGGTTCTCGACGGCCATCAGATGGGACTCCGCGAGCCGTTCCTCTATCAGTTGGTTCCAAACGTTGTCGAGGCGATGAAGGCCGCCTATCCGGAACTGCAGGACACGGTGGAACGCGTCGCCAAGGGCGTCAAAGCGGAAGAAACCGCGTTCTTCGGCACCATCGATGGCGGCCTGGCCCGGATCGAAAAGATCTTCGGCGAGATGAAGCAGAACGGCCGGGTGCTGGTCAATGGCGGCGAGGCTGCCGACCTGTACACGACCTACGGCGTTCCGCCGGAAATGGTCGAAAACATGGCCGCCGAGCTCAACTACACGTTCGACTGGCACGGTTTCCGGGAAGCGATGGAAGCCCACGGCGAACGCTCGGGCAAGATCGCCGACGTCGTGTTCAAGACGGGCCCGATCGAGGCTCTCAAGAACTCCCTGAAGCTTACCGAGTTCGTCGGCTACGAAACCACCGAAAGCCAGGCCGAGATCAAAGGCATCGTCGCCCAGGAACACCTCTGCGACCAGCTCGAGGAGGTCGGCCACGAGCAGCCGGTAGTCGTGGTGCTCGATAAGTCGCCGTTCTACGGCGAATCGGGCGGCCAGGTCGGCGATACGGGGGAGATTTTCGGCGACGGCTTCAAGTTCCGCGTGACCGATACGCAGAAGGACGCCGACCTGATCCTGCACTACGGCCATTTGGAGTCGGGCGTGATGAAGGCGGGCGCCAAGGTGACCGCGCGCGTCGACGCCGCTCGTCGGCTGGGCATCCGCCGGGCTCACTCGGCGACGCACATCCTGCAGTACGCCCTGCAAAAGAACCTCGGCAAGGACACGCACCAGCTCGGCTCGAAGGTGGAGGAGGATTCGCTGCGGTTCGACTTCGGCAGCCCCTCGCCGGTCGAAGTGGAGAAACTCACGGCCGTCGAGAAGGACGTGAACGAGCGGATCGCCGCGAAGGAAAACATTCAGTGGGGCTTCGTGCCGCTGAGCGAAGCTCGGGCGGCCGGAGCGATGATGCTCTTCGGCGAGAAGTATCCCGACCCCGCTCGCATGGTGAGCATGGGAAGTTTCAGCCGGGAACTCTGCGGCGGTACGCACCTGGAGTCGACCGGCGACGTCCTGGCTTTCGAGATTGTCTCAGAAGAAGGCGTGGCGGCAGGCACCCGGCGCATCGTGGCTCTGACGGGCGAGAAGGCCAAGGGCTACGTCCAGAAGACCGACGACGCCCTGGCCGAAATGGGCAAGAAGCTCGGCACGAGCCCGCTCGGGGTTCCCGCCGCGGTGAAGGGACTCGCGCAGAAGGTCCGCGACCTGAAGAAGCAGCTGCAATCGGGCGGCAAGGGTAGCGGCACGGAGACGGAGGTCTTTGCCTCACAGGCCGGCGGCGATAAGGGAACGCCTGCCCAGCGCAAGGCGGCTTTGCGAGAAGCGGCCCGCACGCTCAATGTGGCTCTCTTCGAAGCCCCTGCCCGCGTTAACGCGATGCTGGACGAGGTCGAGCAACTGAAGCGGCAGATCGCCGAACGCTCGCAGGCGGGCACCCTGACGGCCGACGCCCTGCTGGAGCAGGCCGAGTCGGTCGGCGGAGTGACGGTGATTGTCGCCGAAGCGGCTGGCGCCAACGCCAACCTGATGCGGCAGCTCATCGACCAGGTTCGCCAGCGGAAGAGCCCGTCAGCCGTGTTCCTGGCCGCCGCGGAAGGGGATGACAAGGTCGTCTTGGTCGCAGGTGTGTCGAAGGACCTGGTCGAGCGGGGCGTGAGCGCCGGCAACTGGGTCCGCGACGTGGCGCCGATCGTCGGCGGCGGCGGCGGTGGCCGGCCCGACCTGGCCCAAGCGGGCGGCAAACAACCGGCCAAGCTCGGCGAAGCGCTCGCCAAGGCCAAGGCCGTCGCCCAGCAGGTGCTCGCTTAAGGCGGGCGCTAATCCGCTTTGAATCGTCCAATTCAACTCCTCCCTCTCCCTTTGGGAGAGGGGACTGGACGATTGCGTGGCACGCGGCCAGGAACTTTGCCTAGAGCATTTTCGTCCTTTTTGGTTGCCAGCTTATTCTGCTGGCGGCTAGGGATGTGGTAAGGATGGATGGCAGTGGAGAGGAGACTGTCATGCGGCCTTATTCGCTGGATCTGCGGGAGCGTGTGCTGGCGGATTACGACCTGGGGATGACCACTCAGGCCATC
>JAEZAS010000459.1 GCA_023430365.1 Planctomycetota bacterium
GATCGTCGGCGGGGCCCAAGAGAACACGCTCTTTAATTGCCAGGACCTGATCACGCACTACGGCGACGACGTGCTGCTGATCACCGGTCCGTCGCTTGGGCCCGAGGGAGCGCTGTTACAGCAGGGCAGGGGAGTGGAGGTGCCGCTCGAAGTGGTTCCTTCCCTGCGGCGGGCTATTCATCCGCTGGACGACACCAAGGCCTACTTTGCCTTGAAGCAAGCGTTAAAGCGCTATCGCCCTGATGTGGTGCACACGCATAGCGCCAAAGGTGGCTTCCTCGGTCGGCTGGCCGCCTGGTCTCTCAAGGTTCCGGCCGTGATTCACACGGTCCACGGCGCTCCGTTCCATCCATATCAGTCGTTTGCCGCCCGAAGATTGTTTCGCGATTGTGAGCGCTACGCGGCGCACCGCTGTCATCACATGATCAGCGTCGCCGATGCGATGACCGACCTGATGGTCAGCGCTGGAGTGGCGCCGCAAGATAAATTCACCACGATCTATAGCGGCATAGATGTCGAGCCGCTGCTGGCCGCCAATTCGCATCGAGAGCGAGTGCGGCAAGAACTTGGCTATGGTCCCGACGACGTCGTCATCGGCAAGATCGCCCGGCTGTTTGCCCTCAAGGGGCACGACGACGTGATCGAGGCGGCCCGCCAGGTAGTGGATCGTCAGCCGAACGCCCGTTTTCTGTTCATCGGCGACGGCGTCCTGCGATTGTCGCTCGAGCAGCAGATTGCCTCGGCTGGGCTGCAGCAGCACTTCAAGTTTACCGGCTTGGTTCCACCGTCCCGCATCCCGGAGCTGCTCGGCGGGATTGATCTGCTCGTGCACGCCAGCCTCCGCGAAGGCCTGGCCCGAGCCCTCCCGCAGGCCCTGATCGCCGGCAAACCGGTGGTCAGCTACGACGTCGACGGCGCTCGCGAAGTGGCGATTACGGGCGAAACCGGCTTCCTGGTCCCGCCCAGAGACGTCCAGGGGCTCGCCGAAGGGATTACGAAGCTCGTGGCCGACGCCGAGCTGCGCCGCCGCCTCGGTCAGGCCGGCCGCGAGCGATTCAGCGACCAATTTCGCCACGAAACCATGACCCGCCGGATTCGTGAGCTATACGAGCGGGTTCTCGCAGGGCAGGGCGGTGCAGGGTAGGACAAACGGCAGGGCTCGAGCATCCCGGTCGTCCTGATCCGCAATCTCGAACGGCACGCCCCTCTTTCAGGCGGATCGTTGTTGCCCTTTTGCGGTCGCTGCGGGTGGTTTAGACTGGGTTGGCTTTAACGATTCTTCCGAGCGATCCTTCCCCCTGCCGTGTGGTCAACAGGAAGGGTCGAAGTCCTGCGAGCGAGGCCCGGGCGTGACACGTCCCCGCGATTTTCTTGGTCCCTATCGTTTGGTGCGGCTCATCCGCGTCGGCCACACGACCCAGGTTTGGGAAGCCGCGAAGACGGATGATCCAACCCGTTACGTGCTCAAAGTTTTGCGCCCCGACCTGCGGACGAACAGAGAAGAAATCGCGTCCCTCAAGCAGGAGTTCGAAGTCGGCAGCAAGCTGAAGCACAAGGGGCTCATCCGCATCTACGAATTCAACGTCGAAGGCGAAGTTCCCTACCTGGTGATGGAACACTTCGAGCATCCCAACCTTAAGCTTTGGCTCCGCTTGGGACCGGCCGCCATTGCTTATATGGCCCCCAGGATCATTGAGCAGGGTGCCGAAGCCCTCTTCTACTTCCATAGCGAAGGTTGGATCCACCGCGACGTTAAGCCAGATAACTTCCTGGTGAACGACGAAGGCACGGTCAAGCTGATCGACTTTGCTATCAGCCAAAAGCAGAAGTCCGGACTCGCCGCCCTGTTCAACTTCGGCCGCAAGGTGCAAGGCACCCGCAGTTACATGTCGCCGGAGCAAATTCGCAATCAAAACCTCGACCCGCGGGCCGATATCTACAGCTACGGCTGTGTCCTGTTTGAACTTCTCACTGGCAAAACACCCTACACAGGCGACAACGCCGACGACCTGCTGAACAAGCATCTGCTAGCACCGATTCCCTCCGTGCAGGTCCACAACGACAACGTCACTTCCGAATTCAACAACCTCATTCGCCGGATGATGTCGAAGAAGCGGGAGGAACGCCCGGCCTCGATGTGGGATTTCCTCAAGGAGTTCCGCAACATTCGGGCGTTCAAGCAGTTGCCAAAACCACCAGCCGTGAAGCCCGTGCTGAAAGACGACCGCAAGGGTTTCACTGATTGACGTCGCTCTCAGCCAGAATCACCTGCCGCCGCTGCTTCGATCGCTCCCCTATCCTTCCCGACTGCCTCAGTATTCGCTGACCGAAAGACTGTCATGAGCACAGCCACCGCATCGCATGGTCTCGACTTCGAGACGCCGATTCTCGAACTCGAAGCGCGCAAACGAGCCCTCGAACAGGTGACCGAACGCACGGTTGAACAAGAAGAGGAGCTCCGCCAGCTGCGCCGTGAATGCGCTGACGTCACCCAGCAGGTCTATTCCAATCTCACGCCGTGGCAGGTCGTGCAGATCGCGCGGCATCGCGACCGTCCCTACACGTCCGACTATCTCTCGCTCGTCTTCGAAGACTTCGTGGAACTGCACGGCGACCGTCGCTTTGGCGACGACCGCGCGATCCTGACGGGCTTCGCGAAGCTCGATCAGCAGAAAGTCATGGTCATCGGTCATCAGAAAGGACGCACCTACAAAGAACGCAGCCTGTGCTTCTTTGGGTGTGCCCATCCCGAGGGCTATCGCAAGGCGATCCTCAAGATGAAGATGGCCGAGAAGTACGGCCTGCCGGTGATCTGTCTGATCGACACCCCCGGCGCTTATCCGGGCATCGGCGCCGAAGAGCGCGGCCAGTCGCAGGCGATCGCCGAGAACATGTACGAGATGTCGCGTCTGAAAACGCCGGTCATCTGCATCGTCATCGGCGAAGGCGGCAGCGGCGGCGCGCTGGGCATCGGCGTCGGCGACCGGGTTGCCATGCTGCAGTACTCGTATTACTCCGTGATCAGCCCCGAAGGCTGTGCGGGCATTCTCTGGAAGAGCGCTATCCACGCCGAGAAGGCTGCCACCGCCTTGAAGTTCACCTCCAAGGACCTGCTCCGCCTGGGCGTGGTGGATCACGTGATCGAAGAGCCGCTCGGCGGAGCTCATCGCGATCCGCATCAGACCGCGTTCCGCGTGAAGCAGTTCCTCACCAAGACGCTTCGCGAGCTGGTTGGTCAGCCGCTCGACCAACTGGTCGACGCCCGCTACGACAAGTTCCGTCGGATGGGCCAGTTCCTCGAAGACCCGATCGCAAGCGTTCCTTCGCCGAGCCTGGCTGGCCACGAGCAGAACGGCAACGGCGAGCCGCACTAGCGGGACGCCCGGGCCGACTTGGGCCGTCGATGCTCAGGCGAGCTCAGGGTCCGAAAGCGGGCGGAAGTGAAGACGGACGGGCAG
>JAEZAS010000022.1 GCA_023430365.1 Planctomycetota bacterium
TCAGCACGCAGCGCGACGGAGCACACACCGGGCTGCCGCTGTAATGCTGGGTGAAACGCATCCCTTCCTTGGCGAGTCGGTCGATGTTCGGCGTTTGAAAACGCTGCTGACCGAAAGAGCTTAAATCGCCGTAGCCGAGGTCGTCGGCCAGGATGAACACGATATTCGGGAGCCGTTGTTCGGCAGCATCGCAAAGTGGAATCAGCCCGCCGGAAAGCAGGGCACAGAATGCGAAGACCGCGAGGATTCGTCTAAACAAACGCATGCAAGAGACCTCCAACCGGGCAGCACGCCTTCCGAGCAGTTCGGCGCAGAATGCCGAACAACCAAGAACTTAGCTGGCCACAAGTAGAGGTACAATCCGCCGCTCAGAAGCGGGCTGTTGTCGAACAACCGCCCGCCTACGCCGCCCGGCTGGCGGTCATGCCCTGCTCTTCCGCAATTCCATGATCGATGCGGATGATCCGATCCGCCAATCGCAGGGCGCTCTCGCGGTGCGTAATGAGCAGAATGGTGCGCGAGCCGGCGAACGATTCCAGCACGTCGTGGATAACCCGCTCGCTTTCGACGTCCACCTGGCTGGTGGCTTCGTCGAGAATCAGGATTTCCGGCTGCCGCAACAGTGCCCGCGCGAGAACAATGCGTTGCCGTTGACCACCGCTCAGACACAGGCCATTGGGACCGGTGCGGGTATGGTACTTATCCGGAAACTTCTGAATGAACTCGTCCGCGCGAGCCAATCTGGCCGCTTCGTAGACCTCTTCCTCGGTCGCGTCCCAGCGGCCATAGCGAATGTTGTAGTAGATCGATTCGTTGAACAGCTCCGTGTGTTGGGTCACGAGCGCGATTCGGCCTCGCAGTTCCTTGAGCGAAAGCTCGCTCAGCGGCACTCCGTCAATCTTCACCGTCCCCTGCTGCGGGTCGTAGAAGCGACACGTCAGGCCGATCAAGGTGCTCTTGCCGCCGCCGTTGGGACCAATGATCGCGACGGTTTGGCCGAACGGAACTCGCAGGTTCACCTTTTGGAGCACCGGGTGGTTGGGATCGTAACCGAACTTGACGTTCTCGAACGTCAACTCGCCATGCGGACGAGCCATCGGCTTGGACGATTCGGGCTCTTTTACGAGTGGTTCGCGGTCGAGAATCGGATACAGGGCGTCGGCGGCAATGATGCCCGTGTTGATTCCAGCCACCACGCCAGCCATCTTTCGCACCGGTTCGAATCCGCCAAGCAGCATGCCGAAAAACACCATCATCGTCGACACGCCGAGCGGCTCGTTGAACAGCGAGACGCCGAAAATCGTCAATTGGCCATGCAACGTGAGATGAGCTCCCAGCACAATCGCGATGCAGACCATGCACACGCCCACGAGTTCGGCCATCGGCGAGGCCATCGTATTGAACAGGTGGGCTCGCAGACAGAACCGCATCATGTCGTCGGTCGACTTGTGGAATCGCTTCCGTTCCTGCCCTTCCATCGTGTAGGCCTGCACGGTGAGCATGCTTTGTAGCGCTTCGTGCAGCACGTGATGGAAGCCGAGCGATTGCTGCAGCATTCGCCTTGCCGTGGTGCGAAGCCGGCGATTGAGCCACAAGGTGAGATAGGCGCCGATTGGCGCGAATACCATCGTGGCAAGCAGCAGTCTCCATGAAATCAATGCGGCGCCGGTGAGACAGGCGATCAACTTCAGGGGCTCGCTCACCGCATTCCCGAACACGTTGTTGATGCCGTTCGCCAGGCTATCGGAGGTGGCGGTCGTTTGAGCGGTGAAACCGCTCTGGCCGATCTTCAGGAACTCTCCGCGGTCCATTGCGAGAGCCTTGTCAAATACACGCTCGCGCAAGCCTCGAGCGATCTTCTGAGCCACTGTCGCCACGATCATACTCGACGAAACTTGCAGTACCTGCTTGATGATCATGCTGCAAACGAGCAGTCCCGCGATCACCAGCACCACCCGGAAGGGGTCGTGCGGAACGTATTGTTCCAGCCACGGCTGAAGTTTCTCGTATCCGCTGAGCCGCACTTCTTCGGCTTTGCGATTGTCCTCTAAACCGGCCAGCCGCAGATGTAGGTCCGATTGAGAGGCGCCGGATTGAGTGAGTTGCTCAATTTCCTTGGTCAGGTTGGCAATCTGTGTGCGGGCGTCTGAGATTCGCTGGGAATTCCATTGTTGGGGCGCCTGGCCACGAAGAGTCACTTCCAGAATCGGGAACGCCGCAGCAATATTCATGCTCCAGAGCGTTGCAACACCGGCCGAGCACACCCAGGCAAAGACCAGCCATGGCCAGTAGACGATTGCGTCAGCAAGTGCCCGTCGAAAGTTCTTCATTGCCCGATAGTCCCCGGAAGCGATCCCAATCCGATGCCTGGCGGTTTCAGCAAACGGCGCACAAGTGCCACCGCGCTTTGAAACAAGCGGGCGGACTGTAGCAGGAGAGACCTGCTGCCGGAAGGGGAATCGAGCGGTTCCCCGCGAAGTCGCGGCTCGCCACCTGCGGAGCCGCCTAATTGGGCTGTCAGCCGAAAACGACTAGCGCGACGAGGCGCCAGCCGCTTCTTCGGGTTCGCCCGTATCGCTTGGTACGACGATCACTTGAGTGCTCGCCTGCGCGGGGACGCCGTTTGCCTCGCGGACCACAATCGCCGGTTCCACCTGCTCGGACGATGGAGCAGGAGCGGCTTCAGGGGCCAGTTCGGGCTGCTGGCGGCGACGTTTGAACAGCCAAGCCGACCACACGGCGAGGTCATCAAAGAAGCAATACACCACGGGGACGGCCAACAGCGTTGGCAGAAGTGATAGCGTCTGCCCACCCACTGCTAGCACGGCGATGGAACGACGTTCTTCCGCGCCAGGGCCAGTACCCATGAGCAGCGGAAGCATGCCGGCGACGAAGGCGACCGTCGTCATCAGAATCGGCCGGAGTCGGTCCCGGTTGGCCTGCAAAACGGCCTCGTCCCGCGGCAGGCCTCGCTCTCGCAGCACATTGGTGTGGTCGACCTGCAAAATGGCCGCCTTTTTGACCACGCCGAACAGCACGAGGATGCCCAAGGCAGAGTAGAGGTTCAGCGATTCGCCGGCGATCAACAGGCTGAGCAGGCCGAACGGAACGGTCAGCGGTAGGGAGAACAAAATCGTCAGCGGATGAACGAAATGCTCATACTGGGCCGCAAGAATGATGTACATAAAGACGAACGACAGGACAAAGGTCCAGCCGAAGTCATTCAGTGTCCGCTCCAATTCGCGACCGCGACCGAGCACCCGGGTTTCGAATCCGGGCGGAATGCCGATCTCCTCGGCAGCCGCCTGCATGGCTTCCAATCGGTCACCGAGTGCATACCCCGGGGAAATGTTGGCGCGAATGGCCACCATCCGTTGACGTTCGAGTCGGTCAATGCGCGACACGTTCTCCGATCGCTCAAAGCGGACGAGATTGCTGATGCGAGTCAGCGAGTCTCGCGAAGCGGGCGATCTGCCGGTGACTAGCCTTGCCGCTGTCGGGTCCGTCGGCACGTAAAGGTTGGAAATCGACTCCGGATCGTCGCGGTCGACATTCACCAACCGCAATTCGACGTCGTAGGCGTCATCGACCGTCGGATCGCGGTAACGCGACACCCGGTCGTCGCCACCAACGGCGATACGGAGCGTGTCGGCGATATCTCGTACGCTGACACCCATGGCGGCACTTAGTTCACGATCGATATGAGCTCGCAATTCCGGCTTGTCGACGCGAATCGTCGTATCGACGTCCACGATACCGGGTATTTCAGCAGCCTTCTTCCGCAACTTCTCACTGAAGGCGATGAGTTCCTTGGAGTTGGCGCCGGTGATTGAGAAATCGATGTCGACCGGAGCCCCCTGACGCAGCGATGTCAGGTTGCGAACCTGAATACGGCAGTCTTTGAAACGGGACAGCCGCTTGCGAACTTCGACCATCTTGTCCCGCTGAGTGTAGTTACCGCGGAATGCGGCCTGTGGATCGCCGGCAAGCACGCCACGCCACAGTCGGCCGAACGAGAAAACACGCCCTTCAATGTCATCCAGACGGACGTATCCACTTGCCTGGTTCACACGAGACAAGTCTCGTGTGCCGACCGATAGCATGATGTGTTTGATGCCGTCAATCTGCTGCAATTCTTTCTCGACTTCGCGCAACACCGTGTCCATCGAAGCGACGCTCGTTCCTTCGGGCGCCAGAATGCTCAGTTCGAATTCCGATTCATCCACGTTCGTCGGGATGTAATCCTGCTGCACGCGGCTGTAGAGCGGAATGTTCAGGTACATCAGACCTAGACAACCAATGAGTACAAACCAACGGAGCTTGAGGCACCAACTCAACAGCCAGATGTAGGTGTTCTCGATGATCCCATAGATGCCACCGCGCGAGCCGTGCCCATGCGAGGATTCGGGCGCGATCTTGGCGGGACTTAGCATGCGGCTGCAGAGCATGGGTGTGAGCACGAAGCTCACAATCAGCGACACCATGATCGCCGCGGTTGCCGTCACGCCGAACTGAAAAAGCATCCGGCCGGTGACGCTGGATAGAAACGACACCGGCAAAAACACGACAACCAGCGATATGGTCGTGGCGAGCACCGCCAGACCGATTTCTCGGGTGCCTTCAATCGCCGCTTCGAATGGCGGCCGGCCCTTCTCCTCGATGAAGCGGAAAATGTTCTCGAGAACGACGATCGCGTCGTCGATCACCACGCCCACCATGAGCACCAGGGCGAGCATCGTGACGTTGTTGAGCGTGAAGTCAAAAGCCTTCATCACCGCGAACGTGGCCACCAACGACGTTGGAATCGCGATGCCGGCAATGAATGTCGAACGCCACGACCGCATGAAGGCCAGAACCGTCAAGCAGGCCCAGAGGCTACCGAAGATCAGGTGAACTTCGATTTCGTGCAACGCAGCTTCGATGTAGCGAGATTGGTCCTGAAGGATGCTGACCTCGACGCCTTCGGGAAGCAGTGCTTTGCTCCGCTCGAGACGTTCCTTGACGGCGTCGATCACCGCCACGGTATTGCTGCCCGACTGGCGCTGAACTTCAAGCACCACGGCGGGGCGGCCGTCGAAACGCGCGAGGGTACGGATCTCTTTCTGTCCGTCGGTAACCTTGGCAATGTCCGACAAGCGGACCGGCACACCACGGATCGTGGCGATTACCAGATCCGAAAACTCCCGGGCTTGAGGCACCCGGCCGAGCGTGCGAAGGCTCAATTCACGCGGCCCAGTGTCGACGCGGCCGCTGGGGACTTCGGTGTTCTGGCGGGCAATCGCGTCGCGAACTTCGACGATCGAAAGTCCATAGGAGGCCAGGCGGTGGGCGTCGACTTCGATTTGCACGGCGCGTTCGGCGGAGCCGCCGATCACGACTTGTCCCACCCCGGCAGCCGACTCAATGACATCCTTGACGTACTTGTCCGCCAATAGATAGAGTTCGCGGTCCGAGAGCGGACCCGACACCGTAAGCGTCATGATCGGCGACGACTCGGTGTCCTGCTTCCGCACGACCGGCGGATCGATCTCAGGGGGGAGGCGGTTGAGAACGCTCTGCACCGCGTCGCGAACGTCCTGTGTGGCGGAGTCGAGGTCGCGGTCCAGGCGGAACGTGACCAGCAGCAAGGAGCCACCTTCGAAGGAGATCGATCGCAGTTCATCGATGCCAGCCACCGTAGCAACGGCGTCCTCGAGAACTTGGGAGACCTCGCTTTCGACTTCTTCCGGGGAAGCTCCCGTGAAGACGGTGCGGACCGAGATGGTCGGCAAGTCGAGAGCGGGATATCGGTCGGTGCCCAACTGTGGGAACGAAACGGCCCCAGCCACCACCATCGCTGCGATGATCATCACCGCCAGCACCGGCCGGCGGACGCAGATTTCAGCAAGCCACTGCAAGAGAGATTACTCCGCCGAAGAAATCGCAGGATTGGTTTGAGCTGGACTTGGCGCCGCATTGTCGACCCGGACCTTGCCGGGGGCGCCTAGGGCGCCGTCAACGATGACTTCATCGCCCACTTCCAAACCAGCTATTACGACGACCTGGCCTTCCCGCCGGCCACCTGTACGAATGGCGACTTCCTTGGCTTCGCCATTGACGACTCGCCAGACTTTCTCGACCCCGGCAAACTGGGTCACTGCCGTTTCCGGCACGACGATCGATTGGGAGCTAGGGTCGACCACGACACTTGCGCTAGCGAAGGCGCCAGGCCGCAGAATAAGTTCGGCATTGGCTATGTCGGCTTCAAACATCAACGCCCGCGATGTGGGATCGATTTGTGGGCGGAGCCGACTGATTTCGACCGAGATCGGTTCGTCGTACTGTTCGAAGTGCACCAGCACCTGTTGGCCGGCGCGAACGAGATGAGATTGCTTTTCGGGGACCGCCCCGAGGAAGCGAACCTTGTCGGTCCGGACCATGCTCACCACCGGATCCCCGGCGCTGATGTAGGCTCCAGCCGCGGTGGATCGTTCTTCGATCAGGCCATCGAACGGAGCATAAATTGTGCTTTCGGTAACGGCGTTCTTCGCCAGATCCACCTCGCTCCGGCGAACTTCGATCAGTGCCAGTTTTTCGGCCACCGCATTGAGTGCGGCTGCATGCCGCGCAACAGCAACTCGGTAGTCGGCTTCGCGCTGATCAAGTTCCTCCTGCGTGGTGACACCCTGCCGGCGAAGGGCCTGTGCCCGTTCGAGGTTCAGTTTTGCCTGGTCGAGGACCGCTCGTTCTTGTCGCACGACCGGAGAATTCTCGGGCACCATCGACGATGTGGGCTTGGCTGGATCGAGGCCGACGGCTGCACAGGCCTGGGCGAGCAGGGCTTCGGTGTGCTTGACCTCCAGTTGGAGTTGCACCTCGTCGAGTCGAGCAATCGGTTGTCCCTTGCGTACCAGGTCGCCCACGTCGACAAGCATTTCCGCCACGCGCCCGGCGACTTTGCAGCCGAGGACGGCGGATTCATCCGGCAACAGCGTTCCGTGCACGCCGACCGATTGCCCCCACGTTTGCAGCCGGGCAGGCGTTACCGCGACCGTGGGAATTTCGACGGTTTGGGGCTTGAGCGCTTCGTGAGCCTGGGGGCTGTCGGAGCAACCCGCTGCGGTCAAGGCACCAAGAAGACACAGCAGTGAAATGGAACGAACCATAAGCCCGATTCTATAGGTGAGCTAGCTAACGAACGGCGTCGGGGAAAACCCGCAATTGGGGCGGGGGCGGGTGCATTCATTCTAGGGACTTGCACCCTGGATCGCCAGCTTTTTTCA
>JAEZAS010000133.1 GCA_023430365.1 Planctomycetota bacterium
TCTGAATTCTGGCGAATTCAGCTACCGGTGATTCCGGCTACAATGGACCGTTTGTCAGGACGGCAAACCAGGCGCCCGTGTGATGAATACCGCCAGCGTTGAGAATCAGGCCCCTGCGCCAGCGGCGAGCGAGATGCTCGTCGTGCGTGGAGCGCGCACCCACAATCTGAAGAATGTGGATGTCGACATTCCCCGCGGCCAGATGGTCGTCATCACGGGGCCGAGCGGCTCCGGCAAGAGCAGCCTGGCGTTCGACACGATCTACGCCGAAGGGCAGCGGCAGTACATCGAAAGCCTCTCGGTCTACGCCCGCCAGTTCCTCAATCAGCTCGAGCGACCCGACGTCGATCTGATCGAAGGGTTGCAGCCGACCATCTGCATCGACCAGCGGCCGGGCGGACAGAATCCGCGGAGCACCGTTGCGACGACGACCGAAATCTACGATTTCCTCCGTCTGCTGATGGCCCGGGTCGGCGAAGTGAGCTGCCATCAATGCGGCCAGCCGGTTCGTCCGCAATCGCCGGAACAGATCGAAGAGAATTTGATGGCCCTCGGCGAGGGAGCCAAGGTGGTTCTCCTCGCGCCGCTCGTGCGGGGCCGACGTGGTCAGCATGCCGATGTGCTCGCCGAGGTGCGCAAGGCGGGGCTCGTGCGTGTGCGTGTCGACGACGTGCTCTACGACATCGATAGCGTCCCTGCGCTCGACGCCCGCAAGTCGCACACGATCGAGGCGGTGATCGATCGCCTGATCCTGCGCGAGGGAGTTCGGCCTCGGCTGGCCGAGTCGATCCAATTGGCGGTCCGCAACGGCGAAGGGGTCGTGATTGCCTCGATTCTCGACGCCAGCGGAGAGTGGGTCGATCGGCTCTATAGCACGATGTACGCCTGCCCTAACTGCCAGATCAGCCTCGCGGAAGTCGAGCCGCGCACGTTCAGCTTCAACAGCCCCTACGGGGCCTGCCCGCAGTGCGAAGGACTCGGCCAGCGGACGGAGTTCGATCCGGAGTTGGTCCTGCCCAACTTGCAGCTGTCTCTCTCCGGCGGCGTCGTGGCGCCCTGGAAGAACATCAAGAACGCCCAGGCCAAAGCCCGCCGGGCCGAGGTCGAAGCCTTTCTGGAAACCCAGAAGGCCACCGCCGACACACCGCTCGCCGAGCTCAAGCCCGCCGCGATGGAAAAACTGCTGCGGGGCGATGGCAAGAAGTTCCCCGGTCTGCTGACTCTACTGGAAAAGGAACTTGCCACAGCGACCGATGAGGATCGCCAGGAGCAACTGGCAACCTACCGCGGTCAGGTGCCGTGCAGCGCTTGCGGCGGATCGCGCTTGCGGCCTGAAGCGCTCGGGGTTCGCGTCGCGGGCAGAAACATCCATGAGATCGTGCGTCAGAGCGTCGCCGACGCCCGGCAATTTTTCGCCGGGCTTTCCTTCGCGGGACAAGACGCCGAGATCGCCACGCCGATCGTCAGCGAGATTGCCTCGCGGCTGGGGTTCCTTGCCAAGGTAGGTCTGGGCTACATCACGCTCGATCGGGCGACCGACACGCTCAGCGGCGGCGAGTTCCAGCGGATTCGGCTGGCCACCGGCATCGGTTCGGGACTGTCGGGCATCTGCTACATCCTCGACGAGCCGTCGATCGGCTTGCACCCGCGCGACAACCAGCGGCTGATCGACGCCCTCCGCGAGTTGCAGCGCAACGACAGCACGGTCCTCGTCGTCGAGCACGACGAAGCCATGATGCGCCAAGCCGATCAACTCATCGACATGGGGCCAGGCGCTGGCTCCCGCGGCGGGCAGATCATCGCCCAAGGCCGGCCGGAAGACGTGGCTGAGCATCCGGAGGCGCTGACGGGCTTGTACCTATCGGGCAAGCGAAAGATCGAAGTGCCGCGCGAGCGACGCAAGATTGCCAAGACTCGCTCGATCGTGCTGGAAGGAGCCACAACGAACAACCTGCGCAATGTGACCGCCACGTTCCCGCTCGGCGTGTTCATTGCCGTGACCGGCGTCAGCGGATCGGGCAAGAGCTCGCTGGTGAACGAGACTCTCGCCCATGCCTTGGTGCGACGTCTCGGCGGCGTGGCGCCCCGGCCGGGACCGCACGCGGCACTGCGTGGCGTCAGCCAGATCGACAAGATCGTGCAGATCGATCAATCTCCCATCGGCCGTTCGCCGCGGAGCAATGCGGCGACCTACACGGGTGTCTTCGACGAGATCCGCAAGGTTTTCGCCGCCACGCGCGAGGCCAAGCAACTCGGCTTCGGCGCCAGCCGGTTCAGCTTCAACGTCGTCGGCGGCCGCTGCGAGCATTGCCAGGGGCAAGGGCTGCAACGGATCGAGATGAAGTTTCTGCCCGACCTTTTCGTGCCGTGCAACCAGTGCGGCGGGGCGAGGTTCAACCGGCAAACGCTCCAGGTGAAGTTCCGCGGCAAGAACATCGCGGAAATCCTCGCCATGCCGATCGAAGAAGCCGTCGCCTTCTTCGAAAACTTCGCCAATATCCATCGACTCGTCAAAAGCCTCCACGACGTCGGCCTCGGCTACCTCAGCCTGGGGCAAGCGAGCACCACGCTCTCGGGCGGCGAATCGCAGCGGATCAAGCTTGCGACCGAGCTGGCTCGCGTCGACACGGGCAAGACGTTCTACCTGCTCGACGAGCCGACGACCGGCCTGCACTTCGAGGACATCCGCCTGCTGCTCGGCGTGTTGCAAACGCTGGTCGACCGCGGCAACACAGTGCTGGTGATCGAGCACAACCTGGACGTCGTGAAGTGCGCCGACTGGGTCATCGACCTCGGCCCCGAGGGTGGCTCGGGAGGGGGCGAGATCGTCGCGACCGGCACACCCGAGGAGGTCGCCGCCCTCGACGGCAATTTGACAGGCGAGTTCCTCCGACCGATGCTGAGTGGGCAATAGCTCTTACTCTCCACGAGCCAACGCGCATGGCCAAGTACAAGATCGCTGTGATCGGCAACACGGGACGGGGCAACTACGGCCACGGCATCGACACCGTCTGGCTGGAGCTGCCGCAGTGCGAGATCGTGGGCGTCGCCGATCCGAACGAGAAGGGCAGGGCGTCGGCTGCCCAGCGGCTCAAGGCTCCGCAGGCCTTTGCCGACTATCGCCAACTGCTCGACGAGACGAAGCCCGACATCGTCGCCATCTGCCCGCGCTGGATCGACGAGCATCGCGACATGGCCGTCGCCGCCGCCGAGCGTGGCATGCACATCTATCTGGAGAAGCCGTTCTGCCGCACCCCAGCCGAGGCGGACGAGATCATCGCCGCTTGCGACAAGCAAGGGGTGAAGCTGGCCCTCGCCCACCAGACGCGCTACAGCCCCAAGCTGCATGTCGTTCGCGATCTGATCGCCGACGGCAAGCTCGGCGACATCCTCGAGCTTCGCGGCCGAGGCAAGGAAGACCATCGCGGCGGCGGCGAGGACCTGTGGGTGCTCGGCAGCCATGTGTTCAACCTGATGCACCACTTCGGCGGCGAGCCACTCTGGTGTATGGCCGAGGTGACCACGGGCGGCCAGCCCGTTCGCAAAGAACATGTGAAACCAGGGAACGAAGGCCTGGGCGCTCTGGCGGGCGATTCGGTCTCGGCGATGTTCGGCCTTGCGGGGGGCGAGACCGGCTATTTTGGTTCCCGGAAGGGAGCGGTCGGCGATCGTTTCGGTTTGCAGATCTACGGCAGCAAGGGAGTGCTCGAAATCCTGACCGGCTATCTGCCGAGCGTCTCCTTCCTCCCCGATCCCGCCTGGTCTCCCGGCCGCAGCAAAGCCAACTGGATTCCGGTCTCTTCGGCGGGGCTCGGCGAGCCGGAACCGCTGAAGGACGGCGGTCTGCATGCGGGCAACGTCGCCGCCGTGAAAGACCTGATCTCGGCGATCGAAAACGACCGCCAGCCCGAGTGCAGCGCCCTCGAAGGGCGAACGACCGTCGAAATGATCTCCGCCGTTTTCGAGTCCCATCGCACGGGCGGCCGGGTGACGTTCCCACTGCAGCAACGGGGCAATCCGCTGGAACTGCTCGAATCGTAGGGGGCTGGCGATGAAATGGTCTTCCTGCTTGGGACCGCTGGCTGCGATGGTGCTGGTCGTCTCCGCAACTGCTGCAGAGCCCGACGGCAACACGAAACTCGCAACCCAGAAGGCCGAACTCGCTCGGGTTCAATTCCTCGTCGGCTCGTGGAAGGGAGTAGGCCAGCCGCAGCGAGGTTCCAGCAAAGGCGCTTGGACCGAACAGGTCGAATGGGCCTGGCGCTTCGAAGACGGCAACGTGCAGCTGGCCGCGGAACTGAAAGACTCGAAGTGGTTTTCGAACTTCTCCCTGCAGGCTGGCAAGCGCCCGAAGTACTTCGTCCTCGTCGCGAAGCCCCTCGCCGGCGGCGATTCGATCCGTTACACCGGTCCGCTCGACGACGAAGGCAAACTGATCCTGACCACCGAGTCTCCACCCTCCGGCCTGCCGGTTCGGATGACGCTCCGCACGGTCGCAGAGGGTAAGCGTCTGCTGGTTCTCTACGAGCAACGCACCGACCGTCGCCAGCGACTCACCCGCCTGGCGGAAGTCGGCTATACCCGCCAGGGAAGCGGCTTCGGCCAGGGGAGCTCGGGGCCGGAATGCGTCGTCACCGGCGGGTTTGGTTCGATCGAAGTCACTCACCAGGGCAAGACCTATCTCGTTTGCTGCACAGGTTGCCGGGACTACTTTCTGGCCAACCCAGACGAGGTCCTCGCCGAATATGCCGCCCGAAAAGCCGAAGAGAAGCGGGAGGCCGCAGCGAAAAACTAGCTGGCCACGGTTCGAATTGTGCAGCTTTCGCCAACTCGCTAAAGTCTTATGCCACGAGCCGACGTCAGGCCTCTCGCCGACGCCTGCCGACACGGATTTCGGCTCCTTCCGACCACCCCACCCACTATGTCCGACCCGCAACGCCAGCAGCTCGCCGCCTCCGCTCATACCGTCGTCGTCAAAGTGGGCACCCGCGTGCTCACCCATCCCGACGGCACCCTCAACCAGGAGCGTATCGACCGTCTCGCCGAAGAGATCCACGCGATCGGCTCGCTCGGCAAGCGCGTGGTCCTCGTCAGCAGCGGCGCCGTGGGAGCGGGCATCGGACTGCTCGGTCTCAAGGGCCGGCCGACCGACCTGGCCAAGCTGCAAGCCGTCGCCGCCGTCGGCCAGACGTTCCTCATCCAGGCCTACGATCGCACGTTCATCAAGCACGGCCGCCGCGCCGCCCAGGTTCTGCTGACCGCCGAGGATGTCGACGACCGCATCCGCTACCTGAACGTCCGCAACACGCTCCTCTCGATTCTCGAGTACGGCGCGGTGCCGATCATCAACGAGAACGACACCGTCAGCGTCGAAGAACTCAAGACCACGTTCGGCGACAACGACCGCCTGGCCGCGATGGTCACCAACCTGATCCGCGCGCCGCTGCTGATCGTCCTGTCCGACGTCGAAGGTCTCTACGACGGCGATCCCGCGCTCGAGGGTTCGCAGCTCATCCACACCGTCCCGCAGATCGACGAAAAGGTGTTCGCCCTGGTCCGCGACAAGAAGACGGGCCTCAGCAAAGGGGGCATGGCCAGCAAGCTGGAAGCGGCTCGCATGGTCACCACCTCGGGCGAGAACGCAATCATCGCCAGCGGCCGGCGGCTCGACGTGCTCACCCGCATCTTCAACGGCGAATTGGTCGGCACCCTGTTCTGCGCTCAAGGCAAAGCGGTCAGCCCGTACAAGCGCTGGCTCGGCTTCTCGGCCCAGATCCGCGGCCGGATCCAGCTCGACGACGGCGCCCGCAAGGCGCTCGTCGAACAAGGGCGCAGCCTGCTCGCCGCCGGCGTGGTCGGCACGCAGGGGGACTTCCGCAAAGGAGACGTCGTGGCGATCTGCGATAGCGAAGGTCATGTCGTCGCCCGTGGTCTGTCCAATTACGATTCCGACGAAGTCGAGCAGATCAAGGGACTCAAGAGCAGCCGCATCGCCCAAGTCCTCGGCCAACGCCCCTACGAAGAAATCATCCACCGCGACAACCTGGCCATCGTAAAAAAGTAACCCGCCAAGCTCCGTAGAGTGGCATTTGTAGGGTGGGTCAATGTAGGGT
>JAEZAS010000147.1 GCA_023430365.1 Planctomycetota bacterium
CATCCCAGTAGCTGAATTCGCCAGAATTCAGAGGTCCTGTGGGTAGACGCCGGGTTTGTCTGAATTCTGGCGAATTCAGCTACTGGGAGGCGGGTCCACTCGTCAGGCGACGTCGCTGCTAGGGGCTTCCGGCGAATGTGATCCGCCGGCTGAAGAGCATCTGCTATGCGAGTTGCAGATTCTCGCGCGGGCCGATGGCGACGGTGGTCTGGATTGTCAGCGGGTGCTGCCGCAGGATCTTTTGAATGTCGTCGAGCGTTACCGACCGATACGCGTCGACCACCTCACGGACCGTCTTATACTGCCGCCGCTGGATCCAGCCGTTGCCGACCGAGAAGACGCGGCTCGTCGGTCGCTCCGCCTGGAGGACGATGTGGGCGCAGATCTTGTTTTTGGCCTGCTGCAGTTCCTGCTCGGTGACGCCGTGATCTTCCACGTCGTGCAGCACATCGCTGACGCGTTTCAGAATGTGCTCGGTCGAGTCGGGAGGGCAGGAGATCGACGACATCAGAATGCCGGTTCCCTGGAACTCATAGGCGCTGATCGCCGCGTACTCGACTTCGCCCGTATCGACGAGTTCCCAGAACAATCGGCTGCCGCTGTCGTCGCCGACGATGGTCGCCAGCACGCGCGAGGCATAGCGAGCGTCGCTCTCGGCCGACGGAGCGCTCGACGACTGCACGATGTACTGCTGGACCGATTGCGGCTTCGAGAAAACCTGCAAGCTGCTTCGCGGACCGGCTGGCGGCAGCTGACGAGGGGCCTCGAACGGCTGCCACTTGCCGCAGAACTTGTCGGCGGTGTCGACGAGCGCGTCGAAGTCGATATTGCCCGCCGCCGCCAGGACAATGTTCTTGGGGCTGTAGCGCTGCTCGAAGTATTCGAGCATTTGCTCGCGCTTCAGGGCCGTGATCGATTCGGTCGTTCCCAGGATGCTCCGGCCGAGGGGATGGTCGCCGAAGTAGGCGGCCATGCACTTCTCGTGAGCGCCGTAGGGAGGCTGATCGTCGTACTTGGCGATTTCTTCGAGGATCACCTTCTTCTCGGTGTCGAAATCCTCCTGCCGCAGGGACGGGCGCATGATGTCGCTCAGCAGGCCGACGATCGGCTTTTGATCCTCGGGGAGCGTCGTCGCGTAATAGACCGTGTGCTCTTCGCTGGTGAAGGCGTTGCTATTGGAGCTGAGTTCGTCGAGTTCGCGGTTCACGTCGATCGACGTGCGCGTCGGTGTCCCCTTGAACACCATGTGTTCCAGGAAGTGGCTCACGCCCGAATTAGCGTCGTTCTCGTCGCGCGATCCGGTGCGAACGAAAAACGCGTAAGAAGCCGAGTACGCTTGCGGATTGCACTCGGCGACGATCTCAAGCCCGTTGGCAAGGGTTTGCTGGCGAAACTGCATGTTCTCTCCGTATTAGACGGTCTATTGTTCGCCAGGGGGCAGGGATGGGGAAGGGCAGGACGCGAACCCATAGCAGCCGGCGAGTCACCACTCGCCAGAAATCTCGCAAAAGCGTGTCGGTTGTCGAGAGGCTTGGCCCCGGCGACGTCTTCGCACGGGGCTTCTGGCGGATGTGATCCGCCGGCTAAGGACACGCCACCTCCGCTGGAACGGGCTGCTAGTGCCCAACCTTCCCCTCGGCAGCCTCTCCCGTGGCGCCGGAGTCGTCGCGGAACAGCAGGGCGAAGGCGACCATGATCACCGCAGCCGCGATGGCTGGGATCATCCAGACTGTGCCCCAGTCGACGACGTCGGCGCCTCCGGTGGTCTTGGTCGTGTAGGCTCCCACGATCCGGCCCATTACCTGAGCGCCTACGCCGAGGCCGAGCCCCTGCGTGATGAGCACCAGCAGGCCTTGCGCCTGGCCGCGAATCTCCTTGCTCGCCCGCTTGTCGGTGTAGATGAAGCCGGTCACGAAGAAGAAGTCGTAGCAGATGCCGTGCAGCAGGATGCCGAGGAAGACCATCCACTTCACGTTGTTCTCGTCCGCGGCGGCGAACAGGCCATATCGCACGGCCCAGGCCAGCATGCCCGACAGCAGCATCCACTTCACTCCCAGCCGGGCGAAGAACAGCGGCATCAGCAGCATGAACACGATTTCGCTCATCTGGCCGAACGACATCGTGCCGGCGATCTTCTCGAAGCCGACCTTCCCGACGTACACGCCGCCGTAGTTGTAGTAGGCGGCCAGCGGAATGCAGACGAGGAACGAGGCGATGATGAACACCAGGAACGACGGATAGCGCATCAGGGCCAGGGCGTCGAACCCGAGCAGCGAACCGATCGAGGCCTGCTTCCCCTTCATCGGCGGCGGGGTGTGCGGCAAGGCGAAGCTGAACAGCAGCAGCGCGATTCCCGCGCCACCGGCGATGTAGAACTGACCCGCGGACGTATCGGCCCCGGCGAGGCTCACGGCCCAGTTCGCCGCGATCCAGCCGACCGTGCCGAACACACGCACGATCGGGAACTCCTTCTCCGGCACCTGCATGTTGTGCAGGGCGAGCGTGTTGGTCAGGCCGAGCGTCGGCATGTAGCAGAGCATGTGCAGGAAGAGCATGACGATGAACAGCGTCGCGCTTTGGGCAGCCGCAAACGGCGCGGCAAACAGCGCCAAGGCCCCGAGCAGGTGCATCGTCCCGAGCACCCGCTCGCTGGCGAAGTAGCGGTCGGCCACGAGACCGAGGAACAGCGGCGAGATCACGGCGGCGATCGGGCCGACCGTGTAGGCCCACGGAATCCAGTCGGCCATGCCGTTGGCATTCATGTACGGCCCTGCCGACACGTACCAGGCTCCCCAGACGAAGAACTGGATGAACATCATGATGCCGAGGCGGAGCGTCGTCGGAGACATAGGCAGGTGTTTTTTCGACTTGCGAGGGAAACGAACTGAAACGAGTGCTAGCGTGAGGGCAGTGGCATTGTAAAACCGAGCCGCGCACGGCGGAAGTCGGATGACCGCACTCTCGGCGGCCAATTCATCAAGGGGCAGAGCCACCCGCCCGTAGCTGAATTCGCCAGAATTCAGACAAAACCGGGCCTCCAAGCGGGAACGGACCGGTGGCGCGAGAAGCCGCGGGACGAGTGGATGGCGATGATCAGAGAAGTGAGTACCCGGAGCCGGCCCCGTGCCGTCGCTCCTACGGCATTGCTTCGCCGCTTGGGATCGAGCCATCGGCGTTCGCGGCTCCAGAGAGCTTGTGTTTCTCGGTGAAAACCTTGCGGGCTTTTTCGAAGGTCGCAAAATCCCGTTCCAGCCCTGCTCCGAGGCCTCCGACCTTTTTGGCGATCTGGTTTTGCCGGGCTTCGGCTGTCAGGTTCTTGTTTGTCAGAATCCGGGCGAGGCCAGCGAAGTCAGCCCTCTTCAGGTTGCCGATCAGCTTCTTGGTCGCTGCAACATAAGCCTTCGACTCTGGATCGTCCGGCACGGGGACCGCAGCGAGTTGCTCCTCGAACTTCGCGATACCCGCGTTGACGCCCGCTAGGCCTTCCTCGATCTCGGCTGGCTCCAATTGCCCGCCGAGCGCGACCTTGGCGAGTAGCTTGGTCTGCAGGGCTTCGGTGCTGTCCCGGAACGCCTTCTCGCCATTGCGAATCGCCTGGTCGAGCGCCGCGGGACCCGTCAGCGGCACGGCCAGTACCGTGGGGGCCGCCCCCAGCGATTCGCCCGGCGCTGCAAATTCCGGCATTGGAACTGGCTCGGTAGTCGGGAGCGGGGAACCAGGGAGCCCCGACGGCTCGACATCCGTCCTAGGAGCTGCTGGTTCGGATGCAGGCGCACCTTTGGCGCCGCCAATTGGGATTGATATTGTGGCGCGGGGCGCGTCGGCAGGCGTTAGGTTGTGCTTCTTCCGAAACGCCTCCTGCGAGTCTTTGAACTTCTTGAAATCGGCCGCTATGGCAGCCCCGATGCTTTTCATCTTTTCGGCGAACTGAGTGGACTTGGTGTCAGCCGGCAGGCTCTTGTCCAAGAGGATTTTTTTCGGTTCGCTGAAATCGATCTCCTTCGTCGATGCGACGAGTTTCTGGGCGGCGGCAAAATAGGCTTTCGACTCTGCGTCGTCAGGAACCTTGACGGCGGCCAGATTCGCCTCGAGTTTTGCAAGGCTCGTGCGGACCCCGGTGAAGGCGCTTTCGACTTCGGTAGGTTCGAGGTCGCCGCCGAGCAGCAATTTCGGAAGCAACTGGAGTTGTACCTGCTGCATGCTCGCAGTGAACGCCTTTTCTCCTTCTGCGATCGCCTGTTCGAGCGCAGCGGCGGTGCCGACCTGAGCAGCGTTTGCCGCGGGAGGCGAACCGGCGAGCGGCGCACGGCCGAGGTCGGCGGGGGTGATCTCGTAGGCGGCGAGGAACGCTGGGCGCGTGTTGCGAATGCCGTCGGTGGCAGCCTTCGTTCCGCGAGCGAGCTTCATCAGCGGTTCGAGCGCCGCAAGGTTCTGCTGCAGATCGGCGCTCGGTTTCTTTACTGCCTCGAGCGTCTTGAGCAGGTCTTCTTTTTGATACCGCTGGAAGACCGCCAGGTAGCTGTTGACACTTTGGGCGTACGCGCGGGCTTCGGGACCATCGGGGGGCGGGGCCTCTTTGAGCAGCGATTGAAAATCGCTCACCGCCCGCTGCAGGCTGTCAATCGCGTCAGCGACTTCTTTTTCGCTCGGCGCTTTGCCTGCCAAGAGATTCGAGAGCGTCGCCTCGGCCTGCTTGTGGGCGGCGCGAAGGGCCTTATTCCCCTCCTGCACCGTTCGTTCGTACTTCAGCGCCGCTTCCCGTCCGGCTGGATCGATGGCGGCCCAGGCCAACGAGGGAACAACCAGCAGCGCCACGAATCCAAGAGCGAGCCTACGCATGGCAACCTCAGGCGAAGAGGGAGAGGAACAGCGGCCCCAGCATCGGTTCCCCGTGCGCGGAAGTCAAGAAAAGGAGCCGCCGTAGCTGAGTTCGTCAGAATTCAGACAAACCCAATCTCTACTTGCGGGGCGTCTGAATTCTGGCGAATTCAGC
>JAEZAS010000047.1 GCA_023430365.1 Planctomycetota bacterium
GTTTCGCGGCCCGAAGCCTTCAAGGAAGTCTGCCTGAAGGCCCACATGGCGTACGTCGGCGTGCGCAAGGCAATGCGGCCGTCGTAGCCTTGGCCACCTGCGGCGAGCTGCAATCGACCGACAGCGCTCCAGCGCCAATGCTTTCTTCTCTGCGGCGACAGCCGTAAAATAAAGGTACGACGGCGCTTCGAGCGCCGACAACGGCATTTGGTGCATCTCTCGTCGCACTCGTTGCCTGCGCGATGCGACGCCCTCTCTTCGGTGGAGCCCAATCCCATGGCCACGATCGTCGAATCGACCGCCCGCCAGCAACCTCAGATCCGTCAGACGCAGCTCTTTATCGATGGGCAATGGCTGCCCGCTCGCAGCGGCAAGACCTTCGCTACCGTCAATCCGGCGACCGAAGAAACGATTGCCGATGTGGCCGAAGGGGACGCCGCCGACATCGACCTGGCGGTGAAAGCGGCCCGGCGGGCGTTCGACGACAGCGAGTGGAGCCGGATGGACGCTCGCGATCGCGGCCGGCTGATGTATCGCCTGGCGGATCTCATCGAGGAAGAGATCGACGAGCTGGCGGCGCTCGAATCGCTCGACAACGGCAAGCCGATTCGCGACTCGCGCAATGCCGATCTGCCGCTGGTGATCGATTGCCTCCGCTACTACGCGGGTTTTGCCGACAAGATTCACGGCCAGACGATTCCGGTCCGCGGCGAGTACTTCACCTACACCCGCAAAGAGCCAGTCGGCGTCGTCGGCCAGATCATTCCCTGGAACTTCCCGATGCTGATGGTGGCGTGGAAGTGGGGACCGGCGCTGGCGGCGGGGTGCACGATCGTCATGAAGCCCGCCGAACAAACGCCGCTCACCTGCCTGCGGATGGCGAGGCTGGCCCAGAAGGCTGGCTTTCCCGACGGTGTGATCAACGTCGTTCCAGGCTACGGCCCCACGGCTGGAGCCGCGCTCGTGAAACATCCGGGCGTTGACAAGATTGCCTTCACGGGCGAAGGGACGACTGGCCAGCTCATCATGCGGGAAGCGGCGGGCACGCTGAAGCGAATCACGCTGGAACTGGGGGGCAAGAGCCCGAACATCATCTTCGCCGACGCCGACCTCGACGCCGCCGCCCAAGGGGCCCACTTTGGCCTCTACTTCAACCAGGGGCAGTGCTGCTGCGCCGGCAGCCGGGTGTTTGTCGAGGAGCGGATCCACGACGAGTTCGTCGAGCGGATTTCGTCGTGCAATCGCAGCCGCAAGCTGGGTGACCCGCTTGATCCAGCGACCGAGCAGGGTCCGCAGGTCGATCAGGCGCAGTTCGAGAAGATCCTGCGCTACATCGACCTCGGCAAGCAGCAAGGGGCCCGGCTCGTGAGCGGCGGCGAGCGGTTCGGCGACCGTGGCTTCTACGTTCAGCCGACGCTGTTCACCGACGTGCAAGACGACATGGCGATCGCCAAGGAAGAGATTTTTGGCCCGGTGATGTCGGTGCTCAAGTTCAAGGACGTCCGCGAGATCGCCGAGCGGGCCAACAACACGAGCTACGGCCTGGCTGCCGCGGTCTGGACCCGCGACATCGGCAAGGCCCACAGCCTGGCCAAACAGCTGCGGGCGGGAACGGTCTGGGTCAATTGCTACGACGTCTTCGATGCGGCAGCCCCGTTCGGCGGCTTCAAGATGAGCGGCCAAGGGCGCGAGCTCGGTGAGGAAGGCCTGAAGGCCTACCTGGAGACGAAGACGGTGACAGTTTCGATGCGGTAGGCAGTTGATCGACCGCTTAAGAAACGCGAGTGAGTGCCTGCGTAGCCAGGCACTCACTTGAGCTGCTCAGAATCCGATCGATTAGGACGACTTCTTCCGGCTGGCCTTCTTCTTGGTGGCCGTCTTCTTCTTGGGTGGAACCTTGGCCCCCTTCTTCCGCGCCTTGCTCAGGCCGATGGCGATCGCCTGCTTCTTGCTCTTGGCCTTTCCCTTCTTGCCGCTGCGCTGGGTGCCCTTCTTCGTCTTGCTGACTGCCTTCTTGACCTCGCGACCCGCCGCTTTGCCGTACTTTGCCATAGTGTGAAGTCCTCAGGTTAGACGTTTCACTAGCTGCACTACGAACGCCCTGCTGCGCAGCAAGCGGTATGCCGCTGTGCCCCCGGGCGAGCGTGAAGTCTTGGTTTTTCGACCAAGATTGCGACGCTGCGGACGAATAGCAGGCGACCCTTGAGGAGCAAAATGACCGAGCACTACATCAGCCTGTTGATTGTCTTCCTGCTATTCGTCTGGCTGACGCTGCGCGGTCTGGAATTGCCGTGGAAGGCGGGAAAAAGACAGCGACGGAATTGGCTGTCGGTCGATCTGGTGACGATGTTCCAGCTCTCGAGCTTGTTCGCAGCCCTGCTCGGCCTGTTTCAAGGAGCGGGGCGGGACGGGCTCTTGCTCGCGGCGGGAGCGCTGCTGCTGGTCCTGGTGCCAACAGCGATCATGATCCGCTGGCTGATCGAAGACTTGATGTATGCGCTGGGCAGGCGAAGCGAAGTGCAAACGACGTTCGACCGGCGAGAACTCGAGCTGCTGGAAGCGTATCTCGATGCTCCCCCCGAGCCCGATCCCAACCGTCCCGCGAAGAAGCGGAAGCTCAGGCCGTTCTGCCCGAATGTGCCCGAGGTGCGGTTGTCGCGATATTCGCTGATCAGCAGGCCCCTGCGCTAGGCCGCGGAACTATACTGCTCTGTAAATCGTCGCCAGGCGGCCGAATTCCGCTGCCCGCCGGCGACCGATTGCAGGAGAGCCTCGCGATGCGTCTGCTCCGGGTCGTTTCGTTGGTTGCCATGCTACTGCTGACTCCGCCGCTACTGGCCGCGGAGGGGGAGTATCAATCGGCTGGGTTTGTGGAACTGCCTGCCGGGATCGCGCTCGACGCCGTCTCAGCCGTCGCCGTCGATCGGGATGATCAGGTGTATGTTCTGCAACGCGGCGAGCCCCAGATTCTGGTTTTCGACAACCGCGGCAACTACCTGCGCGGCTTCGGCCAGGGGCTGTTCAAGGTCCCGCATGGATTGCGGTTCGACCACGACGGCCATTTGTGGACCACCGATAACGGCAACCACGTCCTCCGCAAGTTCAGCCGGGACGGCAAGCTGCTGCAGACGGTCGGCGCCGAAGGCAAACCGGGCTCAGGCGAAGACGGCTTTCGCGCGCCGGACGATCTGGTGTTTGATTCGCAGGGGAACTTCTACGTGGCCGACAGCGGCAACGGCCGGATCGTCAAGCTTTCGCCCGCAGGAAAGTTCATCCGCGAGTGGGGCAAGAAAGGGAAGGCCGACGGTCAGTTCGCCACGGCGCACGGCCTGGCGATCGACGGCCAGGATCGCATCTATGTCTGCGACCGGGGCAACAAGCGGGTGCAAGTCTTCGACAGCGAAGGAAAGCACCTGGCGAGTTGGTCGGGGTTCGGCAATCCATTCGGCGCCCTCGCGGTCGGCGACGAATTGCTCGTGACGGAGGGAGACATTCACAAGATTTTCCACCTGAAGCTCGACAGCGGCGAAATCGCCACCAGTTGGGGCAACGCCGACACGCTGAAGCTGCCGCACCTGATGGCGGTCGATTCGCAGGGGATGCTGTACGTGGCCGAAGTGAACGGCAAGCGGGTGCAGAAGTTTGTGCGGAAGTGAGGGGAGGCTCAGCCAGCCATGGAGGCGCATCAAGAAGGCAGAGGGCGGAATCATGGGCCGCCGCTCGCGGTCCGCTTTGCCCGACCTGCCTGGCGGCATGGCTTGCTGAGCCTGTGAAGTAGTTTGACGAAACTCCCTGTGAGTGGCCCACCTCCGGGGGGCGAACGTTGACTCTGCCGTCTCGGACAATTAGAACGAGACAGTCCCACTTTGGTTTGCCCGTCCGCGGGCTGCTCGCTCTTGGCCGCTTCCATGCACCTGCCGCGCATCCTTCGACGCCATCGCACCGCCAGCCGACGCCTGGTGGCGGGGCTCGTGCTCGTCGCGATTCTGGCGGGAACGACCGGCGTGCCGCTGCCGAGCTGGGCGAGCAAAGACACGAGCGTTCCCTTCCCCTGCATGCATCGCAAATGCGGTTGTCGCAATGCGGCAGCCTGCTGGAACTCGTGCTGCTGCCACACCAACGCCCAAAAACTCGCCTGGGCGAAAAAACATGGCGTGCAAGCGCCCGACTTCGTCGTCGCCGGCGCCGAGCAGGATGCCGCGAGCGCTGCGTCTCAGAAGTTGGCTTCGTGCTGCTCATCCAAGAGCAAGGCGGTAACGAAGTCTTGCTGTAGCCAGCCGGCCGATGTCGCTGCGAAGGCGTCTTGCTGTGCGACCGACAAGGCGGAGGAAACTCAGTCCACGCAGCGCGACTGGCTCGTGCTCGAAGACGCCCGCAAGTGCCACGGCCAAATCGAGCTGTGGCTGATCCTTTCTCAGGCCTTGCCGCCTGGTCCCGAACCACAACTCGTCGGCCGGCCCATCGCGCACGATTGGCTCGCCCTTCATTCCGCCACGGCGGAACTTCTTTCCAGCCAGCCGGGCGAACGGCCGCCCAGATCGGCCGCTTAAGCTCGGCGCAGGTCGCTGCGCGGCTTTCGATCCCCGCGCGCTGAATGCAGGCTCCCTATCTCGGGATTCACAGCAAGCAGCGCGTGGCCAATAGCCGCACCCGGCTGCGCCTTTCAGGCAACCTGTGGTGGCCCCTGCGCCGCCGCACGCTTTGGCTGTCTCTCGATTTATTGGAAACGCGCAAGTTCATCGGACCGTCGCTGCGCCAGGCGTCTGCCAGGCCGCAGGGACTCACGGCCCAACCGCGACTTCACGTTTCCAGCCAATCCTGGAAGGAACTGTGGTCATGAATTACTCGATCCGCCTGCGCAAAGAGCGCAAGCAGGCGTTTACGCTCGTCGAATTGCTCGTCGTGATCGCGATCATCGGCATCCTGGTCGCCTTGTTGCTGCCGGCTGTGCAAGCGGCGCGCGCGGCGGCCCGACGCTCGCAGTGCCTCAACCACTTGCGGCAATGGGGCCTCGCCCTGCACAACTATCACGACGCGTTTCACGCGTTTCCGATGACCGACGCCCAGAACTATCAACCCAACGCTCAGGGTTTTTCGCCGCAGGCGCGTCTGCTGCCGTTCATCGAGCAGGCCAACCTGCAAGACAAGCTCGACTTCCGCCAGCCGGCGTTCACCGGTCCGTGGAACGCCCTGACGCCCAACCCGCAGTTTGCCGCGGCGTTCGCGACGCCGATCAGCGTGGCGCTCTGCCCGAGCGATCCGGCCCCGGTGCTCAACGTCGGCGCTGGCGGAACCAACTACTCGGGCATCAACTACATGGTCAGCTTCGGCAGCGGGACGGGAACCCACTACGACCTGCGATGGCGGACCGATGGCCTGGTCTATGAAAATTCGGGGGTTGGGTTTGCCAGCGTGACCGATGGCACATCGAACACCGTCTTCATGAGCGAGACGGTGCGCAGCGTCGGCCCCGATTTCACCCTCCCGGCCGGTACGCTGCCCAACGCGCCCTATCAGGCGACGCTCAATGGCTCGTCGGGAGTGAGCGCCGCGTTGCAAGCCAAGCCGGGCCTCGCCGGCAGTGGTGGCGGCTGGTCGAACGGCGCGAGCGGTTCGATCGAGAATCCCGATCTGGCCACGATCTGGCCGCAGAAAACGAGTTGGCGCGGAGCGGCGAGCGCGGCCCTTCGCGGTCGCGGCACGTCCTGGGCCCATTCGGGCGCGATGAGCACGTTGACCAACGGCTATACGACGCCCAACAGCTCCATCCCCGACGTGGTCGTTCATTTCACGGGGTTCTTTGCCCCGCGGAGCTTTCACCCAGGCGGCGCGCAGGCGCTGATGGGGGACGGCTCGGTGCGGTTCCTTCCCAACACGATCGACGCCGCCGTGCACCGCGCGCTGCATAGCGCCTCAGGCGGCGAAGTGGTCGGCGAGTTTTAGTCGTGGGGAGGAACGCTGTCGTGAACGTGCGGTTGCTGTGGACGGCGGTCGCTTTGCTGGGTCCGCTCCTCGTCGGCTGCGGGCCGAGCCCGGTCGTCGGCGGAACGAGCGGCGTCCTGCGGGCCGGAGGCGAGCCGCTGGGGGATATGCAGGTGACCGTCTACCAGCCGAAGGACGCCGCCTGGCAACCGATCGGCTTTGCCGATACGGCCATCGATGGAACGTTTCGCCTGCTGCTCAGCGGCGCCGCGGGTCCGCTTGAACTGGCTCCGGGCGAGTACCGTTTCACGCTGCAATCGGTCGGCGCGCCGGTGATTGTGCCGCGAGAACTCACCGACGTCGGCACGACGCCGCTGCGGGCTTCGTGGAACAACGAGCAGACGCAGTTGACGCTCAGCTTGCCCCAAAAATTGAGACCACCCCGTCGCTAATCAGTTGGAAAACGCACGACTCAAGAGCGTGCTTGTGAGCAACACCATGCACATCAGTAGATTGAACTGGATCGGCGTGATCGCGGTACTTGGCGGCGGATTCGTCGCCGGTTTGGCGATGTCGCGCGGCGATCGGGCAGCCGATCACACCGCTTCGCCCCCGAAGGCTCCCACAGCAGTGGCGGATCGTTCGACCGGGAGCAGCAACGCCAATCCGGATGATCCCACTGAGAGCGGTCTCGCAGCCGTCGTTCATCGCTTCCCGCTGACGCAGCTCGACGTGAAGGAGACGATGGAGTCGGCCGCCGTGGCGGTGACCGACGATGGAACGGTGCACGTGGCCTGGGCGTCGCGCGTCAGCCCCGACGAGTGGCAGGTGTTTCTCGCCAGCTCTTCGGACCGGGGCGAAACGTTCGCCGCCCCTCGCGTCGTCGCCCGTAGCGCCGTGCACCGGGTCACGTCGCAGTCGCGTGGCAAGACGATCACGCGTGAAGTGCGGATGATGCCGCGGCTGGTGAGCCATGGCGAGGAACTGATCCTCGGCTGGGTCGAGGCGGTGGCCGACAACTCGGCGGTGGAGTATCGCATCGCCCGCTCGACTGGCGGCGGCAAGTCGTTCTCGTCGCCGGTCGTGGCCAGCGTGACGGAAGGCGCCCGGCCAACCTACACGTCGCTCGCCGTTGCCGCCGATGGCCGGATCGGGGCCAGCTGGCTCGACAATCGCAACAAGGTGCAGCTTCCCGCCGCGGCCATCAGTTCGCCCGACGGGACGTTTGACGGAGATCAAATCATCTACGAGCCGGAGGGTGGCAAGGGCGTTTGTCCCTGCTGTCCGACGAAGCTCATCCTGGCCGACGACGGAACCGCCTATCTGGCGTTTCGCAACCAGCAGAACGGTTTTCGCGATATGTGGATTTCGCGACTCCCTGCCGGCAGTAGCCAGTTTGAGCCGCCCAAGCCGGTGGTCGCTCCGACCTGGAAATTCGACGGCTGTCCGCACGACGGCCCCGCGCTCGTCGTCAACGACGATCGGTTGAGCATCGCCTGGATGGACGCTCGCAGTGGTCAGTCGCGGGTCTACCTGGCGCAAGGCGATTCGGACGTGGAAAATTTTTCCGCGCACGAAATCGACGCGGAGGCGAAGCACTCGCAGGGGCATCCGGCCCTGTCGGCTGATCGCAAAGGAACGCTGCATCTGGCCTGGGACGAAGGGAGCGGGCCCGCGGCGGGCGCCGCTGCAACGGCCGCAGAAAACCATCCCAGCGAAACCGGAGCGGAGAAGAGCCACGCCCACGGCTCCGAACACCAAGCCACCGCGGGTGAGACCTCGCGACAGATCCGCTACGCCGCGTTCGACGCGACCGGCCGGCGGTTGCGCGAACCCGCGGCCGTGGCGCCGCTGGCGGGTGGTTTTCAAACCCGGCCGACCGTGGCCGTGCACCCGTCGGGCGACATTTACATCGGCTGGGTAGAATTGAGCGAACGTGGCAAGTCGATCGCCGTCGCTCGATTGAAAGGGGCGCCGGCGTCGAGCGTTGCCCTGCAAGGAACCGGCCGGTGAAGCGTCTCGTCGTTCAGATTGTGTTTTTCGCCCTGCTCGGGGCCGGCTTCGCCGCCGCGCTGACAGCTGGCCGCTGGGCGGGCGGATTCGCGTCGACGAGTCCGTCGTCGCTCGGCGATTGGCCCGCGGGAGAAGTCCCACCGGCCGAACTGCTCTACCAGGTCCACTGTGCCCGCTGCCACGGCGCCGAAGGACATGGCGACGGCGAAGCTGCGCAGGTGATGCGACCGCCGCCGCGCGACTTTGCCGCCCGGCCGTGGCGATTCGAACCGACCGCCGAATCGATCCGAACGGTGCTCGAGCGGGGCATTCCGGGAACCGCCATGCCCGCCGTGGGGCAAACGCTCCCACCCGCCGAGATCGACGCGCTCGTCGAACACGTGCTGAAGCTTTCGCAGGCTACGGACTCAGCGCCGAAAGCTGCGGCTCCTGAGAACGTTTCGGCTCTGTCGCGGGCTGGGTTTGTCGAAACGCCCAATCGTACAGCCCCAGGGCTAAAACTCGGCGATGCCGAAGGCAACGAGCTTACGTTAGAAGACCTGCGCGGCAACGTGGTCTTGCTCAACTTCTGGGGCCTCGGCTGCGAGCATTGCCTGGCGCGGATGGCGAAGCTGCGCGACCTGGAACTCAAGTACCGACCTTCGGGGCTGCGGGTGATCAGCGTTTGCATCGATGCCGACGACGCCGCGCAGGCCCAGGAGGCCGCCGACCGGGTTGCGACCGGGCATCGGGTCTACTGCGACGAGGATGGGCTGGCGATCCACCGGTTCGAGGTGCAAGTGCTGCCGACGGTTTGGCTGGTCGATCGCGAGGGCAAGCTGGTGGGCAAGGCCACCGGCGCGCAGGATTGGGATCGGCTGGAGCTTGCGGAGCTGATTGATGAGTTGCTTGCTGCTTCGGAGACGGACGCTGCCGACTCTCCGTAGCTGAACTCGCTAGAGTTCGGACGTATTGTGCGTGGAGAGACCTGGTTTGTCTGAATTCTGGCGAATTCAGCTACCTTTTCTTACGGGCAGGCTGGAAGCCTACCCTACGGGGGTTCGCATTCGCTGGAGCAGGTCGCAGAGCAGGCCGGCGATGTTCCAGGCGTCGTCAACGCCCCGGTGATGGCGTCCTTCGAGTTCGCGCCCTTCGCGGGCGTAGGCTTCGTCGAGCCCCATCTCCTTGTTGTCGCCGTGTGCCAGGGCGTAGAGCGTCTTGATGTTCAGGTGGCTCCTGCCGAAGGGATACGGCACCGTCAGCTCTTTGCAGACCCGCTCAAATTGCCGCCGGTCGTAGTCCCCCCAGCTCGCCCAGAGGCGATCGATCGACCGGTACTCCCGCTTCAGGATGCTGACGGCGTCGGCCAGGGTGCCGGCGTGCAGCACGTCGTCGTAGCGGAGCGAAGTCAGGCGGGTGCAGAACTCGCTGATCTGCGAGCGCACCGGCTTGACGAGAATGCAGCGTTTTTCCAGGCGTTCGAGGCGGACCGCATCGACGGTGCAGAGCCCAATCTCGATGATCTCGCTCAATTGGCCGTACGGAGGTGGACCCTGCCAGCAGGTCGACTCGACATCAATGACCAGTATCTGGTCGAACAATTTCGCCATGCCTTCGATTCTAGCCGCAGCGAGCGTGTTGCGTAACGACCGATGGCTTTCCGCGCGAGGCAAACAGGCGCAGGCGGGCACAAAACGATAAGCCCGGAGAAAAGCTTTTATTTCACCTTTTTTTGCAAACGGTTGAACGGCGGAAATCGCTTGCTAGACTCAAAAGCTCTTTGATGCATCAACGACGCTGGATTAGGGGAGTTTGCGCCTTGAAGAACTTCTCCCGCATGCTGTTGAGTCGGAAGCGAGGACGGGCCGGTTTCACGCTGGTGGAGCTGCTCGTCGTGATCGCCATTATCGGCGTGCTCGTGGCGCTGCTGCTCCCCGCCGTGCAGGCCGCTCGCGAAGCGGCGCGGCGAACGCAGTGCACGAACCACCAGAAGCAGATCGCCCTGGCGATGCACAACCATCACGATACGCTCGGCGCGCTGCCCCCGGCGGTCCCGGGCGTCACGCCCTACTGGGGCCAAGGCACGTGGCAGGTGCCGATCCTGCCGTTCATCGAGCAGACGGCGCTTCGCGAGCTGTACTTCGACTATGCCGTGGCGAACGGCCGCAACTACTATCACAAGGACAACATCCAAGGCGCCGCGGGCCGGTCGATCAAGAACCTGCTCTGCCCTAGCTCCACGAAAAACACCAGCGGCTGGCCGCTTAACGCCGACGGCTCGACGTCGTATCACAGCTACGTCGTGAACTACGGCAACACGGCGATCGTCGAAAACTTGCAGTGGCAAGTGACCACCTATGGCGGCTTCACCTATCGCGGAGCCCCCTTCACCAACGGCGAGCCGCGGAAGCTGCGCGACATCACCGACGGCACCTCCTCGACGCTGATGGTCTCGGAAGTGATCATCGGCCAGCGGAAGGATCTCCGCGGAGCGACCTGGTGGGGTCCGGGGGCTGGCTTCGAAACCTCGCTGCGGCCGAACGACACGACCCCGGATCGCTCCTGGAGCAGCGCCGATTGGTGCGATCCCAATCCGCCGAACCCGCCCTGTGCCTTTCTCAACGGCGCATACCTGTTTGGCGCTCGCAGCCGCCACCCAGCCGGCGTGGTGGTAGCGCTCTGCGACGGCAGCGTCCGGTTCGTGGCGAACAACATCTCGGCCACCCTGTGGAACGAACTGGGCACGACGCAAGGCGCCGAAGTGATTGGCGACTACTAATCGTCCACGCGCCGCCATGGTTGGCACGAACCTCCGACGAACCACCCTCCCTGGAATGCCCCATGCTGCGTAGAAGTTGTCTGTTGCTCTTGGCCGCCGTGGCGACGCTTGGCTGCGGTGGCGATCCGAATGGTCCCCAGCGGGTGAGCGGCCGCGTGACGTTCCGCGGCGAACCGCTCGACCAGGGCGTGATCGCCTTCGTCGATCCGAGCAACTCGGTGCAGGCTGGCGGGGCCCTGGTGCGGGATGGCAAGTACGACATCCCCGCCGAGCATGGTTTGACGCCGGGCAAATACCAGGTGACGATCAGCTCGCCCAGCGGTTCGTCGGTCACCCCCGAGGAATACGCGGCGGGCAAGACCGCCATGACGAGCCAGGAACGGATCGCCGCGAAGTACAACAGCGAAAGCACGCTGGAAGCGGAAGTGACCGCCGGCGGGACGAACCAGTTTGACTTCGAAGTGGATTAGCCGGATTGCGTC
>JAEZAS010000349.1 GCA_023430365.1 Planctomycetota bacterium
GTCCAGCTCACGCACTGCCTCGTATCGCTCATTGAGGACATCCAGGCTCCGGCGCTTGAGGCAGGGGCTTTGACTTCCGTCGAAGTGACCGAAGGCCAGCATGTCTCGGCGGGGCAGTTGATCGCTCGCATCGACGACCGCCAGCCGGCGCTGCAAAAAATCGCCGCTCAACTCGAACGCGACGCCGCCGTCGCCAAGGCTCAGGACGATATCGAAGTCCGCTATGCCAAGGCCGCTCTCGACGTGGCCCATGCCGATCTCGAGCGTGCGCTCGCCATCGAACGCCGCAATGCCGGGGCTGTCACTCCGCAGGAAGTCCAAAAGCTGCGATTGGCCAAACGCCGCGACGAGTTGCAGATTGATCGCAGCAAGCTCGAACTGCAAGTCGCCAAGATGAACGCCGATGTTCACCAGGCCGCCGTCGACGCTGCCGACGACGCTCTCGCGCGACGGCAGATCGTTTCGCCGATCGACGGCGTCGTGGTCACCTTATTCCACGAACGGGGCGAATGGGTCAATGCCGGCGAGCCGGTGGCCCAGATCGTCCGCATCGACCGCCTTCGCGTCGAAGGCTTTCTCAATGCCTCCGAGTACAGCCCCGCCGACATCGCCGATCAGCCGGTGACGGTCGAAGTGCCTCTGGCCAATCAACAGCAGGCGCAGTTTACCGGTCGCGTGGTGTTCATCAGCCCGCTCGTCCAAGCGGGTAACAAGTACCGCGTGCGGGCCGAGGTCGAGAACCGCACCGTCAAAGGACATCCGCTTCTGCGCCCCGGAATGACGGCAACGATGACCATCGCCCTGCCGCACTAGCCGGGAGCATTCCCCCGCTCAACGACACCGCATGGCCACCCTTGCCGAATCCCTGACCAGCAGCACCCGCCGGCCGCTCAGCCTGCGCATGCGTCAGGATTTGCTCGTCCAGCGGCAGACGTGGCACGACCGCGAGTATTGGGTCATCAAAGACCCGCTCGCCTTGAAGTACTATCGCTTCGAGGCCGAAGAATTCGCCATCCTGCAGATGCTCGACGGCGAGACCTCGCTCGACGACATCCAGGAGCAATTCGAACGCGAGTTCGCCCCGCAACGCATCACAGCCAACGAGCTGTACCGCTTGCTCGGCATGCTGCACCGCTCCGGGCTGCTGCTCTCCGACACGGCAGGGCAGGGAGAGCAACTACTCGAGCGGGCCATCGAGCGCAAACGACAGCAGCGTCGGGCGGTGGTTGGACAAATTCTCGCCCTGCGGTTTCGCGGCGTCGATCCCGATCGCTTCCTCGACCGGCTGAACGGTTGGTGCGGCTGGTTGTTCTCCCGGGCAGCCGCTTGCTGCGTGTTCTTGCTGGCCCTCTCGGCCCTCTTGCTGGTGGGGGGCGAGTACGACGCTGTGCAAGCTCGCTTGCCACAGTTCCGCTCGTTCTTCGCCGCCGACAACTGGATCTGGCTGGCCGTGACGCTTGGTTTCACGAAGGTGCTGCACGAGCTGGGGCATGGTCTGGCCTGCAAGCGGTTTGGCGGACGCTGCCACGAGATGGGCGTGATGCTGCTCTGCTTCACCCCCTGCCTCTATGCCAACGTGACCGACTCCTGGACGGTGCCCAGCAAGTGGCGGCGGGCGGCGATCGGCGCGGCCGGCATGTATGTCGAGTTGCTGCTGGCGTCGCTGGCCACGTTCGGTTGGTGGTTCAGCCATCCGGGGCTGTTCAATCACCTCTGCTTGAACGTGATGTTCGTCTGCTCGGTCAGCACCTTGATGTTCAACGCCAACCCGCTGCTGCGGTACGACGGCTACTACATCCTGTCCGACCTGCTCGAGATTCCGAACTTGCGATCGAAGGCTGGGGCCGTTCTCCGGCAGTTCCTGGGCAAATGGGTTCTCGGGCTCAAGCCGCAGCGCGATCCGTTTTTGCCGACTCGCCATCGCTGGCTGTTCGCTTTCTACAGCGTGGCTTCGGCGCTCTACGGCTGGCTCGTCAGTCTTTCGATCTTCTGGTTCCTCTACGGCGTGCTCAAGTCGTGCGGGCTCTCCGCTCTCAGTCCCCTGCTCGGCGGGGCGATGCTCTGGGGCCTGGTTCTCACACCGTTGTGGCGGTTCGGCAAATTACTGCATTCACCCTACAGGAGTCGTCGCGTGAAAAAGATGCGTGCCGCCATATGTCTGGGCGGCCTGGCAATCGCCGTCGCCGCGGCCCTCATGACGCCGCTCCCCTACTACGTCGTTTGTCCGCTCCACATCCAGCCGCGCGAGGCGACGGCCGTTTACGTCGACTCTCCCGGCCTCGTCCGTCAGGTCTTTGTACAGAGTGGTCCGGTCGTGGCCGGTCAGCCGATCGCCCGTTTGGAGAACTCGGAGCTGCAACTCGCTCACCAGCAACTGCAAGCCCAACGCGATCAGCTGGCGACCCGCCTCGAAGGCCTTCGTAGCCGCGCTCCCAACGACCAAGGGGCGCTGCTCGAACTGGCTCACACGCAAGAGGCGTTCGACGCCCTCGAAGAACAACTGTCCCGCCATCAGCGGCAACTCGACCGCCTGACGATCCGTGCTCCGCGGAGCGGCGTGCTGCTGCCGGCCTTCTCTCGACCGACCCCGGAATCAAACCGAGTCCGACTAGCCAGTTGGTCGGGCCGACCGCTCTCCTCCAAGAACCTCGGCGCCTACCTGGAACCCAGTGTGGTCGTCGGTCGGATCGCCGATCCCGGCCACTGGGAAGCCTTGCTCGCGGTTCCTCAAGGCGAAGTCGAATTCCTCGCGGCTGGCCAACAGGTCGACCTGGTCCTCGACCAGCTTCCGGGCGAGCGCCTGACGGGGCAACTCGAGCATCTCTCCCAGCAGCAGCTCGAAGCGACGCCCCCCAGCCTTTCGAGCAAATCAGGCGGACCGATCCTGACCGAGACTGATTCCCAAGGCGTCGAGCGTCCGATCGAAACGACCTTCCAGGCCAGCGTCCCCCTCGAGGATCCGCGGATCCTCGCCGCCGGAGGCGCCGGCTGGGCCAAGGTCCACGCCGGCTACCAGCCCCTCTGGCAACGCGGCTGGCGAGCCCTCTGCCGCACGTTCCGATTTGAACTCTAACGTAGGTTAGGCTTCCAGCCTGACCGTGAAAAAATCCCAATGACCAAGCACCAATGACCAAAGTCATGGTGCCTCCAGCATCCAGTTGGTCATTGAGAGTTTCCTCGTTACGACGCTCTGCGTCGTAACGCCCGCCCGGACGCTCCCCGTCCTGTGTCGTGCCCTTAATCGCTCGACGCAGAGCGTCGGTGATTGCGTTCCCACGCAGGGCGTGGGCACGAGAACGTTATTTTCACGGTCAGGCTAGAAGCCTAACCTACGGCCGTCACTTCACCGGTATCAACCGGATCGAACGCAGGTCGAGCAGCGCTCCGCGGATGGCTCCTTCCGACCGAACCACCATCTCGACTTCTCCGGCGGGCAGGTCGAGCGTGCCGATCTCCTTGCCGCGATAATTGTCCCAGCTTCCGGTTCCCTCGACCTTCCAGGCGACCGAGCCGCCGCCCGATTGCACGACAATCGTGTTGCCCTGCATCCCGTTCTCGCAGGCATAGTCGAGCTGCACGCGATACTTGCCCTCGGCTGGCACTTCCACCGTCCAGATCGCATGATCATTCGAGTGCTGCCAGTAGCCGAGATTGCGATACCTCTCCTCCAGCACCAGCGACGGGCCATAAATCCTCGCCGCCGTTGCCAGGAGCACCAACCGGCCGATGCCATCCAGCCGGGCGACCTCGGGCACGTTCCCCGGAAACGACTTCTGCGGCAGCGACGGCAATCGCCCGAGGTAAGCCAGCAGATGACTCATCTGCTCTAGTGAAATATCCCGTTCCATTCCCTCGGGCATCAGCGACTTGCCGGTGCTTCGCAGCTCGTCGATCTCGCTCCGCAGGATCGCCGTCTGTTTTCCTTCCGGCCCGGCCAGCGTGATGCTTGCGCCCGTTTCGGAAACGAGCATGCCGCTCACCTGTCGGCCATCGGTCGTCAGCACGGCGTAGTCGAGGAACTTGTCCTCGACCGCTCGGTTCGGATCGAGGATAGCCGTCAGCAAGGCCTCGGGCGAACGATTCGTCAGCGCCGCCAGGTCAGGACCGACGGCGTGTCCCTCGCCATTTAAACGATGACAGTTTGCACACCGCTGCTTAAAGACCATCTGCCCTTGGTTGACGTTCTCCGAAGGTTTGACCGACCGATATTCCTCCAGAACCTTCTGTCGGCTTGCCTCCTGGCCTGCTGAAAAAATCGCTTCCGCCCGGCCACGCAGCGAAGCGTCTTTGTTGGCCAAGAGCAACTGCCGATGCCGGGCGCTAATCTCCGCTCGGCCCACCGAGCCAGCCTCAAGCTTGCCGAGCAATTGCTCGGTCGCGCTCGGATTCGTCAGCAAGATGCCCAGCGCCTGCTCGCGGAGCGAGGGCGTGAGACTTCCCCACGTCTCCAGGACTGACGTGACACCTGCAGAGCCGGTCGCGACCAGCGTTTGAACCGCCGCCGATTGCACCTCCGCGGGCTCTCTGGCGGAAAGCAACGGCTGGATCAGTTTCGCCGCATCGGGCTGTTTTCCTACGAGGGCGATCGCAGCGACCCGTGCTCCTAACATTTCGGGTGCGGCGTACGTTTCCTTCTCGGCGACCGCCAGGCTCTTGGTCGCCTGGAAGAACGCTTCGAGCGATTGCCTCTGTTTCTCGCTGACGACCTCTTCCAGCCGCAACTTTCTACGGTCCAGGGCCGAAAGCACCCGGCCCATGGCCGCGATCTGCCACGCTTCAGGCGTCTCCTGCTTTTGGCCCACAAGCGATGCGGTGAGTTCGCCGATCTGCGCGGGTTCGCTGAGCATCGCCGCCTGCTCCACGAGCGACTCCATCCGACCGGCGGCCCGTTGGGGATTGCCCGACTGGAACAGCACGGCGGCAAACGGCGCCGCGTTCTTCGCGTTGAGCGAACTGGCCACGGCTGACAGCAAGTAAGGATCATTCGGATGTTCAGACACGAGCGTTGCCAGCGCCTCGGCCGTCCAGGGCTGATCGATCTGCCCGATTGTGCAGGCCAGTTGCAGCCGAACGGCCGCATCGTCGTCGGTGGTCAAACGGCGAAGTTTCGAAAGCACGCTCGCGTCTGTGCTCTCCTCGCAAAGCCGCACCGCAAACCGCCGCACCTCGGGGTGCTGGTCACCGAGGGCCTCAACGATCGACTTCGGCGGAACTTCTCCCAAGAGCTGAAGCGTCGCAAGTGCTGCCAGCCGGGTTTGCGGCCGCTTGCTTG
>JAEZAS010000430.1 GCA_023430365.1 Planctomycetota bacterium
AGGACATAGAGTGGCCGCTCGGTTCGTTCGGCATAGATTTCAGCGGTGAGCGTTTTTCCGACACCCGGTTTGCCGGACGCCAGTACGACCACGCCGCCATGTTTGCCGCGAATGAGGTCACCAAACAGGAAACCGGCAGTTCGTCCAAACAGACGTCGAGCGTGTGGGTGCTGGGAGTAATCTCCTTCAGCTTTTGATCGACGATCGCCCGTTCGCCGCTATCCAGTACGCTGCGCTCGCGGGCCTTTTGCAGGATATCGCGTTTGAGTTCGAGCGAGAGCATGAGGAGACACCTTCCGGGCCAAGGCACTAGAACGAGCGCGCAAGAACACCTCAATCAAGGTGCTCTTGCAGCAAGAAAAGGTTCGGATGGGCTGCTCTAGAAAATACTGTTCAATCACGGGCTATTCGAGCGTTTTTTGCTTCGAAAGTGCCCGCCGAGGCGGACTGTCCTCGGGCAGAATCCGGTGAGGTGGTACGGTATTCGGTTGCGCGTGTTTTCGTAGAGGCTGGCAGATTGGTGTGGCTGCCAATCTATGGACCCTGCCGGCCATTCGACGTATTGGGACCGGTGGTGAGGCGCTCAGGCGCGTTGGCTGCCAGCCAGGCGTGGATTGCCTGAATGGCCCCCGTCGCGTGCTCGCCCCAGTGGTGAGTGAAACCGAAGGCCCACTCCCAGACGGCCTGCGCGCGATTGCCCGCCCGATAGGCGCGGAGGCCGGTGACTACATCCCGGTAGATGTCCGATAGGTCGTCGACGACGCTTCCGATGCCCGGGTCGTCGGGTGGAAGAACGAGTGGGTTGCCAACGACGCCGTACATGTCGATCGGCAAGTGCTTGATCGCCGTAAGCCGTTGGCATTCGTCCGCCGGTAGTCGAAGGACGTCTGGCTCGTCCTCCAATGCGTCGGACCAGGCAGGTGGCAACTGGAGTGCGGCCGTATAGAGACTGGAAACTCGGATCAGAGCTTCGCGGGCGGCGACTTCACCATGCAGGTCGGAGCGGTGCGCCCAGGACTCGAAACGCGAGGCTTCAGCAGCGAATTGGTCAACGGCGTCAGTCATTGGCTGCTGTCAACTGCGTCTGAGAACGGAAGGCGATAATTTGTCGAAGGGGCAATCCCGTAGGGGACCCCAGACAGCTAGTTCCTAAAACTACGGACGCATCAGCATGTGGAGACGTTGCCGGGCAGCACGTGCTGACAGTATCGCCACTGGTGCACCGCCTGATCGTCGATGTAGAGGTCCGGCTTGGGCAGAAAGGCTACGAAGCAATCTTCGATGCCCAGTTCGGCGGCCGACGCGCGGGCGTAGTCGGCGCCGACGCTGCTCCAGAGGTAGAGAGCAGCGCCCTCGTGGTGGAGTGCTTTGACTCGCTCCACGACCGAGGGCACAGGCATTCGCTTCGTCCCTGCGGAGCGGACTAGGGTGTCGTCCACGTCGACGTAGATGACTCGCTGCTTCATGTGTGGCTGCCCTTGTGTGGTGTTCGGTGAAGTGGCCCTGAAACCGATTTCCTCGGAGTTTGGCGGGGGCGAACTTATGCCAATGCGCCGCCAAGGAAGCGTCCCAGTGCTCGGTAACATATGCCAGATAGGGTCGCTTTGGGTGCCTCGACGATATTTAAAAGTTGGTGTATAAGTTTGGCGTTGCGGCCTTCGTCCAGGTGGTTTGGGCGTGGGGCGTTCGGTGCTGCGCAGTGGGAGCGGACGGGCTTGGTCGAATAGGGGCTGGGACCTGTCGGCAGCGGCCCAGCGGTTTGACTGTTCTTTTCCAATTCGGTTGGCTAGCTGTTGTACTCTTGGTAGTGGAATTGGCTTGTCCCCCTGTTCAGGCCCCTTGCGCAGGGGTTGTGAAGAAACGAGCGCTGGGTTCCACAAGGTATTGGCGTGTAAGGGCTTGAGTGAAATCGTCCAACTGGCGCATCTGTTGTATTTTTACCCACTAGGGGGGGTAGACTTGTTGGAGAACGCATCGCCGAAAGCCGATAAGGGGTTGTATTTCTTGGCGGATGGCGGCCGAGGCAGTTGGACGGTTCAGGCAGGGCACACTGGAAGCTTGCCCCCTACGGGCTTGTCGAAACTGCCGGATTTCGCCATGATATGGGGCTTCACTTAAAGCGGCCGACGCCTTGCGTTAAGGCACTGGCCCGTTCATTGAGTTGGACTTGCGCAGCGGTGGCTGGACTGGGAAGCTGGGTAAACCAGTTTCTCGGTTCCGGGCAGCGTTCTGCGAAGTAGTCGAGCTCGCAGGAGTTGGTAGAGAATGGCTCGTTACAACGGTCCGAAGGCGCGTATCAATCGCCGCCTGAGCACTCTGATTTACGAATCGGCGGGAGCTTCCCGCGCCCTCGAGCGTCGCTCGAATCCGCCAGGCATGCACACCAAGGGACAGCGCCGTCTGTCGAACTGGGGCAAGGCCATGGCCGAGAAGCAGAAGATCAAGCATTACTACGGCCTGGGCGAGCGCCAACTCCGCCGTTACTACAACATGGTGAAGTCGAAGAAGGGCAACACGGGCGAGCAGATCTTGACCATCTGCGAGCGCCGCCTGGACAACGTCATTCGCCGCGCCGGCTTCACGAAGACCCGTCCGCAGGCCCGCCAGGGCATCGTGCACGGCCACTTCTTCGTCAACGGCGTGAAGGTGACCAGCCCGAGCTACCAGGTTCGTCCTGGCGATGTGATTACCACTCGGCCGAACGAGAAGATCTACGGCCTGTATAAAGGTGTGGTCGGCGAAGGCGGAACCAACACGCCCGACTGGCTGAACTTCGATGGCGAGACGCTCCGCGCTACGGTTGCGGGCATCCCCGGCCCGGGCGACTATAGCCTGCCGGTCGATGTGAACATCGTCGTCGAATTCCTCTCGCGCTAGTCGCGATTGCTGTTGTCCTACACGTTCCCAAGCAACCGCTTGGGAACGCCTGACCCGAGGCCCTGCCTCGGCACTTTCGCGCGAAGACCTTGCCACGTCGCCGAACTCGTGCTGCATCGTCCACTCGCGGAGCACAGAGGCACAGCCTCTGGTCGGTTTCGTCGCAGGCTGGGGCCTGGGACGGAGTATGCTCGCACCTTGATCCTCTTGCGCTGAAGTCTGGACCCACTTCGATGCACAGTAAACTCGTTGTTCTCGGCGGCGGCCCTGGTGGATACGCAGCCGCATTTCTCGCGGCTGACGAAGGCCTGGAAGTGACCATCGTCGAGGCCGATCCGCGGCTTGGCGGCACGTGTCTGTTGCGGGGCTGCATCCCGTCGAAGGCTTTGCTGCACGTGGCCCGCGTGATCTCGGAAGCGGAAGAACTGACGGAAGGCTGGGGCGTCGAGTTTCAGGCTCCGAAGGTCAACATCGACAAAGTGCGGGCCCGCAAGGAAAAGGTCATCGAGAACCTCACCGGTGGCCTGAAGCAATTGGCCAAGCGCCGCAAGGTGACGGTGATCCACGCTCGCGGTGTGTTCGAGAACTCGACGACGTTGCGGCTGGAAGGTGACGATCCGTCGATTCCGGAAGACCGGAAGCTGACGTTCGATCACTGCATCGTCGCCACGGGCAGCACGCCCGCCATGCCGCCTGCGTTCAACGTCGGCAGCGACCGGGTGATGGATTCGACCGGCGCTCTCGAGCTCAAGGATGTTCCAGAATCGCTGCTGGTGATCGGCGGCGGATACATCGGCCTCGAGATGGGGACGGTGTATGCCAACCTCGGCTCGAAGGTGAGCGTGGTCGAGTTGCTGGACGGCCTGCTGATGGGGGCTGACCGCGACCTGGTGAAGCCGCTGCACAAGCACCTCGAGCAACTTTTCGAGAAGCGGATTTACCTGAACACGAAGGTCGGTTCGGTTGGCTTGCGTGGCGACAAGGTGGAAGTCGCTTTCGAAGGTCCTGGCAAGTTCGGCACCGAGCAGTACGACCGCGTGCTCGTCTCGGTCGGTCGTCGGCCGAATAGCCGCGGCTTCGGCCTGGAAAACACGAAGGTGCAGATCGACGGCAAGGGCTTCATCCAGATCGACCGGTCGCAGCGGACCAGCGATCCGAACATCCTGGCCATCGGCGACGTGGCGGGCGAGCCGATGCTCGCTCACAAGGCGTCGCACGAAGGGCGCGTGGCCGTCGAGGTGGTCCTCGGCAAGCCGGTGACGTTCGACAAGGCGGCCATCCCGGCCGTGGTCTTCACCGATCCCGAAATCGCCTGGGCTGGTCTCACGCAGGAACAGGCACAGCGCGAAGGCCGCAAGGTCGAAGTCGCCATCTATCCTTGGGCGGCAAGCGGTCGGGCTCAGGCTCTGGGCCGGACCGAAGGTCTGACGAAGTGGCTCATCGACCCCGTCACCGAGCGGGTGCTGGGCTGCGGAATCGTCGGCCCCGGGGCTGGCGAGCTGATTTCGGAAGCGGTGCTGGCGATCGAGATGGGTTGCGAAGCCCGCGACCTCTCGGAAACGGTCCACCCGCACCCGACGCTCGGCGAAACGCTGATGAACGCCAGCGAGACCTTCTTCGGCACGGCGACGGAAATCTACAAGCCGAAGAAAGCGCACGCTGCCGCGGAGTAGGTGGCTGCAGCTTGACCCGCCTCAAAGTGGGGCGGGTGGGGGCTAAAGAGCGGCTCAAATGTGGTTGCCAGCCGGGAGTTGCATAGCGCCGCTCCCCTGCTCTTCTCCGGCGACGCTCGGTGGCCGGCCGCGAGCGCGTAATATCTTGCATCAGTAGGGGTTCTGCCAGCATGCGCACCCCCGCAGAAGTCTGATTTGCCGGCCGTCCCCGACCTTTACGTAACCCTCACGGTCGCAAACAATAGGGATGGCAAAAGGGCTATAGTTTAGGTAACTGAGTTCGATTCTGCGGCCTGTCCGGCTGGCGAAAGTTGGACTCGACTGCCGATACCATTTCCCTGGTCGGTAAATCCCATCTCCGACCGCTCGTGTGCCTTTTACGAACACCGCGCTGGCGTTCCTTTCCCGGCTTCTAGCGCACAGAAGGCTGATGATGTCAGACGTCAAAGCAGTAGATTCTGAATCTCCGGTCACCCCGGCCCAGTACGTCGCTCCGATTCAGGACGTCGACCCAGCCGAGACGCAGGAGTGGCTCGATTCGCTCGATTACGTCCTGCAGAGCAAAGGCGCCGACCGGGTGAAGTACCTGCTGTCGGTGCTCGATCGCCGGGCGCGGGCCGAGGGCGTGCAGATTCCGCACGCCGCCAACACCCCCTACATCAATACGATTCCCGCCGATCAGCAGCCCCGTTTCCCGGGCAATCGGGAGATCGAACGCCGCATCAAGAGCATCGTCCGCTGGAACGCGATGGCGATGGTCGTGCGGGCCAATAAGAACAACGACGGTCTCGGCGGACACATCAGCACCTTCGCATCGTCCGCGACGCTGTACGAGGTCGGTTTCAATCACTTCTTCCGCGGCCGCGGCGAAGACGGTTACAGCGGCGACCTGATCTATTTCCAGGGGCACGCCTCGCCAGGTATGTACAGCCGGGCGTTTCTGGAAGGCCGGCTGAGCGAAGAAAACCTGGTGAACTTCCGCCGGGAGTTGCAGCCGGTTCAGGGGCTGTCGTCGTATCCCCATCCGTGGCTGATGCCGGAATTCTGGGAGTATCCGACGGTCTCGATGGGCCTCGGCCCGATCATGTCGATCTACCAGGCACGGTTCAACAAGTACCTGCAAGATCGTGGCATTAAGAACACCGAAGGCCGGCATGTTTGGGCCTTCCTGGGTGACGGCGAATGCGACGAGCCAGAAACGCTCGGCGCCATCACGCTCGCCGGCCGCGAAGCGCTCGACAACCTGATTTTCGTCATCAACTGCAATCTGCAGCGTCTCGACGGTCCGGTGCGTGGCAACGGCAAGATCATCCAGGAGCTGGAAGCGCTCTTCCGCGGCGCTGGCTGGAACGTGATCAAGGTGATTTGGGGCGATGAGTGGGACCCGATCCTCGACAAGGATCGCACTGGCCTGCTCATGAAGCGGATGGAGGAGGTTGTTGACGGCCAGTACCAGAAGTACACCGTCATGCCGGGCTCGTACATCCGCGAGCACTTCTTTGGCCACTATCCGGAGTTGCTGAAACTCGTCGAGAACTACTCGGACGAGAAGCTGCTGAAGCTCCGTCGTGGCGGGCACGATCCCGAGAAGGTGTTTGCCGCGTACAAGGCTGCCGTGGAGCACACGGGACAGCCCACCGTAATCCTGGCCCACACGATCAAGGGCTACGGCCTTGGCGAAGCGGGCGAAGGCCGCAACATCGCTCACAACAACAAGAAGCTGAACGAAGAAGAGCTGCTGGAGTTCCGCACGCGGTTCGGCATTCCAATCTCGGACGAAGAGGTCGTGAAAGCGCCGTTCTACAAGCCGCCGGAGAACAGCATCGAAATGAAGTATCTCCGCGAGCGCCGCGAAGCGCTTGGCGGATATCTCCCCAGCCGGCCGACGAAGCACCCGACGCTCGAAACGCCGCGGATCGATGGCTACAAGGAATTCCTCGGCGGCAGCCAGGGGAAGGACATGTCGACCACGATGGGCTTCGTGCGCTTGCTGCAGAAGCTCTGCCGCGACAAGAAGATCGGCAAGTACGTGGTGCCGATCGTGCCCGACGAGTCGCGCACGTTCGGCATGGAGGGCATGTTCAACGAGATCGGCATCTACTCGCACGTCGGCCAGCTCTACGAGCCGGTCGATAGCCACATCCTTGCCAAGTACAAGGAAGCGACGAATGGTCAGATCCTGGAAGAGGGGATCACCGAAGCGGGGTCGATGTCTTCGTTCTGCGCCGCGGGCACGGCCTATTCGGCTCATGGCGTGAACATGATTCCGTTCTTCATCTACTACTCGATGTTCGGCTTCCAGCGGATCGGCGATCTGATCTGGGCTGCAATGGACATGCGAGCCAAGGGGTTCCTGATCGGCGGAACCGCTGGGCGTACGACGCTCAACGGCGAAGGTCTCCAGCACCAGGACGGCCACAGCCTCTTGAACGCGATCGCGTTCCCGCTCGTGCGGGCCTACGACCCCGCCTACACGTACGAAATCGCCACGATCGTCCTGCACGGCATGAAGCGCCTCTACGAGGACGGCGATACGGCGATCTACTACCTGATGGCAGGCAACGAGAACTATGTGCATCCCGCGATCCCGGAAACGGCGAGTGAGGACGGCATCATCCGCGGCATGTACAAGTTCAACAGCCGCGAAGTGCCCAAGGCCAAGTTCAAGGTGAACCTGTTCGGCAGCGGCTCGATCCTCCGCAGTGTGCTACAGGCTCAGGAAGTGCTCGCCGAGCGGTACAACATTGCCAGCAACGTCTGGAGTGTGACGAGCTACACCGAGCTGCGTCGGGACGCTCATGCCTGCGAACGCTGGAACATGCTGCACCCGACCGAGAAGCGTCGGCTGTCGTATGTCGAACAGCAGCTTGAAGGCGAGAAGGGCCTGTTCGTGGCGGCCTCGGATTACGTGCGTGCCCTGCCCGAGCAGATCGCTCGCTGGGTACCGGGCGAGTTCTTCGCCCTGGGCACCGACGGCATGGGCCGGAGCGAAACTCGCTCGGCGCTTCGCCGGCATTTCGAGGTCGATGCGGAGTGCATCGTCATCGCGACGTTGTATCGCTTGCACCGCCGGGGTGAAGTCGACGCCGAGACGGTCGCCAAGGCGATCAAGGACCTCGGAGTGAACCCCGAAAAGGTTGATCCCTATTTCGCTTAACAGCAGTAAATGACTCGGGCGCCGCCAGCCTGAGAGGCTTGGGCGGCCCGTCATGAACGTTTTGCCTTGATCAGCAACTCGATCCGGGGCAGGCGTTCCAAGTGAACAGAAAACGATGATTTCCGAACGCCTGACGAGCGTTCTTCCAAAACACCACCAGGCAAAAGAACACTGAAATGGCCATCGAAGTGAAGCTGCCCGATCTGGGCGATGGTGTTGATTCCGGCGACGTCCTTGAGGTGCTCGTCAGCGAAGGGGATACGATTTCGAAGGACCAGGGTCTGCTCGAAATTGAAACGGGCAAGGCGACCCTGCAGGTCCCCAGCACGGCCGCCGGCAAGGTGGTCAAGGTGCACGTGCAGAAGGGGCAATCGATTCCGCCCGGCACGGTGATCGTCACGCTCGAAGGAGCTGGCGCCGAAAAAGCCGCCCCCGCTCAGCCTGCGAAGCCTCAGCAGTCGGCTCCGGCCCCTGCGCCTGCTCCAGCCCCAGCCGCTCCGCCGCCGAAAGCTGAGCCCGCTCCGGCCGCCCCACAGGCCGCCGCCCCTGCACCGGCCCCTGCTGCTCCCGCTCCCGCGGCTCCGACGCCTCAACCCGCCCCTCAGCCGGCTCCGGTTGCGACCCTGGCGCCACAAGACGTTAACGATGCTGAAGATGGCGGCGATGTGGCCGCTGGTCCGGCCGTGCGTCGCTTCGCTCGCGAAGTGGGCGTCGATCTTTCCCGCGTGACAGGCAGTGGCCCTGGCGGCCGTATCACGCGTGAGGACGTGCTCGCTGTTGTGCGTCAGGCCAGTCACGCCGCCACCACGGGCGGCGGGAAGGGCAAAGCCGCCTCCGCTGGCGGAACGAGCGATCAATGGGGTTCGGTCCGCATTGAGAAGATGCCGAAGATTCGCAAGGTAATCGCCAACAAGATGCACGAGTCGTGGTCGACCGTGCCGCGGGTGACCAACTTCGATGATGCAGACGTGACCGAGCTCGAGAAGATTCGCGTTTCGAGCAAGGACGACTACGCCAAGAAGGGTATCAAGCTCACGAGCATGCCCTTCATCATCAAGGCCGTCGCCATGGCGCTGCGGAATCACCCGGCGATCAACGCCTCGGTCGACATGGCGAGCGATCAGATCATCTACAAGGACTATGTAAACATCGGCGTGGCGGTCGATACGGACCGTGGCCTTGTGGTTCCCAGCCTGCGCGGCGCCGACTCGATGTCGATTCCCGACATCGCCCGTCAGCTTGCCACGATGGCGGAAAACATGCGGGAAAGCAATTTCTCGATCGCCGATCTGCAAGGCAGCACGTTCACGATCAGCAACCTGGGAGCCATCGGCGGCACCTATAGCACGCCGATCGTTAACACGCCCGAAGTGGCGATCCTGCTGGTCGGCCGGTCGCGCAAGCTGCCGGTGGTGATCGGCGACGAGATCAAGGTGCGGTTGATGATGCCGCTCAGCCTGTCGTACGACCATCGGCTCGTGGATGGCGCCACCGCGGCACGATTCCTGAACGATGTGATCGACTATCTCAAGGCGCCCAGCCGGTTGCTGCTGGCGGTCTAAAGCGCCTTTGAAGACGAAAAACACGCCCGCCGCGTTCGGATGAGCTATCCGAATGCGGCGTTTTCGCTGCGCCGCTCCCTATCCGTGGCCGGTGACCGGCTGTGGGCGCCCGGGGGCGGGCTGGCGGATATCGTCCCTGCCAGTCCAAATCAAAGCCCAGCCGAGCAGTGAGAGCACCACTCCCGAACCCAAAAAGCCGAGATCCCAAGGCAGGTGGTTCGGAACTTCTACAACATGGTGCAAATGGAGGATGTGATGGTCGATGATTCCTTCGACCAGATTGAACAATCCCCAGCCGAGCGACATCCCGCCGACAAGAGTCAGGGTTGAATGGGGCACATCGGGTCGCCGGACCGCGGTCCAAAGCATCGCAATGCCGATCGCGGTGATGATCCAGGTGAGGGCATGGAACAAACCGTCCCAGAACATGTTGATCTCGAGGTTGGCGACAAGCGTCTCTGCATCGACTCCTCGTGTGGGGTACCTGGCTGAAAGCATGTTGTGCACTTGCAGCAGCTGATGGGCGACAATGCCGTCGACAAAACCTCCAAGCCCAATGCCGAGCATCATCCCGGCGGCGATCAGTGGGCGGCGGTTCGATCGCACATCAATGGGCGTGGGCATTGGCGTCTCCCTTGGAGCGAGGCCAAAAGAAGATAACTGCCGCCAACAGGCACAGAATCAGGAGCGGCAGCGATACCTCAAACGCATAGACAGCGAAATTGCTGTCGAAGATACCTGCGCGAACCCGATCGGCAGTCGGAGAGTCGCACCAGGGACAACCACATGCAGTCGCAGTGACACTCAGCGATAGCGCCACTGCGACGGTTGTAATGAGCGGGGCGCTGTGATGTATGCCGACCATGCGGGCGGATCGCCGCACATGGCATGCCGCAATCGTCCCCAGCGAACCAGTCGGTTCGTTTCAGCGGTACCGCCTAATGGAATAGTTCCCGATTGCCAGACTTAGACGCCTCATGTCAGTAAGGCTGCAATTCTTCGGCAGCCCTCTATTTCACCATCCCGGCGGCAGTTTTGCCGGGCAGCAAGAGCCTTAGGAGAAGAGTTGCGGAATCACCTTGCCGTCGCGGACGATCGTGATCGGGCGACCGGTGTTGGTGTGATATTCCTTAGTGTAGTCGACACCCAGAGCGTAGTAGAAACTCGCCGCCACATCGTCCGGCGAATAGCCTTCGTTCGCCGGGCCGGTCGCCTTCTCGTCGCTTTGGCCGATGACCTGCCCGCCACGCACGCCGCCGCCGGCCAGCACCATGAACATGCAGCGCGGGTAGTGGTCGCGACCACCTTCGGCCGATCGGGAATTGATCTTCGGGGTTCGTCCGAACTCACCCGTGACGAACACGGCAGTGGTTTCGAGCAGTCCCTTTTGTTCCAGGCCGTTCAGCAGCGCGGAAAGACCCGTGTCGAGCGTCGGCAACAGGCGAGTCTTGAGACGGGTGAAGTTGTCGGCGTGCGTATCCCAGCCACCGAGCGAAAGGGACACGAAGCGTACGCCTGATTCAATCAGGCGGGTCGCCAGCAGGCAGCTCATGCCGAAGGCTTCGCCACCGAACGGTTCGGCGAATTTCGGCGATTCCTTGCTCACGTTGAACGCTTCACGCGCCTTCCGAGAGGTGATGATGGAGTGGGCCTGTTCATTGAACCGGTCCAGGCCGGTCAATAGCTGACTGTTGCTCTCGACGGAGGCGAATGTCCGGTCGAGATCGGACAGCAGGTTCTGTCGCCGTTCCACCTCTTCGATCGTCAGGCCATTGCCCAGGGAAATGCCACGCACGCTGAACGGCTGACCAGGACGAGGCGTGGCAGCGGTGTTCAGCGGGGCGTACTGCACTCCCAAGAATCCGGGACGTTGGTTGCTATTGGGAATGGCCACAAATGGCGGCAGGTCGGGTACGCCTCCCTTCTCCTTGGTGACAACGGCGCCATAGCCGGGATACTCCAGCGACGGGATCGGTCGGTTGCCCGTGTTCACATATTCCTGACCTAGCTCATGAGCGCCCAGCGTATGGGTGACGCCGCGAAGAATCGCGTATTTGTCGGCACACTGGGCCAACTTGGGGAGATGCTCGCTGATCTCGACGCCGGAGACGTTTGTCTTGATGGGATTGAACGTGCCACGATATTCAGCTGGGGCGTCCGGCTTCAGGTCGAACGTATCCATATGCGAAGGACCGCCCGGCAGGTTTACAAAAATGGCCGAGGTGGCTTTCGCTCCTTGGATCTCACCCGCAGCGGCCATCCGAAGATAGCCCGAGAGGCTAAGGCCCGCGCCAATTGCCCCGACCCGCAGAAAATCGCGCCGCTTCATTCCGTCGCACGTGAGGGACATGACCATGGGAGCATCCTTGGAGCTAACTGGGACTGTGGTTTAAGGGATTCGCTCACGGGTGAGTGAGCTGGTACCGGCTTTCGAGCGTGTCTCTTGAGGGTGGCGATCGGCCGCTCAGTGGTTGACGATGAATTCCTTGGTATTGATCAGGGCCCAAAGCACTCCTCGGGCGCCTTCTGCAGGGCTGGAAGATTCGGCGAAGAACTGGTTGCAGCGCTCAACTTCTTCCGGCGTCGGATAACGAGTTAGTGTTCGCAGGTAGGCCTGCTTGATCACCTCAGCCTGTTCGAGAGCCACTGTGCCTTCGGGCGCGGCTTTCCGCTCGCGATCGATGGCCTGAATTTCCGCCAGGCGACGTTCCAAACGCTTTACTAGCTTGTCCTCGTCGCTCTTCTTGGCCCTCTCGATTCGAACTTTCAGGCGGGCGATTTCTCGCTTCACGTCGAGCCGGGCAAGGTCGCTTCCATCAGACAGTTTTGTGCTCGGCTTCTTGGTGATCTGGTCGATCCAGCTGTCTTTGCCGCCATTGATCGCGGCGAGCACGGCCGTATCGTTGTGTAGGAAGACAGTCTGTAGCAAGCTCGCATCCATCGATCGGTCGCAATCGCAGTTGCTCTCGCGAATGCTCCGGCCGAAGACCTGCAAGGCGTAGGCTGTGTTGTTGTTGCCTGTCTGCCGGGCGTTGGATCCGGGAACCGCGATCCCGCGCCCCTTCAGCTCGCTGGCCATCGCAGACGCTTTCTCGTCCGAGGCGGTGGCCGTCAGCAGGGCGTCATAGGCCACTTCCGCTGGCAGGCGACGTGGCACTGCCCGGGCGAAATTGCGTTCGTCTTTGGCGTTCGTCTCGTTGGCCTGCCAGCTGAGTTGATAGGTGCGGCTGTTCGTGATTTCTCGATGGAGCCACTTCAGGTCATAGTTGTGGTCGATGAAGCCGTACGTCAGATGATCCAGCAGGGCCTGATTGCTTGGCGGATTGGCCAGGCTCAGGTCATCGGGCGGCTGAACGATGCCGACGTTGAAGTAGTTGGCCCACACACGGTTCACCAGGGCGCGTGCAAAATAGGGATTGTCTCGCTGCCGCAGCCATTCCATCAGCGGCCGCCGAGGATCTTCCTCGCCATTGAGATCTATCTCGGCGCCCCCCAGCACTCGCGCCGACACAGGCGTGACCTGGCGCTGCCGCCGATTGCCCTTCCCTTGTGCCGCCGGACGACGCGGTGGAGTTACCGTCAGTTCCGGAAACGGCACGGTTTTCCCTTCCTTAATCATTTCCGGCATCTTGCGCTGCAAATCATTGCCGCGAATGTTGGAGTCGAGCCCCAGCTTGGCGATGATCTCGTCATACTCCTTCCTCGCCTGCCCTGCCCCATTGCGGGAAAGGGTGATGCGAGTGAAGAAGCCCTTGAAGGCATCGAAGTCGTCCTTCGACCATTGATCGAACGGATGCTTGTGGCACTGGGCGCACTGAATGCGGATGCCCAGGAACGTATAGGCGAAGCCGATCGCCTTCTCTTCGGGTTGCCGCAGGTTCGTGCGAGCCCAGTAATAGGGCATGCTTGGTCGATCCGCGAACGTCTTTTCGCTTCCTTCGCGATAGAGCTCCGACATCGACTCGCAATACTCGGTGTAGGACTGGCCCGGTTCACGGCTGGTTGCCAGAACGATGTCTTCGACGATCTCGTCGTAAGACACATTCTCGGCAACTCGTTTGTAAATCCAGTCGTACCATTCCTGAGCAGTTTTGCCCCGCATGCCGACATTGTTCAGTTGTGTGTCGTTGTTGCCGGTCCAGTCGCAAAGCTTGGTCGTCCACCAGGCCGCATAGGCCGGCGTGCTCAGCAGTTCCTCGATCTTCTCGGATCGCTTGTTCGGCGACGGGTTGTTGAGAAACGCTTCCGCTTCCGCGGCGGTTGGGAGAGTGCCCGTCAGATCGAGGCTCACGCGTCGGAGAAACTCGGCGTCGGTGCACAGATCGGACTGAACCACGCCGAGCTTGCTCAGTTTGCTGACAACCAGTTCATCAACCTTGGTCGGAGTCGGCGTTTCCGGATACTTGCTGCCGACAAGCTTTGAGACAGGACGGATGACGGGCACAGGAACCACCGCACTGTCGTAGGAGATGACCACGTGGGTATCGCCTGGATCGGTGGAAGTAACGAGGCCGTTTTCGGTGATCGTGGCCACCTGGTCGCTGTTGCTCTGAAACCGGCAGAGGCAGGTGACGTCTTCACGCGTGCCATCGGGCCAGACGGCAACCGCCTTCAGCTGGACTTTTTCCCCTTTATCCTTGAACAACAGTTCCGCTGGAGTGACTTCCAGACGGGCGATTCGCTGCACCTCGGACTTTTCGAACGGGGCGCCTGCTTCAACCCACCGGCGGAAGACGTTGTATTCCCAGCCTCCCTTGTCGTAGCGTTTGCCTCCCTCGTGCATATCGGCGTCGGTCGGCTTGGTGAGGATCAAGCTCTCGAGTGGAGTGTCCTTGTTGACGCGCGGAGACTTTTTGTCCAGCAACGCTTCATGGTCGGCTTGGAAGTCATAGCCGAAGAGGGACAGGCGAAAGTCGCCGCGTCCCTGGAAGCTGCCATGGCAGGACCGGCCGTTGCAGCCCAGGCGGCCAAACAGCGGGCTGACGTGGCGTTGAAAGCTGGGAGTCTCCGAGACATCGTCAGCGGCGAATCGCTCGCTGACCGACGGCAAAACGTCGGCCTTTTCGCTCTTGGCGTCTTCGGCCGATAGGCGCGGTGCGGCGGCACATGCCAGCAGCAGACCAAGTCCCAGAACTGCTCGGATTCGCATGGCGTCACTCCCTTGCACTGTCAAACGGTGAGAGATTGTTTTGTGGCGGGCAAAAGGACGGGCTATTCCGCCGTTTTGGGTGTACGTTTCGATTCGCTCGAACCGGCTGAGGCTTTTGTGTCGCGACCCTTCTTGTCATCGGAGGTTCGTCTGGCCTTCATCGAGCGGGTGAGTGACTGCAACTGACGGTCAATCATCTTCTGCCGGTCGGTTTCCAGGCGTTTCAAGTCATCGTCGATTCGTTCCAGCCGCGCGGCGGCTTTTTGACGATCGTGTCGCAGCAAGGCTGAACGATTGTCGATTTGTTCTCCCAGGAGCACTTGCAGTTCGCGTCGCAAGTCCTCGGTGTCCCCCATTTGCAATTGCGCAGTGAGCAGTTGGATTCGGGACTGCGTCTTCCAGAGGCGTAGTTCGAGGTCGTACTGCGTACGATCGCGATCGTGGATTTGCGTCAGGCGCTCGGTGGTCCGAAACAACTCGCGAATTGCTCGGTCGTACTCTTTCGGCTGATTGGCCTTGAGATGATCCAGCAGCTGGGCGAGTTCGGCGTGGTTCCGATTGACAAAAGTCATCACCGCCGCCTCCCGTTCGGGAGTGACCGATAGACGGTCTTGCGAGGAGCCTTTATCACCGGCTGCCGCCTTGGGGCGAGCGGATTGCTTTGCGGCCGGTTGCTTGACGCTCTCTTTACGATTCGCAGCGTCTGATTTTGGCTCGCGTTGCTGGGCCTTGGTTGCGAGGGGGGACAGCCCAAGAGCAACCAAGGCAACCAGCAACACAGCCTTCGCAGTTCGATAAGCCATCGCTCAGCTCTCCGTGCTTGATTCGCCAGGAACGGAGTCGCTGTCTGGCAGTCCTTCAGTTGCGTCGTCCGCCGCGGCTGGTTGATTCAAGAGGGCGGCCGTCATCCAAGACGGAGTTTCCAGGTCTGATGCATCCCAGTCGGTCCCGACTTGATCTTCCAAGCCGCTGGCGTCTTCGAAGTCGCCGAGGTCCTTTGCCAGTTCGACGCTTGCGAGCTGTTGCGACGTGGCAATATCGCCCCAGTTAGAGCGGATGTCGGACCAGACCGATGCCAGGTCGGGATCGATTGGGCGGACGACATTCGACGACGAGTGCGTGTCGAAATTCTGGCCCATCAGAAAGCCCAAGAGCAACGCCAACGCGGATGCGGTGAGGCCGGCGGTCCAAGCGACCACCCGCCGCGAGGATGAGGTCGATTTGCAAGCCACCGGTTCGACGGCTAGCGACTCGGCGGCAATTACGGCGTGGGAAAGCTCGACCACTCGTGCAAGCGCCTCGCGAGCGGCCTGATCCTCTTCCAGCAAGGCCTCGAAGCGAGCTCGCTCAGCGGCCGACAGTTCGTCGGCCCAATAGGCAAACGCTTGCCAGTCGAGGTCGGATTCGGACGATGGAGATGGAAACATATGCTGGCTAGGAGTTCGACGGACTAAGTGCTTGGGTATGAGGAATTTCAATCCCGAGATGATTGATCGAGTCGGGTCTTGAGCTTCAGCAGCGCGGCCCGCATCCGGCCTAGGGCTGTTCCGAGAGGGATCTTTAGCTCCTGAGCGATCACCGCAAAGGTTTTGTCTTCGTAAATTCGCATTCGGACGACCTGCCGTTGCTCAAGCGGGAGCTGATCCAGCGCGGCCCGAACCGCCTCGACCGACTCAAGCCGAACAAGCGGCTCGTCGGCTGAACCTGCCGCCTCACCCAACTGCAGAGCCACACTCCGGTAAACGCGATCACCAACCGATTGTCGCCGCCGTACGGCCATTGCCTCGTGATAAGCCACGCGGAATAGCCAGGCTTTGCGAGTGGTTTCCTGGGTCTCATGTCCCCGTTCGACCAGTTTCGCAAACGTTGCCTGCAAGACGTCGGACGCCAACTGAGGATCGCGCACCAGTCCGATGAGAAACCGGCGCAGCTCCTCACCGTGGTCCACGTACAACGCGGCGACCACGGCGGAGTCAAGCTTGCCGGATTCTGCGGCGGTCAATGCCAAGCTCCTGCCGCGGCTGGCGGCATCTTCGTCGTTCCATCATTACGATGCGCCGCCGAGCCCGATTATTGGTGGGCCAGCCGACAGCCAGCCTGCGGATGTCCGCCGGTGCCCGCTAAGTCCATTCCTGGCTTTCCCTGGCGACTGCTCGAACGCTATTCCGGCTAGTATAATCGGCTCTTTGGCCGGTCGTTTGTCGGTTCCGGAGTTCAGCTTACGCTGATTGACTTTCCCCGGGAACGACTCAATCCACAGGGCTTGGGCAAGCGGCGATTCGAGCGCAAAACTCCCCGGAGAGGAAATCTACGCCCGTGTTCATTGGTCCAATCTTCACTCGCGAGCTCGTCACAACGCCCAGGCGGCCGCAGCTTTTCCTCTACCGGACGGTCTACGTTACGGCCATCTTCGTGCTGATGTGCACCGCATGGCTGGTGCTGGCTGGCACCCAGCTGGTTCGCAACGTGGGAGACATGGCGCGCTTCGGATCGATCTTGTTTCAGATTCTCGCTCCGCTGCAGCTGGCCCTGCTCACCTTTCTGGCGGCGCTGGCCGCCGCCAGTGGAGTCGCTCAGGAGAAGGACCGGCGGACGATGCTGCTGCTGCTCATGACGCGGCTGACGAATCAGGAACTGGTCCTCGGCAAACTGCTGGCGAGTTTGCTGGAAGTGCTGGTCATGCTCGTGGCCGCATTGCCGGTCTTCATGCTCCTGACGCTCTTTGGCGGAGTATCTGCCGAACAGGTATTGCGCACGTTCGCAGTGACCTTAGCCACGGTGCTTGCAGCGGGCAGCCTCGGTTCGACCGTGGCGCTGGCTCGCGAGAAGACTTTCCAATCACTCTCGATGACGGCGCTGATCCTGGTGCTATGGGTGGGAGCTTGGGAGGGGATCGCGGCACTCGCAGGTGACCGCATCGTTGGCGGAGTGACGCTCGAAAGTGTTGCCACGGCCGCGAGTCCATTGCGGGCGATTTATGCGGCGGTCTACCCCTATCGCCAGGCTGTAGCGTTTGGATTAACCGGCGATTGGCTGTTCGTCATTACCGCCGTTGCCTTAACGCTGCTATTGAACCTTTGGGCAATTGTCCGCCTCCGCGTCTGGAACCCGGGACGTGAAGTACTCCCGGTTCGAGTGGAGGAGGAGCCCGAAACTCAGCCGACTGGAGCGACTGACGTTGCTCAGGGGGTGCCGTCCGCTACCAGTGCCGGGACGCAGACGAACTCGCAGGGATCGCTCGAAGCTGCTCAGGCTGGGCATGTCGATAGCCGGTTGCGGAGCAAAACCCAGCCCCAGCCGAGCCGGGAAGTATGGGACAATCCAATCCTGTGGCGAGAGGTCTGTACTTGGGCCTATGGGCGAAAAGTGCTCGTCATCCGGGCAGTTTACTTACTGCTATTTGTTCTGGCCGCGGCCGGACTCCATCAGGCCATTTCCAGCGGAGCAGCGATCCGGCGGTCAAGCGACGCTACGATCCTGCCACCTGCGGCGGCTCCGCTCGTGCCGTTCATGTTGGCAAGCTTGGTGATTGTCAACGCGCTGGCGGTGACCTCGATTACGACGGAGCGCGACGGCGGAGCACTCGACCTCCTGCTGGTCACCGATCTTTCGCCGAGGGAATTCATTTTTGGCAAGATCGGCGGCGTTGCTTGGGTGAGTAAGGAGATGATCGTCTTGCCACTGCTACTGGCCATTTACTTGTGGTGGGCTGGTGGTTTGACGTTCGAGAATCTGCTGTACCTGACCACCGGCCTGCTCGTCCTGAATGTGTTTGTCATGGTGCTTGGCATCCACGCGGGAATGATCTATTCCGCCTCCCGGACGGCTATCGGCGTGAGCCTGGGCAGCGTGTTTTTCCTGTTCTTGGGAGTTGCAACGCTGATTCTCATGATGATTTCGTTCACGGGAGCGTTTCAGACTCAGCTGCTGCCGTTCCTGGCCTTCATTGTGGGAGGCAGCCTAGGATTGTTTGTCTCGTTGGGGCATCGGAATCCGTCGGGTGCGATTGGACTGGCGTCGCTTGGCTTGCCGATCGCCACGTTCTTTGCCGTGACGAGCTTTTTGCTCGATAAGTGGTTCAACGTGTTTCTCGTCACCACGGCCACTTACGGATTCACTTCTGCAGCGATCCTGATTCCGGCGATTTACGAGTTCGATATTGCTATGGGCCGGACCAAGACGGCGGGCGACGAGTGAGACAGAGGTCTCAAGAAAAATGTCCGGGCGGTATATACCGCCCGAATGATCGCGAAGTACAGACAGCGCCCTCTGGCTATCGCTGAGAACGCCGGTTTTAGCTCACGGACTTACTTGCGTACTCACTTGCTATAGCCAAGCGACTTCACTACCGCGAGCATTTCTTCATAGGTGATGAAGCGACGGCGGTGAACGAGCTTGTACGAGTCGATCGCCTGGGCCAATTCGCGGGCATCGGGTGAAAGCGCCTCATGGCTGTTGCTGAATTGCCGCCGCTCGCGCTCGGGGGGCTGGCCGGACGTTCCGCCATTTCCGCGGCGATCCACAAACGGCTCCACGACACTCGCAAACGTGGTCGTCATTCGATGTTCCCTGCAGTGGACTGGTCTGCTTGTTTGCGGGGCAGAGCGCACCCGCGCTTCCTGCAACCGTAGAACACGATTTGCGGCCAGGCAAACGCGGCTGTCCGCTTGTTAAACCTTGCGGGCGAGAGGCGCGTTAAAAACGTCACAGCCGTTGCGGGTTCGGCCCGTGGGGGGAGGTTGAGGGACCCCCAGTGGCCAGCCGTAGCTACTTCTCTGCCCCATTCGTCCCGTTGTCGAGAGGCAGGCGAACATGAAATGTGGCGCCTCCTTGGGCGTTTCGCGTCGCCCAGATGCGACCCTGATGGGCTTCCACAATCGTCCGGCTGATGGGCAATCCCATTCCCATGCCTTCGGGTTTGGAGGTGTAAAACGGCGAGAACAAGCGGCTCATGGCCTCGTCCGTCAAGCCAACGCCACGATCAGCCACGGCGATCTCGGCGTTGTTGCCATCCATGCGCGTGGTGACATCCACAACACGATCGTCCGATGTGGCCGAATCCATCGCTTCGAACGCGTTGCGCAAGAGGTTGACGATGACCTGTTGAATGGCTACGGGATCTGCGAAGACAATCGGGGATGGACGCTTTAGTTCGGCAAACACCTTGACCCGCTTGCGCCGGGCTTCGAACGCCATGAGTTCGATGGACTCTTCCACCACCAGGTTCAAGTTCACCAGTTCCCGCTGGGCTGGGCCTTTCGACATGTAGGCCCGAGTCCGCTTGATGATTTCGGCGGCCCGCATCACTGCCTTACTGATGTCGTCATTCCATTTTTTCAATTTGGAAATCGGCACAGCGCCATTGTCGGCGAGCGCACTGGCGATGGTGGAGGTGTAATTGGAGATCGTGTGCAGTGGCTGGTTGACTTCGTGGGCGATGCCTGCGATCAGTTCGCCCATTGTCGACAGGCGGGCCACGTGTGCCAAGTGCGCGGCCTGCTGCTGGATCTTTTCAGCCGACTCTTGTTGCTCGGTTACATCCTCCGCAACGCCGACGATGCGGTAGAATTCCCCCACTTCGTTGAACACAGCGAAGCGCCGATCGTGAATCCACCTCAGCGAGTCGTCGGGCCGGATGATTCGGTAGACCATGTCGTAGAATTTTCCCGGTTGATCGGGAATTGCCATTTCGCGCACACGCTCGCGGTCGTCTTCATGAACGCGTTCGATCCATGATCCTGGATTCTCATAAAGGCCGGAGGTGGGGCGTCCCCAGACTGCTTCGTAGGCGGGGCTGACGTAAAGCAGCTTTTTGTCGATCCAGTCATAGAGCCAAAACAAGTCCCGGATGTTGTCGGCAAGCTGGCGAAAGATGCGGTCATTCTCAGCGAGTTTCTTGAGGGCCGCTTCATGTTCCTGCTTCAACTGCCATTCGCGCACCGCCCTGCGAACAATTCCGGGCATGTCCGCCATGACCGGCGCCGACTTGATCACGTAGTCGGCCGCTCCCAGCTTGATGGCTTGGACCGCCACTCGTTCATCACCTTGGCTGGTCAGGATGATGATCGGATACTCGAGCGTCTGGTGTCCTTCGAGCAAATCGGTTCCCCGTCCATCGGGCAGGACGAGGTCGACAATCGCCACATCGGGGCGCGTTTGCTCACATATCCGCCGCGCTTCCGCCAGATTGGGGGCATGCAAGACGATGTGTTTTTGGGCTGAGTCGGAGAGCGCACGGGACATCAGCTTTGCGTGGGCCGGTTCGTCCTCGACCAGCAGCACTCGGACCGGACGTTCGGGATCCTCCCGGTGTGGCATAGCGGCAGTGGCCTATTTCAGGTTTGCGGGATACGGTTCCATGCGAGCCAGTAGTAGCCCAGATCGCGCATCAATTGTACGAAAGATGCGAAGTCGAGCGGCTTGGTCAGATAGCTGTTCGCCTGAAGAGCATATGCTTCAGCGATATCGCTTTGCGCTGAAGATGTCGAAAGGATGACCACGGGGATTCGTTTGAGCGTTTCGTTGCTCTTCACCTGCCGGAGCACTTCCAGGCCATCGATTTTCGGCAACTGCAGATCGAGCAGGATGAGATCGGGGACGGCGGCTTCCCCCTCTCTATCGTACGGAGGACGCCGATGAAGGTAGTCGAGCGCCGCTGCGCCGTCGGAGACGTGGGCGATCCGATTGCGAACCCGGTGGGCTGCCATGCCACGAGTCACCAGGCGCGCATGGGCGGGATTGTCTTCCACCAATAGAATGTTGAGCGAACGGCTTGGCACGCCCCCGCTCCTTTGCGGAGTGTTCAGCATCGATCGGCCCGTAAAGCGTTCCTACCGCTTAGTTTACTTCCGCGAGAACGCTAGTCCAGCTTTTGGGTCTCTGGAAGGGTAAAACAAAAGGTCGCGCCGGTTCCTAAACCCTGTGACTCCGCCCAGACGGTTCCACCATGAACCTCGACAATCCGCTTTACGATCGCCAGCCCGATGCCGGTGCCACCTGATTGGGGATCGAGTTGTTCGAATAGATTGAAGATTCGCTTCAAGTACTGCGTCTCGATACCGATGCCGTTGTCGCGAATAAAAATCACTCGCTGGTCTCCCTGCATCCGCTGACCGATCGAGATCCGGGGTTCGGCAGCGTCGCGAGCGAAGCGAACGGCGTTGTCGATCAGATTCTGCAGCACTTCCAACAGACGCGGGGCGTCGACGCGCACGATCGGCAACGTCGGGTCGATGTCGAACTGTACCCGACCCGCCGACGGCTCCACATGTTGGACCGCCTGTGCGGCGAGTTCCGCCAGCGATACATCCTGGGGCGGATTCATCACCCGGCCGATACGCGACAATTCGAGTAGCTCGTCGAGCAGTCGCTTCATCCGAACGGCGGCGGTGTTGATCTCAGCCAGGTCATCCCGAACCGCCGCCTCATCACCGATGGTCAGGTCGTGATCGAGCATTCCTACGAAGCCGCTGATCGTCACTAGCGGGCTCTTGAGGTCATGTGAGACGGTGTAGGTGAACCGCTCGAGTTCTTCGTTCTTCGCCTCCAACTGGGCAATTAACGCCTCTCGCTCGGTTTCGTATCGACGTTTGGCGGTAACGTCCTCGCACCAACTCATGGTGCAAATCGGCTTGCCGGACAAATCCCTGACGATTGAGGAATGGACCATCACTTGGATAAGGGAGCCATCTTTGCGCCGGGTGTCAATTTCGCCGCTCCAGGTCCCTTTCTCGTACAATTCTTGTCGGAAGTGCTCTACCTTCTCGGGGTCCATCACGAGAAGTTTTCCGGTCGAGCCGATCAACTCGTTGGCCGAGTAACCGAGCAAGGCTTCAGTGGCCGGATTGACCCAGGTCATTCGGCCGTCCATATCGCCCAGTACGATGCTGCCGACGGCCGCTCGCATCGCATGGTCGTGAATTCGGAGTGCAGCCTCCGTTCGTTTGCGCTCGGTGATGTCCTGCACGACGAGATTCAGCCCGAGCAGGCGGCCATCGTCGGAGCGGACCGGAATGATGCTTCGCCGATAGCTGCGTACTTCTCCCGGCTGTGCAGGTGTTTCGGCATCTACTTCCTCGTCGAGGATAGGTTCTCCGGTCTCGAGCACTCGCTGCATGATTTCCGTTTCGGATTTTCCCAACTCCGGAATCAAGTCCACCAGGCGCCGGCCAAAGTGGACGCCGACGGGCAACCCATGGATTTTCGCCAGCTGTTCGCTGATTGCGCGATAGCGAAGTTCCGTGTCGACGTAGGCCAGGCCGATTGGGGCGGTGCGGTAGATGGTGGAAAGCTCCGCATAGCGTTGCCTCAACTCCTCCTCGATCCGTTTGCGCTCGGTGATGTCTTCGACGATCACGCTCACGCCGAGCAGTTGCTCGTTCTCGTCCTTAACCGGAAAGAACGTGCGTAAGCGAACCGTGTCGGGTCGGCCACCCGCGAAAATCGGCCCGCTCGCTTCGCTTTCTACGATCGCTTCGCCGGTTTCCAGCACCTGTCGCAGCTTGGGCTCTACTTCATCGGCGATCAGCGGCAGCATTTCGCGAACGGTTCGTCCTCGATGTTGTTCGGGTGTGCCGTTTGCGACCTGAGCAAGTTTTTCATTGATCGAGACAAACCGCATGTCGTGATCAACAAACGCCAGGCCGATCGGGACCGAGCGATAGAGGGCTGAAAGTTCCGCCAATTGGCGGCGGAGTTGTGTCTCGGTGGAAAGACGCTGCTCTTCGGCTGCGGCCCGCCCCAGTTCCGCGCCGGCCCGTGAAGCGATAACGCGCAGCGTGGATTCGACCAGTCGTCGATCCATGAGAGGGCCGCTGTGCAGCACAGAGACCAGCCCGATCACGGCGCCATTGACGCCGCGGATAGGCATTCCGGCGTACGAACAGGAGTTGGTTTCCTGCAGGAAATGATCGAGCGGGAACGTTTCCAGAGCGTTGCAGTCGTAGTAGCAGAAATCAGACGAGACGACGTTCTTGCAGGGAGTGTTTGCCAGTTCGTAGACGACGTTGTCAAACCTCTGCCCCCGGTGATAGTAGGCCAGCGTTTGAACCTCGCAACACTCCTTGCCTTGCAGGATGCCGACCGCGGCGCTGTCACAATTCAATATCCGAGCGAGGTCAGCCACGAGAACATGGAAGAAACTCGAACCGGTGGCCGCCGCAACAGCCGAGGAGAGTTTTGCCAACGGATGATCCAGTCGGGCCGCTTGAGTTTGCTCGAGCTCAAACTCGAGCTTCGCGATGCGCTCTCGGAGTCGGGCGATCTCCGCCTCGCTCGTGTCGGAGGTCGCTGGAAGTTTCGACATGGGTGCGGCCTTTGGCTTCCAGATGCAGTTTATGGTTGCTTTTCAGTGTTGAACGTGCGAAGTAACTTCCGGCCTTTATAAATACAGTATGCCTCGCGCACCCCCAGGCTGCGGCGGAGATTGGCCTGAGGGAAAAACAAAATCTCTTGGAAATCGGCGACCGCTACTCCTGGCACATCGCCGCGGCGGGCGATTGCCATCAAGGCTTTTTCGCCGAAGAAGTAGCCCATTTGTTGCGGCTGGATCTCCGTATAGCCAGCGTCATGCAGGCGCCGCTGCAAACGAACGACTTCGAGCTGTTCTGACTTACTGAGGCGGGCAACGTCGTACTCGCGGATCTCGTCGTGTTCCGCCTGCCAGCCGGCATAGGCGGCATAGATGTCCTGCGGCGGCAGGTCGGCAACGTCGGCGGTGAAGGCATGCACCAACGGGCCGACGATGCCCACGTTGCTGAACGTTCTCGGACCTTCGTCGCCAACGGCGAACTCGTAGGAGAACCGAAACAAGAAGCAGTCGACGGGTTCGGGATAGCCAGGCCAGAATTGCCGCCGTTGGTCGACGAGTTCACAGGAAGTCGGTGGCACTCCGAACTGAGTTGGCTCGGCAAGCCAGGCAACCAATTCAGCCTCGGCCCGGGCGACCGGCGTCGTGTATTGCGGGTCGATCTTGTTCAGCGCCCCCAGCTCCTTCGCATAGGAAAGGGCTCTAAGTCGGGCCACCGGTTCGGCTGCCATCCGCTTCAGTTCCTCGATTCCCTCGGGATCTTTGAGGCGTGCGAGTGCGGCGGCTGCCTCGGTTCGTAAGCGGCGGTGTTTCAGACGCATGGTTTGATGCAGCTTGCCGATCGCGGACTCGTCGCCGATCAGCCCCAGGGCATCGCAGAGCGAAACTGCCAACGACACGCTGGACGCCACCCGCTGACTAAGCTCCGCGGGAGACTCCGCATGTCCCAGCGGGTTCTCTTCGATCTGACCGAGCGTTTGGGCGAGATCGCCGAGCAGGGCGTTCAGCTCCTGGCGGCGCTCGCTCGCCGGATGCGTGGCGAGCAGCTTTTCCCGCGTGACGAAGTTGGCCAAGTCCAGCACCGGAGCGGCGAGTAGCGGATGTTCGAGCGCCGCGAGCAACCGCGGGAAAACCACTTCTACGGGTAGTGATTTGCGAAACAAAGGGCTGAGAAGCGGGATGAGCGATCCCTCCTGCTGCGGCGGATCGGTCACGAGCAGTTCGACGACCGCTTGTACTTCCGATGGGCTGCGACCCAGGGCCAGCCAGGCAAGCAGTTGGGGACGGGCGGTCGACGTTTCCCCCAGGTGCGAGTAGGCGGACCCGGTTGCCGCGATCAGTTCCGGCGGGGCCACGAACACGCCCTGCCCTGCCCGCCGCTGGGTCGCCAGGGTTTCGAGCGCCACGCGCAGCAAATGGTCGGACTGTTGCGGTAGGGGGCGGGGCAACTGGACGACGTCGCCGAGGAACTCCGTCAATTGCTCCACAGGAGCTTCGGCCAGCCAACGGGCCCGCCGCAGGGAATGGTTGAATTCCGGCGGGGTAAGCTCCGCCGCCCTACCAATATCGGCCAACAAAGTCTTGAGTCGTTCGTCCATTCCTCCAGTGTAGCAAAGGCGCTCCGAATCGAGGCACGCTCCGTCCGTCCCCAGTCGTTGACGCAATAAAAAACCGAGGGCGTTGCAGTACAACGCCCTCGGCCGGAGAGGCTGATTTAACCGACCCGCAGGTCGTTTAAAGTTCGTAGCCGTTCTTGAATTCCGGCTTGACGATCGTGGCGACTTCCGGAGCGTTGGTCGCCTTGAGGTTCTTGGCGTCCCACTCGATCTTCTTGCCTTCGCCCTGATCGGCGGCCCAAACGGCCAGGTTGCCGAGCAGGATGGTCTCGGTCAGCGGACCAGCGTAGTCGGGGAAGTTCGACATCGCGGGCTTCTCGCCCTTGATCGCGCGGACCCACTCTTCGAAGTGGCCCGGCGACTTCTCGTACTCGACGTCCTTCTTCTCGGCGCCACCGATCATGACCAGCGAGGCGGCGTAATCGCCAGGGGCGTAAATCGTCCCCTTTTCGCCGATCACGAGGCAGCCGCTGCTTTCGACCTTGGCGTCGCCGAACAGGCTGGCGTCGGGCTTCTTACCACCGTCGTACCACTTCAGGGTCAGCGCCCCACGGCCGTTCCGCTCGGGGAACTCGAAGTCGATGACCGACCAGGCCGGGAAGGTTTCCTTGTTGTGGCCGGAGGTCTTGGCCTGCACGCTCGTCGGATCGCGGAGGTCGAGAGCCATGTAGGGCATGTTCAGCGTATGGCAGGCCATATCGCCGAGGGCGCCGGTGCCGAACGCCCACCAGCCACGCCACTTGAAGGGGTGATAGGCGGGGTGATACGGACGCTTCTCGACCGGGCCGATGAACTCATCCCAGTGGATGTGCTTCGGCACTTCGGGGGTTTCGGTCGGGCGATCGATGCCCTGCGGCCACACCGGACGGTTCGTCCAGACGTGAACTTCCTTCACCGAGCCGACGCCGCCCGCTTTGATCAAGGCGGCAGCTTCGCGGAGCGCGTTGTTGGCGGTGCCCTGGTTGCCCATTTGGGTGGCAACCTTGTTCTCGCGAGCCAGGTCGCCGAGGAAGCGGGCTTCGTAGATCGACTTCGTCAGCGGCTTCTGCACGAAGGCGTGCTTGCCCATCCGCATGGCGGCGGCGGCGACGACGGCGTGGGTGTGGTCCGGAGTGCTGACGGTCACCGCATCGATGCTCTTGCCCATTTCGTCGAGCATCTTGCGATAGTCGTTGTACTTCTTGGCGTTGCCCCACTGAGCGGCGGCGATCCCCAAGTTGTTGTCGTCGATATCGCAGATCGCGACCATGTTGCCGGCGCGGCCAGCGTCTTGCGAGTCGCTACGGCCTTTGCCGTTCACGCCGACGGCGGCAAAGTTGATCGTCTCGTTGGCTGCCCGGCTGATGCGGGGAGCGACACCGCCGGCAACCCAGTAGCCGACGCCCAAGGCCGCCGTCGTTTTCAAGAAACGGCGACGATTGGCATTGTGACTCATCAAAAACACTCCTTAGAGGAACGGTGAAAGGATCGAGGAGCTTCCGCCGGCGGGTGTTCGCAGGACAGCGCGTGATAGCGAGCCTGCGATGCGTCACTTCGAATTCGGCGTTTAGGGCTGAGTCGAAGCCGCAGAAAAGGAATCTCCGGTTAGATCGTGCGCCTTCAGACTATCCGACCGCGCAGTCGATTTCAAACGGCCCACACCAGAAAAGCGGGGATTTGCGGGACCGTTCTTCCCCCGGACAAGTGGGGATTGCAACTATAGCTTACGGCAAAGGTGTCTGTCTGGTTCGCGGGTGAAGCCCACGCGACGTAGCTGAATTCGCCAGAATTCAGAATGACGGATCCTTTAATTGCAGAGCATCTGAACTCTGGCGAATCCAGCTACGGAGGACGAGTTCAGCGTCCTCGGCGCATCAGCCGCCGCCGCTCTCTTCCAAAACTTCTTCCGCCACATAGATCGGCAGGGCTGGGTCGGCCGCGACCGCCACGGCGATGGCGTCCGACGGCCGGGAGTCGATCTCGATCAGCTCGCCGTCTCGTTTCACCCGGAGCTTGGCGTAGTAGATGTGCTCCCGGAGTTCGCTGATCACGACGCTGTCGAGCTCGCCTCCCATCGCTTCGATGGAGTTCACCAGCAGCTCATGGGTCCGCGGTCGTGGGGATTGAATCCGCTTCACGCCGCTGTTGATGCTCTGGGCCTCGAACATGCCGATGAGAATCGGGAATTGGCGGTCGCCCTCGACTTCCTTCAGATAGATCACCTGCTGCTCGTTGATCTCGCTGATGATGATCCGCGACAACTGCATCTGCACCGGCATATAGCAACCCACCCGAAGGGAACGTTTGGTTCGTGGCTCTCATTATAGGTGGAGAGAGCCGCGGTGGCGAAGAGCCAGGCGAAGGACGTTCGACGATTAACTACGGCGGTCGGGTGGCGGGGCCTAAGGAGCGAAGCGACGTGGCCCCGTATTGAGCCCCCATCTCAGCCGGGGCCACGCTGCGCTTAGGCCCCGCCACCCCAGCCGACGGAAGTTCGTTACAATGCTGGCAAGCCATTCCAGGAACCAGCTATGATCACCGTCTTTCGCGGCGACGGCCCGACCGCCGATTACTACGGCCGATACGCCGTCGTCGTTTCCCGCTACAACCAGTCGATCACCGGCAGCCTCCTGCGCGGAGCGGTCGAAACGCTCAAGGAAAAGGGGATCGAAGAGACGCAGATCGACGTCGCTTGGGTGCCCGGCGCCTGGGAACTGCCCCTCATCGCCGAAAAGCTCGCCGCCAGCGGCAAGTACGCGGCGATCCTTTGTCTGGGAGCAGTGATCAAAGGGGAAACGACCCACGACGAGCACATCAACCGGCAGGTCAGCCTGAGTCTGGGCAAGATGTCGCTCGATCACGGCCTGCCGGTCCTGTTCGGCGTCCTCACGTGCAATACGCTCGAACAGGCCATCCATCGCGCCGGTGGGAACGTCGGCAACAAGGGTATCGAGTGTGCCGAGGCGGCTCTCGAAATGGTCGCCCTGCTTCGCCAATTGCCGGCGTAGTTTTTCCTTCTCCGTCCCAGGCTCCAGCCTGGGACGAAACGACCCCGAGGCTCCGCCTCGTCAGCCCCGCGTGCCGACACGGCTACTTCTTCCCCTCTCTCCATGGGAGAGGGAGCAATACAGTAAAAGATCGGTTTGCGGGGCTGTCGGCACACGGAGTGTGC